>NZ_LIAC01000004.1:0-359402 GCF_002210235.1 Flavobacterium sp. NLM
GTAAAAGTATCAGAAGTATTTCCGCAGTCATCTTTTACTGTCCAAGTGTTAGTATAAGTTCCAGAATTTGCGCATCCTTCAGAAGCTATAAATTGTCCGCTTACTTTAGTGATATTTGAAACATCGGTATCACATAAATCAGAAGCAGTTGGGAATAACGCTTGTGCCGAAGTTAAAGCTTCAGCATTACTGCATTCAATAGTTTGGTTTAAAGAACCAACCTGCGTTGTCCAAGTTGGAGCAGTTATATCTTGTACAATAATAGTTTGACTTACAGGAAGCGAAATATTTCCACAAGAATCAGTTGCTGTCCAAGTTCTGGTTTTTGTATAAGAACCAGTACAATTTCCGGGAACAATAGCATCTTCATAAGTTAAAGAAGCAATAGTTCCAATGTTGTCTGTTGCAGTCGCTTGTGCAAAAACTGGCTCTGCAGGACAATTGATTGTTGAGGTTTCTGGTAAAGGATCAATTATTGGTTTAACCGAATCTCCATCAATAATAGTAACAGATTTTGTAACGGTACACAAATTTGCGTCAGTTACAATAACAGAATAATTGCCTGCTGCTAGCGTAGTAGCGGTAGCCGAAGTTTGCGCAGGATTTGTATTCCATGAATAAGTATATGGACTTGTTCCTCCAGAAGCAAAAACTGTTGCAGATCCTGTATTTCCTCCACCGCAAACAACATCAACTTGTGTCGTTGTGGCGCTAAGAGCTTCTTGAGGCTGAGTAATTGTAACAGTGCAAGTTGTAGTATAACCCAATTTATCAGTAACCGTAACAGTATGTAATCCTGCATTTAAAGAAACTGCTTGAGCTGTCGTTTCATTATTGTCCCATAAATAAGTATAATCACCGTTTCCGCCAATTGCAGTTACAGTGGCTTGACCGTTACTTTCTCCAAAACATTTAACGGCACTATCCTGAGTAATACTGCAAGATAAAACGTTAGGTTCTGTAATTGTTATGCTGCAAGTTGTTGTACAGCCTTTTTCATCAGTTACGGTTACGGTATGTAATCCAGCATTAAGTCCAATAGCTTTTTGTGTAGTTTCATTATTATCCCATAAGTAAGTATAATTTCCGTTTCCACCAATTGGAGTTACAGTAGCCTCTCCGTTGCTTAAACCATTTGCCGTTACGGCTTTATTTTGTGTAATTGAACAAGTTAAAGCTGCACCCGGTTGAGAAATGGTAACCGAATTAGATTGGCTTGAACAATCATCAGTAACGGTCAAAGTATAAGTTCCCGCAGGAAGATTCGGAACAGAAGCGGTATTTCCAACAACAGTATTTGAAGAGTTTGTCCATGAATAGGTTATTCCTCCAACTGCATTGGTAACGGTTCCTGATGTTACTGTCCCAGTACTTTCTCCAAAACAAGAAGCATCAGTTTTAGAAGAAGCAGAAAGTGCTAAAGCTGCACTAGGCTGATTAATGGTAACAGAATTAGATTGAGATGAACAGTTATCAGAAACTGACAAAGTATAAGTTCCTGCCGGAAGATTGGATGTAGAAGCAGTATTTCCAACAACAGAGTTTAAAGAATTTGTCCAAGTATAAGTTACAGTTCCAACGGAATTGGTTATCGTTCCCGCAGTTACTGTTCCAGTACTTGCTCCAAAACAAATTACATCAGTTTTGGAAGAAGCTGCCAAAGCTAAAGCCGCACTAGGCTGATTAATCGTAACCGAATTAGATTGAGAAGAACAATTATCAGTAACAGTCAAAGTATAAGTTCCTGCCGGAAGATTGGATACAGAAGCAGTATTTCCAACAACAGTATTTGAAGAATTTTTCCATGAATAAGTCACCGTTCCCACAGAATTTGTAACCGTTCCCGCAGTTACCGTTCCGGTACTTGCACTATAACAAGTTACATCAGTTTTAGAAGAAGCTGCCAAAGCTAAAGCCGCACTAGGCTGAGTGATAATAACAGAATTAGATTGTGAAGAACAACTGTCAGTAACATTCAAAGTATAAGTTCCCGCTGGAAGATTCGAAACAGAAGCCGTAGTTCCAACAACAGCGTTTGAAGAATTTGTCCATGAATAAGTTACCGTTCCCACAGCATTGGTTACAATTCCAGCTGTCACTGTTCCAGTACTTGCGCTAAAACAAATTACATCAGTTTTAGAAGAAGTTCCTAAGGACAAAGCTGCACTAGGCTGCGTAATTGTAACGGAATTAGATTGAGAAGAACAATTATCAGAAACAGTCAAAGTATAAGTTCCTGCTGGAAGATTGGATACAGAAGCAGTATTTCCAACAACAGCATTTGAAGAATTTATCCAAGTGTAAGTTACAGTTCCAACAGAATTGGTTACTGCACCCGCAGTCACAGTTCCAGTACTCGCGCTATAACAAGTTACATCAGTTTTGGATGAAGCTGCCAAAGCCAAAGCTGCACTCGGCTGTGTAATCGTAACTGAATTAGTTTGTGAAGAACAATTATCAGAAACCGTCAAAGTATAAGTTCCTGCTGGAAGATTGGATACAGAAGCATTATTTCCAACAACAGCGTTTGATGCATTTGTCCATGAATAAGTCACTGTTCCGACAGAATTGGTTACCGCACCCGCAGCCACCGTTCCTGTACTTTCTCCAAAACAAGAAACATCAGTTTTTGAAGAAGCAGAAAGTGTCAAAGGTGCACTAGGCTGATTAATTGTAACCGAATTAGATTGAGATGAACAGTTATCAGAAACTGTCAAAGTATAAGTTCCCGCAGGAAGATTCGAAACAGAAGCGGTATTTCCAACAACAGTATTTGAAGAGTTTGTCCATGAATAAGTTATTGCTCCAACTTCATTGGTAACGGTTCCTGATGTTACTGTCCCGGTATTTTCTCCAAAACAAGAAGCATCTGTTTTAGAAGAAGGAGAAAGTGCTAAAGCTGCAATTGGCTGCGTAATCGTAACAGAATTAGATTGTGAAGAACAGTTATCAGAAACCGTTAAAGTATAAGTTCCCGCAGGAAGATTGGATATAGAAGCTGTATTTCCAACAACAGCATTTGAAGAATTTGTCCATGAATAAGTTACAGTTCCAACGGAATTTGTTACAACGCCCGCAGTCACAGTTCCTGTACTTTCTCCAAAACAAGAAACATCAGTTTTAGAAGAAGCTGCCAAAGCTAAAGCTGCACTAGGCTGTGTAATCGTAACTGAATTAGATTGTGAAGAACAGCTGTCAGTAACAGTCAAAGTATAATTTCCCGCCGGAAGATTCGATACAGAAGCTGTAGTTCCAACAGTCAAATTCGAAGCGTTTTTCCATGAATAAGTTACAGTTCCAACTGAATTGGTTACCGTTCCCGCAGTTACACTTCCAGTGCTTGCTCCGAAACAAATTACGTTGGTTCTGGAAGAAGCTGCCAAAGCTAAAGCTGCACTAGGCTGCGTAATCGTAACTGAATTAGTTTGAGAAGAACAGCTGTCAGTAACCGTCAAAGTATAAGTTCCCGCTGGAAGATTCGATACAGAAGCCGTAGTTCCAACAGTCAAATTTGAAGCATTTTTCCAAGTATAAGTTATCGTTCCAACGGAATTGGTTACCGCTCCCGCCGTTACACTTCCAGTGCTTGCTCCAAAGCAAATTACATCAGTTTTAGAAGAAGCTGCCAAAGCCAAAGCTGCACTTGGCTGTGTAATAGTAACCGAATTAGATTGTGAAGAACAACTGTCAGTAACCGTCAAAGTATAAGTTCCTGCCGGAAGATTTGAAACTGAAGCTGTAGTTCCAACAGTAAAATTTGAAGCGTTTTTCCAAGTATAAGTTACCGTTCCAACAGAATTAGTTACAACACCCGCAGTTACCGTTCCGGTACTTGCACCAAAACAAGTTACATTAGTTCTGGAAGAAGCTGCTAAAGCTAAAGCCGCACTTGGCTGTGTTATTTCAACGGTCAAAATCCCAGTAGCACATCCATTACTATCTGTAGCTGTTACTCTGTAAGTTCCAAAACTTAAATTCGTTAAATCTTTTGTAGTGGCAAAATCGACATTGTTTTTTGTCCATTTATAAGTGTATGGAGCTTGTCCGCCCGTAGGAGTATTTAAAGTAATAGCCCCGTTGTTTCCTCCAAAACAAGTGACATTTGTTTGTGATGCCAGTGTTATAATTGGACAAGGCACATTAGTAGTAGGCGAAGTTATATTTTGAAATGTGGTGACACAGGCAGCATTTTGAAAATCTAGTCTTGATGTACTTACTAATTGATTTCCGCAAGTATTTGGTTTTGGAGTCAACCGGTATTTTAAAGTGATAGTTTCAACATTCAAAAAGTCAATGTTCCAGTTGATTTGCTGTCCCACAATTGTTACTGTACCTTTTGACGGTGTTACCGTTCCAATTATAAAATTACTGTCAACGGTCTCTTTTTCAAAAGCTGTTGAAGGTATTTGTTTAGCAACCCAGGATAATTGAGTAAAAATCTGGCCATAAATTCCAGTTAAGTCAGCTGCATTTTCTGTAAAAAAAGAACCTCCAGACTGAATCTGATTTAAAGCATATTGCGCATTAGTCTGTTCGCTGCCGGAAATAGCACCGAATAAACCAACAGAAAAAATTTGATTATTATAACTCGTACCAGAAACCGTTACCGTTTTTGCAGCCGTAGCCGCAGTTATAGCACTTTGAATACAAGTTCCCTGCTGGCCATCAGAGCAGCTTGAACCATTAGTTCCTGTTGCGTTAGCAACACCATCAGTTAATAAAACAATACTTCTGGCAGTAGCACAGTCATAAGTAGCGCCGTCTAAAACTGTTTTTGCTTTTACAAGGCCATCCTGGATATTGGTGCTTCCATTTGCAGAAAGCCCATTTATAACAGATATTAAATCTGCCTGTCCAGAAGCCAGTGTTAAATTTCTTCGTATTGACGCTGTAGTACTGTAAGTAACAATAGCTACTCTGTTTTTGTTGGTTGTATTATTTGCAGGCAAAAACATTTTGTTGATAAAATCAATAGCAGCATCTTGCGCCCGGGACAATGGTTTAGGATTGTTTCCATCTCCCATACTTCCAGATACGTCAATTACTAAAACAACTTCTAAAGGTCTTGCCACCGGATTTGATCCCTGAATTTTTAATTCTACATCTAATGCCCCGCAGACTCCAGGAGCTACAGTAACAATTTTTGTTGGTGTAATCGTTTGTGAAAAGCCTATTATAGAAAAAAGCAAAAACAACAACAGATAAAATGCTTTGTTAATCTTTTTTGTAAACTTGAAAGAGAGTAAAGTTTTTTTCATTTTATGCAAGTTTAAATTGAAAAACGGCTAAATATTTTTTCAGGATATTTAATTTTCAGAAGGATTGTTTACAATCGTATGTACCACAGTGTTAACTGTGTAGTTAGAACAGTTTGTAGACACAGCATTTATTTGCGTGCAATTCCATTTATTGAATGACGTACCCTGCGGAACTGTCAGATGAATTGAAAAAATTGCAGTTTGATGTGATGGAACTGTAATAGAAGTTATCAGAGATGAATTGTTATCCAAGAAAGTACTATTTAGATTAACATTATCAGATGTACCGGTTCCGTCATTATTTGAGCAGGCAGAATTTACATTAATCGCATTCAAATTATAAACATCTGTCGAATTACCTTCATTTGTTAAAACAAGAGTAAAGTAAGCACCATCTTCGCCAGCATTACTATAGTTTCTGTTTTTCTCAACTTCTAAAGTCGTTTTGCATGCACGCGACTGTGCGAATGAGATGGTAGAGATCAGGAAGAGTGTTAATGAAAAAATGTTTTTTTGAAAGATATTTTTAGACAGTAAAAAAATATACTTACAATTGCTCACAAATTTTACGGCCTTTTTAAGAGTAGATTTACTTTTCATAACTTAAAGAATTTAGTTTGTGATATTCTTGAAATTTTAACATAATCAAAATTATATTAGAGTTTTTCTAATTGATTTTTTTTATCTGTAACTAACCTAAAAACTCGTTTAACTACTCTTTTTTTATTAAAAATTGCCTCAAAAAAAGATTTTTTTGATTAGTTCGGTAAAAATTTATTACTGATTTTTCTTTCTTTTTTATCAAAAACTATGTTACTTGATCGATGTTAAATAGTTAATAATCAATTATTTGGTTAATTTATTGTCAATATCAAAATCTCGACTAAATGCAGTTTTACTAGACGAAGAACATTTTTTTAAGAATAGAAAAATCAAAAAAAGTGGATTGTTAACGTTTTGAGGATTATTTATTCTTGTTAAAATTTCCATTTAATGTTAACAGAAATAAAAAAAAGGGGAGTATTAAAATATCTTTTGTAAATTAGAACTTAAATAAAATCGTAGTCCTTTTTTGCGGTTTTTTAAACCTCCTGTTTATGAAAAATTTAATTTTAATACGTCATGCTAAATCAAGCTGGGAAGCCCCTTTAAAAGATTTTGACAGACCTTTAATGAAGAGAGGGATTTTAGATGCTCATGAAGTTTCGACAAATATTTCAAAATATCTTCCTAAGACTTATATTATATGGAGCAGTACAGCCGCACGTGCTTCAGAAACAGCTTTAATTTTTGCACAAAATATTTCGTATCCCATAGAAAGTATCATTTATAAAGACGATCTGTATACTTTTGATGAGAGACAACTCGAAAAAGTTATCAAATCGTGTGATAATAGTTTAGAAAGCGTTATTCTTTTTGGACATAACGAGGCTATTACAAATTTTGTTAATAAATTTGGGGATGTTTTTATCGATAATGTCCCAACTTCCGGCTTTGTTTCATTGCAATTTGACTCAGAAAGCTGGGATTCAATCAATAAAGGCAAAACCCATAAAACATTATTCCCCAAAGACCTAAAATAAATCAAGTGTACGAACAGAAATATATCGATAGAGAAAAAAGCTGGTTAGCGTTTAATGCAAGAGTACTTCAGGAAGCCGCAGACAATACGGTTCCACTTTTAGACAGATTGCGTTTTGTTGGAATTTTTTCAAACAATTTAGATGAATTTTTTAGAGTTCGATACGCCGCAATTCGAAGATTAAGCCTTTCAGGAATTTCCGGTGAAAAATATTTAGGCGGAGTTTCTGCCCATCAATTAATTAAGGATATTACAGAAATTGTAATTCAGCAGCAATCAGAAAGTTTACGTATTCTAGGGAATATCGAAGCAGAGCTTGAAGCAGAAAACATATTCATTATAAACGAAGATCAGATTACACCAAAACAGGAATGTTTTCTAAAGGACTTTTTCATGCAAAAATTAAGTCCGGAGTTAGTAACCATTATCTTAAATGACCTTGCTGTATTTCCGGTTTTAAAAGATACTTTAGGATATCTGGCCGTTCGTCTGGAATTAAAAAATGATGAGGTTCGTTACGCTTTGATAGAAATTCCTAAAACCATAAACAGGTTTGTCGTACTTCCTTCAGAAGATGATAAACAATACGTAATTCTAATTGATGATGTTATTCGTTATAAACTAAAAAACATCTTTAATATATTCGATTACAAAAGTGTTTCGGCACACATGATCAAGATTACGCGTGATGCACAATTAGATATAGACAGCGATTTGAGCAAAAGTATGCTCGAGAAAATTGCTACATCTGTAAAAGACCGTCGTATAGGAGAACCGGTTCGTTTTATATACGACAGTTTAATTGAAGAGGATACGCTGCGTTTCTTTTTAGATAAAATGAAAATTGTAGAAACAGATAGTATAATTCCCGGAGGAAGATATCACAACCGACGCGATTATATGGATTTTCCAAACTTAGGCCGTTACGATTTACTATATAAACCAAACGAACCTTTACCAGTTCCGGGTTTAAGTCTTGACGGAAGTATTCTGGAAAAAATCAATAAAAAAGATTATCTGATACATACTCCATATCAGTCATTTTCGTATTTGACAAAATTTTTGAGAGAAGCAGCTCTGGATCCAAAAGTAACAAGTATAAAAATTACGTTGTATCGTTTGGCAAAGAACTCACAAATTATCAGTTCGTTGATTAATGCTGCTAAAAATGGAAAAAAAGTAGTCGTTCAAATTGAACTTCAGGCACGTTTTGATGAAGCTTCGAATATTTCCTATGCAGAGCAAATGCAGACAGAAGGGATTGAACTTATTTTTGGAATAAAAGGACTAAAAGTACACAGTAAAATATGTGTAATCGAAAGAACCGAAGACGGAAAAAATCGTCGTTACGGATTTATTTCAACTGGAAACTTTAACGAATCGACCGCTAAAATTTATACCGATGTAACACTTTTTACCTGTCATCAGGGAATTTTAAAAGATGTTTCGAAAATATTCGAATTCTTCGATATCAATTACAGAATTCACAGATACAAGCATTTAATCGTTTCGCCGCATTATACAAGAACAAAATTTATAAAACTGATAGATCGTGAAATCCTTCACGCATTAGCAGGAAGAAAAACATTTATCAAATTAAAAATGAATAGTTTATCTGATTTTAAAATGATCGATAAGCTATACGAAGCAAGTAATGCAGGAGTTAAAATCCAATTGAATGTAAGAGGAATTTGCTGCCTGATTCCGGGAATTCCGGGAATGAGCGAAAACATTGAAGCCATAAGTATTGTAGATAACTATTTAGAACATACGAGAGTATATATTTTTGGAAATGCAGGTCTAAACGAAGTATACATTTCTTCGGCCGATTTTATGACCAGAAACCTTGACGGAAGAGTAGAAGTAACCTGTCCGGTTTACGATCACGAAATCAAAAAAGAATTAATTGACAATTTCAATATTGCCTGGAAAGGAAACGTAAAAGTCAGATACCATTCCTATAAATTAGATAATAAATATAAGCCTAGAAATCATCATGCCCCATTTAGAGCACAATTTGAAACCTATAAATATTATCAAGACAAGATTGCGGTACTAGAAGAGGTTCCTCAAAAAGTAGACTAAATAATTAAATTCAATTACAAAATCATAGAGTGAGCATGATTAATATAAGGAAATTTGCAGCAATAGATATCGGTTCAAACGCCATGAGGCTTCTGATATCGAATGTTGTAGAACAAGATGGAAAAGAACCACAGTTTAATAAAAGTTCGCTTGTTCGTGTGCCAATTCGTTTGGGACAAGACGCCTTTACAGTAGGCGAAATTTCAGAAGAAAATATAGATCGAATGGTGGATGCCATGAAAGCATTTAACCTTTTGATGAAAGTACATAAAGTAGAACGTTATATGGCATTTGCAACCTCTGCAATGCGCGAAGCCTATAATGCAAAAGAAGTGGTGGCTTTAATCAAGAAAAAAGCCGACATTAAAATCGAAATTATTGATGGTAAAAAAGAAGCAGCAATTATTGCTTCTACAGATTTACATCATTTATTAAAAAGAGACGAAACCTATCTTTTTGTTGATGTTGGAGGCGGAAGTACAGAATTTACTTTGTTCTCTGACGGAAAAATGATTACTTCAAGATCATTCAAAGCCGGAACCGTTCGTTTACTGAATAATATGGTTCATGATGTAGTTTGGGATGAAATCGAAAAATGGATCAAAGCCAATACAGCAGATTACGATGAAGTTACCTTGATTGGTTCTGGAGGAAACATCAATAAATTGTTTAAAATGTCTGGAAAACAGCAGGAAAAACCGCTTTCATACATTTACATCAATTCGCAATATGCCTTTTTAAATTCATTGACTTACGAACAAAGAATTGCTGAATTAGGTTTAAACTCTGACCGTGCCGACGTTATTATCCATGCAACGCGTATTTATTTAAATGCGATGAAATGGAGTGGAGCACGTCAGATTTATGTTCCAAAAATTGGACTTTCTGACGGAATCGTAAAAGCAATGTATTACGGTAAAATTTAAGATTTTTAAGCCACGAATTACACGAATTTTCACGAATTATTTTTACACTTTTGAATAAAAAAATTAGTGAAAATTCGTGTAATTAGTGGCAAAACCTCTTCATAAATGAAATCAATTTTTCAGGCCATACAGGATTTCTCCACAGAAGAATTATCACTTTTAGATGATTTAATAACTTTTCGTACACTGAAAAAAGGAGAGCTTTTATTGACAGAAGATCAGATTTGCAATGAAATTGTATTTATAAAGAAAGGAATTTTGCGTTCCTTTTTTTTGAATCATAAAGGCGACGAAATTACCAATTGTTTTGCTTTCGAAAATGAATTCATGGCCTCATTCGCCAGTTTTATAACAGAAGAAAAAGCAGAAGAAAGCATTCAGGCTTTAGCCGAAACAGAACTTCAGATTTTAGATCGTAAAGGTCTTGAGAAACTCTATCAATCAAGCATTAACTGGCAGGAAACAGGAAGAAAATTAACAGAATTAGAGTTTGTAAATCTTCATAAAAGAATGGTTTCTTTTCAAAAATTATCCGGAGCCCAGCGTTATGAAGAATTGTATAAAAATCATCAAAAATACATACAGTTAATTCCGTTACAATATTTAGCATCTTATTTAGGCGTTACCCCAAGACATTTAAGCCGAATCAGAAAAGCAGTTATAAGTCTTTAATTTTAAAGATCTAAAAAGAAAAATTCTAATGTTTTACAGATAAAAAACAGTCATTCAGATTAAAAAAAATCATTAAAATCCTTTTAATCTGTGGCAAAAAAATCAGGACATTTGTCCAGTAAAATAAATAACCCGAATAGTATTTTTGAAAAAACATTAATATGAAAAAAATACTGATTATAAACGGACATCCAAATCCTGACAGCTTTAATTTTGCTATTGCCGATGAATATAAAGAAGGAGCACTTGCTTCTGGAGCAGTTGTAGAAACCATAACAATCGCTTCTCTATATTTCAGCCCAAATCTAAAATTCGGTTACCAAAAACGAACCGAATTAGAACCGGATTTATTAGAATCATGGGAAAAAATCAAAAGAGCCGATCATTTGGTTTGGATACATCCCGTTTGGTGGGGCGGACTTCCGGCAATTACAAAAGGATTTATAGATCGATTATTTTTACCAGGAATGGCATTTCAATATAGAGAAAATTCAGTTTGGTGGGATAAATTGCTAAAAGGCAAAACAGCACATATAATAACTACTTTAGATCAGCCAAGCTGGTATTACAGATTATTTTTTGGAAGACCAAGCGTGAATCAATTAAAGAAATCAACGTTAGAATTCTGCGGTGTAAAACCCGTAAAAGTAAGTTACGTTGGAATCATAAAAGGTTCTCACGATCTCCAAAGAGCAAAATGGCTCGATAAAATCTACGATTTCGGTTTGAAAAATAAATAGTTTTTAGCCACGAATTTCACGAATTTCCACGAATTATTTTTTAGAATTCCAATATAAAGAAATTAGTGAAAATTCGTGTAATTGCTTCGCCTGTTCGCTATCGCTCGAGTCGTGGCTTTAAAAAAAAAACACTAAGAAGGTAATTCCAATCCAAATGTAGAACGCAAAAGTTCAATGTTTGGATTGATTTCATGCAAACGATTGTATCTGTCCTGATCGTTTAAATTTCTTTTAGTTTCAACTTTTTCATTTACTATTACTTCAATAGTAATATCATGATTGTGCAGGTGGCCTCTTAAATGCCCTAAAAGCGCATTCATCTGACTTTCAAATTCCAGTTTAGAACCTTCGTTAGGAAGTTCGTAAGTAATGTTAGTTCCGTTTAAAACAGGATCATTGATTAATAAGATAGACTCCATGATCTTCAAACCTTTCTGACCTAAACGTTCTGCATATTTATTCCATTGCACTAACATTTCTGTTTCAGTAAACTCTTCAGTAGGCAAAACAGATGAAGATGATGGTTTAACGTAAGATTTACTGCTTAATTCTAATTCTTTTTTCTTGCGAATACTCGCCAAAGAAAACGCAGAAACTTTAGGTTCACCGCCTATTTCAACCCTTGGAGTAGGAGTTTCAACTTTTGGAGTTTCTGTAATAGGAGTTTCACTCGCAGTATTTACAGCAGGTTTATCATTGTCATTACTATTTTGATTGACATTGGAATTTCCTTTCGTAGTTGGAATTTGGGATTTTAAATTTGGAACTTCAACAATAGAAAAACTTCCGTTTTTAAAATAAGTAGGCGGAATTATGAATTGCTCAACTTTTTTTTTTCTCCATCAAAGTTGATAGAGGCCAATTGCATCAAACATAATTCGACTAAAAGACGCTGATTTTGACTCAGTTTGTATTTTAAATCGCAGTCGTTTGCAATGTCAATTCCTTTCAGTAAAAAATCCTGAGAACATTTTTGAGACTGAACACCATACATTTGCTGTGCCTGTTCACCAACTTCTAATAAAGCAATTGTAGCAGGAGTTTTGCTCACTAACAAATCTCTAAAATGAGACGCTAATCCGGCAATAAAATGATGTCCGTCAAAACCTTTAGAAAGAATGTCGTTGTATGCAATTAAAAGATCCGGAATTTTATTTTCCAGAATCAAATCTGTAACACTAATATAAGTTTCGTAATCTAAAACGTTTAGATTTTCAGTTACAGCCTGACGCGTTAAGTTAGTTCCGCAATACGAAACCACACGGTCAAAAATAGATAAAGCATCACGCATGGCACCATCAGCCTTTTGAGCAATAATGTGCAAAGCGTCATCTTCAAAATTGATTCCCTGACTTGTGGCAACTTCTGCTAAATGTTCTTTAGCATCTTTTACGGTAATTCTTTTGAAATCAAATATCTGACAACGAGATAAAATCGTAGGAATGATTTTGTGTTTTTCTGTTGTAGCTAAAATAAAAATAGCATGCTTTGGCGGTTCTTCTAATGTTTTAAGAAAAGCATTAAAAGCAGCCGAAGACAACATATGAACCTCGTCAATAATATATACTTTGTATTGTCCGGTTTGAGGCGGGATTCGAACCTGATCAATAAGGTTACGAATATCATCAACCGAGTTGTTTGAAGCAGCATCTAACTCAAAAACGTTAAAAGCAAAATCTTCAGTCGGATCATCATATCCGGGCTGATTTATTTTACGAGCCAGAATACGCGCACAAGTAGTTTTTCCAACTCCACGTGGTCCGGTGAATAAAAGGGCAGAAGCAAGGTGATTGCTGTCAATAGCATTCAACAACGTGTTGGTAATGGCTTTCTGCCCCACAACATCCTTAAAGGTCTGCGGGCGGTATTTACGAGCCGATACTACAAATTGTTCCATATTCTTTTTTATTCGATAGCAAATATAGAGTATAATTTAATGATTTAAAAATTTAAAAATTGAAAGATTTTTAAGTGATTGAATAGAACTATTTTGAGAAAAATATTTATTTCATCTTTAAAAATTTTAATTAAAGTTTCATATCAAAAAAGCATTATTTTAGCCATAACCAAAAACACATTTAAATAAACTAACCACCTTTTGAAATGGAAAAAATAACCTCTAAAATTCTTTCTTTACAGCCTGTAACTTTTATAATGTTATTTATTATTTTGCCTTTTGTTTCGTTAATAGTAACAGGAATAATAACTTTTATAGGCTTTTTTGCCAATTTTGAATTTATCTTTCCATTAGTTTTAATTTCGGTAACTATAGTAGGGATTGTATATTTTATCTGGGTTTGGAGTATTGTATATCATATTGAAGAAAAAGAAGTTTCAGAGAAAAAGTATTTTAATATTTCGTTTTGGGTATTATTTTCTTACGGTTTAATTAGGTTCATATTAGGTTTAGAAATGGACATCACAAAAAATCCAATTTTATTAGAAAACTCAACTTGGGCTATTCTTGAAGCTCTTGGGAGTTTATATACATTGATTGTATTTGCCGGCTACATTTACGTAAGCTATTTTGTTGCTAAAAAAATCACTTTATTGCAAAATGACACTCGCATTCCAGAATTTTTTTATTTCGCGGCAGCTTGGTGCTTTCCTATCGGAATTCCATTTTTGCAAGCCAAGTTGCTAAAGAAAAAGACCATTTTTGATATTATTTCTAAATAATATAAGGAAAGAAATATATTAAAATCATTTCAGATCAAATAATAATGAAAAAACATACTCAACATTTTGAAAATATGCAGATGATGTGCCGCTATTTTGAGTCAAACTCAAAATTAAATAAATTCTATTTACCAGAATTCACAATATCTAAGAAGATAAATGATATAATTGAAAATGAAGAAAACAGTTTTAACGGCATAATGAAAATATTAGAATTATTAGCTGAAATTGACAATTTAGAACATCCAAATGATGTACACTGGTTCGATTATAAATTACATGTCTTGAGCGTATTAAGACAAAACGGATTTAGTGAAAATGAATAAGGAGTTCTAAAATAAAACTTAAACAAACCTATATGAAACAATACACTCTGGAATTCAATACACTAAACTTAAAAGTAAAAAAATCGCCTTTTATAATTCGATTGATCATGTTTCTTTTAACTTTTCTGTTTTTTGCTGTCCCCGTATTAGGCGTTATTTTAAGTATTGCAAGTGGAAGCGGATTACATATAGGTTATTTTATTGCGATTGGTGTATTTGGACTTTTTGGGTTTTATCTTCTGAGAGTTTCATTGTGGAATACATACGGAGAAGAAATTATAGACTTTTTACCCAATAAAATTATTTATGAAGCCAATTACGGCTGGTTTAAAGATGCTAAAAAAGAAATAGAATCAATACTTCCTCAATATTCGTTTAAGTCAGTTGGTTATGAAGAAGATAACGAAGCTGTTTTAGTTATAACTTGTGAAAACGCAGAAATAGAAACTGCTGTAAAAATGCCAATGGCTCAAGTTGAAGAATTGATTTTGATTTTAAAAAACAGTAAAATTTCAGTTAGAGTTGAAACTGTAATTATATAATTTCAAAATTAAGCCATGAAATCTTTTAGCATTTCAAAATCAATTATTTTTCTGCTGATATTATTCAGTTTTGTAAAATCAATATCTCAAACCATGACTGCTAATCAAACTAATTTCTTGAAAATTACAAATCAGTTTTCGGTAGAAGATTTTGAAAAAGTCAAAGAATTTATTTTAGAAAAAGGAAACAGAAAAACCTATCGAAACTTCGATAATAATAATCCATTTTATGATTTCGGAAAATTTCAAGGTTATTTAGGAGCCGACATTGGACAACAAAATATTTGCAATGACCCTAAAATATCTGATTTTAATGAATTGACCTTAAAAGATAATGATCACTATTATAAAATTCTGATTGTTAGAAAGGGAGATATTCTAGCTTCTAAAAAAGGAATTCAAAACGGAATGCTGGAAAATGAAATATATCTTGTGGATGTTTACCAGACAGGGTTCAGTAAAATTCCAGATCTTTTTTTAGATTATTTAAAAACTCTTAAAAAGATAAATTAATTACTTTTTACTGGAAAAGATATAAAATCAACAAGAACATCCTATAATGTTTTGGTAGTTAATCTGTTTAATTTTAAATAGTTAATTATTAAAATGTAGTGTTATGAAAATTCAGTCAATTTTATTGGGAATGGGATTTGCATTTTCTTTATTTGCTTGTACTCCAAAAGATGCAGATATCGAAAAACAAATCAATGAAAAATTAAGCGATACACCAGGAATACATGTCACAGTGCACGAAGGTGTTGCAACTATAGTTGGGACTTGTGATGATGAAGCTTTCAAGAAAAATATTGAGAAATCTGTTAAATCAGTTCAAGGAGTAAAAACAGTAGTAAACAATTGTCAGATTCCTGAACCAAATGTAGAGCCTGCTGCGGCAGCGGTTATAATTAATTCAGATGCAGATTTAGATGCCTCAGTTGCTAAAGTAGTAAAAGCTTATGATGGAGTAAGTGCAACTGTAGTAGGCGGGGTAGTAACGCTTTCGGGAGAAATTAAAAGAGATCAGCTGCAATCTTTAATTCAAAGAGTCCAGGAATTAAAGCCTAAAAAAGTTGATAACAAATTAACTATTAAATAAGCAGTTATGAGTTTACAAGATAAATACAGAGAAGTAACTGATCTAGCAAGCGAATTACAAATAGATAATTTGCAAGTTAGAGAACAGGATAATGTTTTATATATTGACGGAACAGCAAAATCTGCAGCAGACAAAGAAAAACTTTGGAACGCTTATAATAAAATTGATCCGGATTATAGATCAGCAGATGTTGTGATGAATATTGAAGTCGAAGAAAGTGTTTCTAGAGAATATACTGTTGAAGTAGGAGATTCTCTTTCGAAGATTGGAAAAGCTTACGGAGTTTCATGGCAGGATATATATGAAGCCAATAAAGATATAATTACAAACCCCGACTTAATTCAGCCCGGCTGGAAATTAAAAATACCAACAGTATAATTTTACTGTTTTGAAAAGCCTGTCTTAATTGATGGGCTTTTTTTTTGTTAGTCATTGCGAAGAACGAATCAATTTCAGGAAGAAATTCTCCACATTTTATGTCATTTCGACGAAAGGAGACCCGAGCGATAGCGAATAGACGAAGTAAATCGCACTAGAAATTCCGAGCAGTTGATCTTCAATCTTCGTCGAAATGACAAAACTGGATGTAATCATAATTACCTTCCCCTAATACTTAAATCAAATAAAAATTTGGCAGTTTCCTGATCTGAATCGGCGGAAAAACCTGCTACATAAACGCCCTTTTTACCATTAACGGACTTAATTCCGTATACAACTGCCTCATCGCCAGGGTCAGATTCCCCTTCGTATCGATACACATGAACAATTTCAAATTTCTCAGGATTCTTTTTAATCGCGTCTGCATTTCGATTAAAATCACAAGTAAATCCTTTCTCATTCAATTGATCTAAAGCCTTTGAAACAGTTGCGTAGTGATACATTCTTTTCATAATAGACTTAATTTAAAATTACGGAATTTTAAAGATAACTATTTTAAAATTAAAATTTTACGAAAAAAGAGTGAAAATGATTTTAGTAAATCAATGCGCTCAAAAAATGTATTAATTGCAATATCGAATAGCTCTCTCGCTATTAATAATTATGCTGTTTATTTTACCAAATGTAAAACTGATAGGTACAGCTCTTACTGCAATAATTGATTTCGAACTTTCGCCAACATTAAAATTATGCAAGTCACTTGTTAATCTTACATACACCATACCGTTATCGACAATTTCTTTTCTTGAAAAACGTGAATGTTTTTCTCTCGAATAGTATTCCTCACAATCTAAAGTTTTCAGACTGTTATAATCGTAAACAGGTAAATTCAAATAATAATTGAGTGAATATCCATCAGATTTTACAAAACTGAAAAGAATCCTGTGCTTTTTGCTATCAAACGTTCCTTTTGTTAAACCAAAAAAATCATCAACTTTTTCATCTGGAATATTCGGATAGATATTTACAACTGCTTCAGTATCTAGTAAATAATTTTCATGATAAAATTTATAAACATGTCGGGATATAAAAAGTAGACCTAAAATTATTAAAATAGTGGATAAAAATTTTTTCAACTTGGTTAGAGGTTTTAAAAGGTTAAGTTTTTGAAAGTAAGTATAAGTAACTTTTTCAAAAAACTAAAATACTATAATTTTCGAATTCTTCATTCATAAAGTGTTACTTTTGCAGCGCAGACCGCCTTATCGCCGTTCCAATTAGGGAGGGAGGAAAGTCCGGACACCACAGAGAAGCATAGCGGGTAACGCCCGTCGGTTCTCTCGTTTTTTGGAACGAGAGGATTAGGACAAGTGCAGCAGAAAGTATGTACAGGTAATGCTGTAGTGAAACCAGGTAAACTCTATGCGGTGAAATACCAAGTATATCAGCATTTAAGGGCTTCTCGTCCGTTGTTGAAGGGTAGGTAGCTTGAGTTCCGCAGTAATGCGGAATCTAGATAAATGATAAGGCCTTGATTTATCAGGGACAGAATCCGGCTTATAGGTCTGCTTTTTTTATATATTTGTGAAAGACTCTAATCTATCTTCATGAATATAACCACCCCAAATCCTGCTTCAAAAGCTAACAAAAGTCTTTTTAAAACTATAGTCACCAATCTGACATTTTGGGTTTTAATAGCCATTATTGCAGGCGTTTTACTCGGACATTTTTCACCGGATAATGGTGTGAAAATGAAAATTGTAGGCGAAAGGTTTGTCGACATTATCAAACTATTTATTGGTCCAATTATATTTTTGACAATTGTTTTAGGAATTTCCGGAATGGGAAACCTAAAAAAAGTCGGCCGAATTGGAGTTAAAGCTTTAGGATATTTTGAAGTAGTTTCGACTGTTGCATTAGCAATTGGCGTTGCAGTTGCTTATTTATTTCAACCCGGAAAAATTGATAAATCGGGATTGACTTTGGGCGATGCAAGCCAATATACAAAATCAAGTGCAAAGGATTTTTCGTGGCTTCAGTTTTTCTTTTCCAATTTTACTTTGCAGGTTTTACTCGCAGCAATTGTCTGCGGAATCGCCTTGAATTTTTATCAAAAAAGAGAGCAGACCATTTTAGTATTAGAACGAATTTCAAAAGTCGTTTTCCTCGGCTTAAAATACGTAATGTACCTCGCTCCAATTGGTGCTTTTGGCGGAATGGCCTATACAATTGGAAAATTTGGATTAGCAACTTTAATTCCGCTGGGAAAATTAATGCTTTGTGTTTATCTCACCATGGCGTTGTTTGTTTTTCTAATTTTAGGAACCATTCTGCGCTATTATAAAATAAGTATACTTTCGATTTTAAAATACATTAAAGAAGAACTTTTACTGGTTTTAGGAACTTCATCTTCAGAAGCTGCTCTGCCAAGTATTATGGTTAAACTCGAAAGAATGGGCTGTAGTAAATCGGTTGTGGGATTGGTGATTCCAACAGGATATTCCTTTAATCTCGACGGAACTTCGATTTACTTGTCGATGTCGGTAATATTTTTGGCGCAGTTGTATGATGTGCATTTGAGTTTCTTCGAAATTTTGACCGTTATTGGTATTTTGATGATTACGTCAAAAGGTGCAGCAGGCGTAACCGGAAGCGGATTTATTGTTTTAGCGTCAACTTTAACAGCGCTGCATAAAATTCCTGTAGAAGGTTTGGCTTTTTTATTAGGAGTTGATAAATTTATGAGCGAAGCGAGAGCTATTACAAACTTGATTGGAAATACAGTCGCAACGATTATAATTTCGAAAACAGAACACGATTTTACAGAACTTGATTTGAATCCTGTTTTAGAGGAATAATTTGTTTAGCCGCTAAGACACAAAGGCACTAAGTTTTTGTTTTTCTTTTTGGCTTAAAATTGTTCGCAAAGCGGCGAAGTCACAAAGTTTTTTAAAGCTTAGTGAATTTCTTTGCGTCTCAGGCGACTTTGCGAGATTAAAATAACTTTGTGACTTAGTGCCTTTGTGGCATTAATTTATGGCATTAAATAGATTTATTATGAAAAGAATTGGAATTTTAGGACTTGGGGGCGTTGGAGGTTATTTCGGCGGACTTTTGGCGAAAGCCTATCAAAAATCTGATGATGTTGAAATCATTTTTATCGCACGCGGCGAAACTCAAAAAGCGATTGCCGAAAACGGATTAAAGATTGTAACTGATGATTCTGAAATGATTGTTCATCCGAATTTGGTTTCGAATGATCCGTCAGAAATTGGTGTTTTGGATTATTTAATCTGTGCAACAAAAACGTATGATATTGAAGAAAGTTTCACCTCGTTAAAAAGCTGCATTAAAAAAGAAACCTTAATTCTTCCGTTATACAATGGCGTTGACGCGCAGGAAAGAATTAAAAAAATACTACCCGATAATGAAGTTTTACAAGGCTGCGTTTACATTGTTTCGATGATTTTTTCACCTGGAACTATCCGTAGAATCGGATTTTATGAAAAGCTGTTTTTTGGATCTAAAACAGCTTCGTTTTCAAAAATGGAAGAATTACAAAACATCCTTCAAAAAGCAAAAGTCGAAAGTTATTTAGTGGAGAATATAGAGGAAACTGTTTGGGAAAAATTCATTTTTATTTCAGCTTTAGCATCTGCAACTTCTTATTTAAACCAAAATATTGGTGAAATTTTAAGCAATTCAGAATCGAAAGTAACGTACATAGAACTGCTTCATGAAATTGAAGATGTGGCGCAGGCAAAAGGTTTAAAATTACCGCATGATATTGTAGCACAGAGCATTCAGAAATTAGAAAAATCGCCAAAAGAAGCGACTTCGTCTATGCACAGGGATTTACTGGCAGGAAAAAATACCGAAGCACTGTCACTCACACAATTTGTGGTAAATGAAGGAAAAAAATACGGTGTAAAAACGCCGCTTTATGAAAAGATTGCCGCTGTTTTGGTAAAATAGATTTCTTTTAAACACATAGAAATAAAGTTTAATTAAAACTAAAGAGAACGATGTTTCTATGTGTTTAAAAAAAATATTACGCTTCGTCCTTTGTAGTACGAACTAAACTAATTCCTGACATAAAGAAAACAATTCCTAATATGCCATAAATAATTAATGATTTAACATCTCTGGTTTCTCCAGAAGTACCTGCAAAAATAACGGCAGTATAAATAAGTCCTACAATTCCGAGGATTGTCAACAACCCTCCGAAAAATCTTTTTAGGTTCATGATTTTAGATTTTAAGTTCCTAACAAATGTATCATCATAACTATTAATTGTTGTTATACAATTGTTTAAGAAACTTATATGATTTGCAGGATTACTTTAGAATCTTAAACTCTAAACCAATATTCCGAACACTTTCGATCCTTATGTTTGGATCTGAATTAAAATATTTTCTAAGCCTGCTGATAAAAACATCCATGCTTCGGCCAGAGAAATAATCATCTTTTTTCCAAACAGACATTAAAATTTCATCTCTCTTTAATAACTGATTATGGTTGAGATATAAATATTCAATAAGAGCGGCTTCTTTCTCTGTGAGTTGCTGCACGTGATTTTTATTATTGAGTGTTAAACGTTCATTGTCAAAAACATACGAACCAATTTCAATACTATTATTTCCGTCCAAACTTCTCTTTTGTTCGATTCTCTTTAATATATTCTGCAAGCGCAATACCAGTTCATCGACTTCAAAAGGTTTCACAATATAATCGTCTGCACCAAGTTTTAATCCAATGATTTTGTCTTCTTTTAACTTTCTTGCTGTTAAAAAAATAAAGGGAGTTTCGGGATTGATTGTAATTATTTTTTCTGCCAATGAAAATCCGTCTAATTTGGGCATCATTACATCAAAAACACAAATATCAAAAATCTGGTTTTTAAAATAATCTAAAGCTATTTCGCCATTTTCTGCCCAGATTACTTCAAATTGATGAAGTTCTAAATATTGTTTTAAAATTGCTGCAAAATCGTGATCGTCTTCAGCTAAAAGTAATTTTTTCAAAATAGGGTAATTAAACTTTTAATAAAATAGTAAACTGAGTTCCTTTTCCTAAATCACTAATCACGTTAACAGAACCCTGATGCGCTTTTACGATTTGGGCAACGTAATACAATCCTAAACCTAAGCCTTTTGTATTGTGAAGATTTCCTTGTTCTACACGATAAAATTTCTCAAAAAGAAGCGATTGTTTGTTTTTTGCAATTCCAATTCCGTTGTCTTCAATACTAATTGAAAATTGATTTTCAACTTGTTTCGTTTTTACAATAATAGTGTTTGAACCGTATTTAACAGCATTTTCCAAAACATTTAAAAGAGCCGTTGTCAAATGAAATTTATCAAGGATCAGATTCGTTTTTTGAGTCTGAAAATCAGTTTTAATACCAATTTTAGGATACGTGATTTTAAAATCATCTACAATTGTCTGCAGGAAATCTTCGGTTTCGATTTTCTCCTTTTGCAATTCAATTTCATTTTCGGCCAATGAATTTGCCATAACCTGATCGATTAAACTTTGTAAACGATTATTTTGGCGTGAAATCGTATTGACAATTGCATTGAAGTTTTCATCGTTTTCACGAATGTTTTTCTGCTCCAGAATTTTGGTCGAAATACCTAAAGTTGCCAAAGGTGTTTTAAGTTCGTGCGTAATATTATTGATAAAATCGGTTTTTACATCGCTTACTTTTTTCTGTTTGATTAAAGCTTTAAGGGCAATTACAAAAAGAGTAATAAGTGTGAGAATCGAGAATAAAGACAAAACTAAAATAAAAGCCATTCGCCTTAAAATAATCATTTCCCAATCGATAACCGAAACATACATCGAATCTTCTGTCAATAATTGATATTCCTGATTTTCAAAAGTTCCATTGGTTGTTCCAACATAATTTCGGACTAAAAATGCATGATTTAGCGAAGCCAGATTTCCGTATAATTTGTTTCGAATAAAAGGCTTTTCAGAGAAAATTGTGTCGGCTTTTTTGGTGTTTTTGTACAAAATGAATTTGTTGAGAACAATCGCAAAATCAATTTTGAAATTAGGTAAATCCCTTTCGAATTTTCGCTGAATTTGTGCCGTTAATGCACTTCGGTATTCATTTTCTAAAATCCCTTTTTTAATGTCGATTTTGGAATTTTTTCCCTGAATGTATTTTTCTGATAATTGCGTATAAAGTGCTTCTTTTCTGGAAACTAAAACCGAATCAATATCGCTGTAATTATTAGAAATCTGGGCAATTTCATTTTTAATCTGCGTATGAAACTGCGCCACTTTATAATCGTAAGTTGTTTTTACCAAATAGCATTGCACAGTCGATAAAACGATCAACGCCACAACCGAAAATGCTATTAATAAATTGATTCTTTGTTTCATTTTTTTTTTGGCCCGCTGATGACACGGATTAAACTGGTTTGCACAGATTTTATTTTTGTTTTTCTCGCAGATTTAAATGATTTAGCTGATTAATTTATCTGCTTAATCTGTAAAATCTGCGGGAGAAATTATAGCACAGTAATAACACGGATTAAACAGGTTTGCACAGATTATATTTAAACTAAATCTTAAAAAAATAAACCAGCATAAACCCGTTTAATCCGTAAAATCCGCGGCCCATTTTCTTCACCCAAAAATAATGCTTTTATGGAACAAAAATGACGTTAACTCCGCATTAACCTTCAATTAACCTACACAGCGCTTTTTTAGAAGCATTTTTGCATCATCACAAAATCAAAAACTTTTAAAAATGAACATTTATCTGCCCTTAAAACTTCTTCTTGCGCTTTTACTTTTTGGTCTTTCATTTGCTGTAAAGGCCCAAAATGAAACGCCAAAAGATTCGATTTCAAATGAACAATTAAAAGAAGTTGTTATCACTCAAAATAAAAAAACATTTACCAATACAAACGGAAACATTAAAGTTGATGTTGCTAATTCTGTTTATAATTCAATTCCAAATACAGTCGATTTATTGGCAAAACTGCCAACAGTTCAGGTAAGTTCAGACAAAGAAAATATTACTGTTGTAGGCAAAGGAAATCCGCTGATTTATATCGACAATCAAAAAGTGGGAATAAACGATTTAAATGCTTTGGCTCCCGCCGATATTAAAACGATAGAAATCATTCAGAATCCATCTGCAAAATATGAAGCCGAAGGGCGTTCTGTAATTTTGATTACTCGAAAATTCAGCAAAAAAGACAGTTTTAGAACTGAAATTTCTGAAGTTGCTTCTTTCAAGAAAAACTATAATAATTATCTCGGTTTGAATACGAGTTTCAAGAAAAACAAATTCGAATGGAAAGCCAATTTTAATTACAACCGACTCAATCCGTGGGAAAGTCATAGTATTGATTATCAAATTCAAAATGCTGATATTGCTTCGAAATATGATGTTATGGCCGAAACAAAACGAAAGCAATATGTTTTTGGCGGCGGCTTATTTTATAAAATAAATGACGACGATTATTTTTCGTTTAATGTTAGTTCCAGACTTCGTACAGACACTTTTCCCATAAATACTTTTACATATAATAAAAATCAAAACGTTGAAAACAATGTTTTGACCTCGAGCGATAATTCGAGTAAAAAGGATTTTGTAAACGCATTTCTGAATTATTCAAAAAAGATCAAAGTAATTAATACACAGCTTTTTGCAGGTTTTCAATATTCGAATTTTCAGCAGAATTTAGCAACTATGGTCGAAAATAACTATAATGATACTGAATTTACTTTATCTCAAAATCGAAATCAAAAGTTTAATGTTGATGTTTTTTCAGGAAGAATTGATTTGGAAAAAAAGTTTAAAAACGAAATGAACCTGGAATACGGCGGACTTTATTCTGCAGCAAAATCCAAATCGAATACTACTATTTTTGATTTCGAAGAAAATGAAAATACAGCTTTAGATTATGATTTTAAAGAAGAGAATTCGGCGGCTTATACACAGCTTTCGGGAAAAATTAAAAAGATCAGTTTTTCTGCCGGACTTAGAGTTGAAAACACCAATGTTAGCGGAAAATATAAAACAGATGCTTCGGCTTTGATCGATAAAAATTACACGAATCTTTTCCCGAAAGTACAGTTTTCTATGGCAATAGACAGCACTAAAAATATTAGTTTGAATTATGCCAAAAGTATTTCACGTCCCAATTATTCGTCGTTAAGTAATATTGCGACTTATATAAATCCGTATTTTATATACGCGAGTAACATCAATTTGGGACCAACATTTAATAATGAAATTTCGTCGACTTTTCAATACAATGATAAATCGGTTAAAGTGAGTTATTGGCAAAATAAAAATCCGGTTTATAATAGTTTTCTCTATGATAAAAGCCAAAATATAATGACTTTTAAAGATATAAATTTTGATAAAGAAGCAGGTTTAAGTCTTGATTTTGAACTGCCTTTTACCTATAAATTTTGGACAACAACTAATTCATTGGTTTTTATTCTCGAAAAAATAGAAGATTCTTCGGCTGAACTTTTAGACTCAAAACCGTATTTATATTATTACTCTAACAACGAATTTAAGCTCCCAAAAGAATATACTTTCGTTTTAAGTTTTTGGGGATTAACGGAACAGAAAAAAGGTGTTTTTGAAAGAAATCCCAGATTTGTTGTAGATATGGCGCTTTCTAAAACTTTCCTAAAAAAATGGAACTGTACTTTGAGCTGCAATAATGTCTTTAAAAATGTAATTGAAACAGAAGAATTTACAATTAACGATACTAGTTCAAAAGCAAGATATATTGTTGATGCTCATGAAATTTCAATTTCGGTTAAATATTCTTTTGGTAAAGTAAAAGAAACCGAATTTAAGGAAAAGAATGTGAATGAAAACGAAAGTAGAATTCGATAAAATGAAAAATTCAAAAATTTAAAATCCCAAATTCCAATTGAAGCTTGGAATTTGGGATTTTAAAAATTTGTAAATTGATATAGATTATCCTTCGTCTTCTTCAACAATTTTTAAAGGAGATTCTCCCGGAAGTTCTTCATCATCATCGGTAGAATTCAATTCGAAGAAACTGAAAAACGAACCGCCGTAACTTTTCTGAAATGAAAAATTACTTAAATGATCCATTTTAGTATATTTCGAATGTTCGATAATCATCATTCCGTCTTCTGAAAGTAATTCTTTTTCAAAAACAGTAAGAACAATTTTCTCAAACGCAGCCTGATCTAATCCGTAAGGCGGATCGGCAAAAATTATATCATATGAAGTTTTGCAGTTTTCCAGAAACTTATAAACGTCACTTTTAGTGGCTGCAATGTCAAAATCGTATTCTGATGAAACTTGTTTGATGAATTTAACGCATCCAAAATCACCATCGATTGAGGTAATGGGTGCGCTTCCGCGTGAAGCGAATTCATAACTGATATTGCCGGTTCCCGAAAATAAATCTAAAACCTTTAAGCCGTCAAAACTAAAATGATTATTCAAAACATTAAACAATGCTTCTTTACTCATATCAGTCGTAGGTCTTACAGGAAGGTTTTTTGGTGGAAATATCCGACGCCCTTTGTATTTTCCTGAAATGATTCTCATGATTGAAATAAGATATAATGTTTTTGATTCTGAGCTGTTGTGTAGTTGTTTTTTTCCTTTAAAGCGCTAACGTCAAGAAAAGAAATATTACGGATGTATTTGTAAGCGATGTCGTAAAACGGATCGTTTTGGTGTATTGTTCCAAGCAGTTCCAATTGAAAAATCTCCGGATTTAAATTTAATTGCTCGGCTGTAAAAAGGATGTAATAAATGAAATCCTCAGGAGTTTGATATTCAAAAGAGTTGAATAACAATAGCTTTTGATTTTGTACCACGATAATTTCAAAATGCTCCGGATTGAAATTTACAACCATTTTTTTCTCGTCGTTGTTTTTTGAGCCTTCCAAAATTTTCTCGACCAAAATACTGTTAACATGTTTGTAATCGAAAGAACCAACGTTATCAATTAAAAAATTATTGATATTGATATACGGAATGTAAACCGAATGCATGTCGTAATTGGTGATTTGATCGAAAGTAAAAAAGTCAGTTTCAAACACTTTTGTGGTATACTGCAGGTAACTTCCTAAATAATCCTCATCAAACAACGGCGTTGGTACAAAAGTCGAAAGATTATTATTGTGAATGACTAAAATGTCGTCGTAAGTTTCTTTTAATTCAGAATAATTTTTAAAAGCTGAAGCGTATAAATCTTCAATTTTATTCTGTTTTTGAGTACTATCAAACTGAACTTCATTAAAAGCAGTAATCGTATTATTTAAGGTATCAAAACAACAAAAAGAGAATCCGTTCAGCGAAACCTGAATCGAAAGTTTTTTGTAATTTTTTGATGTAATATTAGTATTGTGTATTGACATAATTGATTTACAATTCGTTACCTGTTTTGTTTCAATAAAGAATTTAGGTGACCACAAACTTACAAATTTAAAAGCAACTAATATAATTGCAATTTTAAAAAACAATATTACAAGAAGGTTAGCAGAGCATTATCGTTGCGTTATTTTTTTCTTTTTCTAAACCATATAAGTGATATAAGTAAATTTAAGCTTACTGGATGTTTGTTTTGATTTTTTTAGATCATGTAAGCAATTATAAGTTCGTGGAATTAAGCGCAAAGCCTAAAACTTAAATTTACTTATATCACTTATATGGTTTAAAATTGCCATTGCCATTAAAAAGAACGAACTTTGTGTTTCAAATTTACCTTATGAATTCAGCATCGTTTTACGGCGTTTTGCAAAAAAGATTTCCTTTTGCACCTACTTATAAACAGGATATTTTTTTTCAAAAAATAGCCATTTTTTTGACCGAACCAGCAAACAACACCATTTTTGTACTAAAAGGATATGCCGGAACCGGAAAAACAACGGTGATTTCGACAATCGTAAACAATCTGGGCGATATTAATAAAAAGTTTGTTCTGCTCGCACCAACCGGACGCGCGGCAAAAGTAATAGCGAATTATTCCAATACATCGGCTTTTACGATTCATAAGAAGATCTATTTTCCTAAAAAATCATCGGGTGGAGGAGTGGCTTTTACCAGACAAGTCAACAAACATAAAAACACGATTTTTATAGTCGATGAGGCTTCCATGATCTCGGACAGTACTTTAGACAGCGGTTCGCTTCTGGATGATTTGATTAATTATGTGTATTCCGGAACCAATTGCAAAATGATTCTTTTAGGAGATACAGCGCAGCTTCCTCCGGTAAATTTAGATATTAGTCCGGCTTTAGATACGCATACTTTAGGCATGCATTATGATAAAGAAATTGAACATATTGAATTGGATGAAGTAATGCGTCAGGAAGAAAGTTCAGGGATTTTATTCAATGCAACCGAATTACGTGAACTTTTGAAAGAAAGCTTTATCACGGAGTTTAAATTCAATGTAAAAAAGTTCAAAGATATTGTTCGGTTAACCGATGGATATGATATACAGGATGCGATAAATACGGCTTACAGCAATTATAGTATTGAAGATACGGCATTTATTGTCCGTTCCAATAAAAGGGCAAATCAATACAACGAACAAATCAGAACCCGAATTTTGTTTAAAGAAAGTGAACTTTCTGTAGGCGATTTTTTGATGGTGGTAAAGAACAATTATTTTTGGCTGAAAGAAACCGATGAAGCAGGATTTATTGCCAATGGTGATATTATTGAAGTTTTGGAAATGTTCGGAATCAAAGAATTATACGGTTTTACTTTTGCAAGAGTAAAAATAAGAATGGTCGATTATCCGGATCAAAAACCTTTTGAAACGGTATTGATTTTAGATACTATAAAAAGTGAATCTCCATCGTTAACCTACGAAGAATCAAATCGTTTGTATGAAGAAGTAATGAAGGATTATGAAGATGAATCGACTAAATACAAGAAATTTCAAAAGGTAAAAGAAAACGAATATTTTAATGGTTTACAAGTGAAATTCTCTTATGCTATAACGTGTCATAAATCACAGGGAGGGCAGTGGAATACGGTTTTTGTAGAACAGCCGTATTTACCAAACGGAATCGATCATGATTATATAAGATGGCTTTACACAGCAATGACGCGTGCCAAAAATAAATTATATTTGATAGGATTTAAAGACGAGAGTTTTGAAGAATAAAACACTAATTTCACGAATTAGCACGAATTTTTTTGATTTAGATTAGTGCAAATTTGTGTAATTCGTGTTTAAATATTTTTACAATGACAACACTAAACGACTTACATTCGATTTCATCTACGTTTTCGAATACAGATAAAATGCCGGTTTTGTTTTTAGGACACGGCAGCCCAATGAATGCTATTGAAGAAAATCAGTTTGTGGCTGGTTTTCGGAATCTGGCAAAAACATTACCGCAGCCCAATGCTATTTTATGTATTTCGGCGCATTGGTTTACAAAAGGCACAAAAGTAACTTCAATGGAAATGCCGAGAACGATTCATGATTTTGGAGGATTTCCGCAGGCACTTTTTGATGTGCAATATCCGGCAAAAGGAAGTCCCGAACTGGCATTAGAAACTCAAAAAATATTAGATCCCGTTCAGGTTGATTTAGACGAACATTGGGGTTTAGATCATGGTGCGTGGAGCGTAATTAAACATTTATATCCTAATGCAGATGTTCCAGTAATTCAGTTAAGTATTGATTATACAAAATCAGGACAATATCATTTTGAACTGGCGCAGAAATTACAATCGCTGCGTCATAAAGGAGTTTTGATTATTGGCAGCGGCAATATTGTGCATAATCTTCGTTTAGTTGACTTCAGAAATTTTGATAAAGATAATTACGGTTATGATTGGGCAATTGAAGCCAGAGAAACCGTAAATAATTATTTATTGGATGGAAATTTCCAGCCGTTAATTGAGTACGAAAAAATGAGCAAAGCGGTTCAAATTGCAATCCCAACTCCAGATCATTATTTGCCTTTATTGTATACTTTAGGTTTAAAAGAAAAATCAGAAGAATTAAACTTGTTTAATGATAAACTTTTGGCAGGTTCGTTGAGTATGACTTCGGTAAAAATAATGTAAAAAACTTTGTGAATCTCTGCGAAACCTTTGTGAATCTCTGTGAAATAGCTATTCCGCAAAGGCACACAAAGGTTTCACAGAGATTCGCAGAATATAAATTAACTATGAGGATGAGATTGCTTCGTTCCTCGCAATGACATAAAAAATGAAAATAATAGCGGTAATTCCGGCGCGATACGCATCAACACGTTTTCCTGCAAAACTAATGCAGGATTTGGGAGGTAAAACAGTAATTTTAAGAACATACGAAGCTGCGGTTTCAACAAATTTATTCGACGATGTTTTTGTTGTAACCGATTCTGATTTAATTTTTGACGAAATTGTTTCTAACGGCGGAAAAGCCATAATGAGCATCAAAGAACACGAATCTGGAAGCGACCGAATCGCCGAAGCCGTTGCCGATTTAGATGTTGATATTGTGGTAAATGTACAAGGCGATGAACCTTTTACAGAAGCCGAGCCTTTAGAACAGGTTTTATCTGTTTTTAAAAATGATGAAGAGAAAAAGATTGACTTGGCTTCGCTGATGCGTGAAATCACAAATGAAGACGAAATCAATAATCCGAATAATGTAAAAGTGGTGGTTGATCAATCGCAATTTGCCTTGTATTTTTCAAGATCTGTAATTCCGTATCCGAGAGATGCAGCTGCTGGAGTTCGTTATTTTCAACACATCGGGATTTATGCTTTTAGAAAACAGGCTTTATTAGATTTTTACAGCCTCCCTATGAAATCTCTAGAAGCTTCTGAGAAATTGGAACAGTTAAGATATTTAGAGTTCGGAAAACGCATAAAAATGGTCGAAACAGCTCATGTTGGAATTGGGATTGATACTGCGGAGGATTTAGAAAGAGCGAGAGCCATGTTGAGAGATATTTAATTAATTTGGTAATTTAAATATCCACAATCTTGTCATTTCGACGAAGGAGAAATCTCCGTAAGTAGCTCGACAAAGATTGATTAACATTGCGGAGTTTCTCGCGGAGATTTCTCCTTCGTCGAAATGACAAAACAGTGTGGTCAGTTTGGGTAAAAACATAAAAAAAAGCTCCAAAATATTGGAGCTTTTTTTATTATCTAAAACATTCTAAATCCTTAGTACAAACTAGGAAATTTAGAAGGATTAACTTCATTCATCATGCTGTAAATTTTCTCGAAAATATCTTCTGCAGAAGGTTTAGAGAAATAATCGCCGTCAGTTCCGTAAGCTGGTCTGTGTGCTTTTGCAGCAAGCGTTTGCGGTTTACTGTCAAGATATTTGTAAGCATCTTGTTCTTCCAGAATCTGCTGTAAAATGTAAGCCGAAGCTCCGCCCGGAACATCCTCGTCAATTACTAAAAGACGGTTTGTTTTAGCGACACTTTTTACAATATCTTTATTAATATCAAACGGAAGTAAAGACTGAATATCAATAATTTCGCAGTCAATTCCTAAAACTAATAATTCCTCAGCAGCTTGTTGAACCAATCTCAAAGTCGATCCGTAAGAAACTAAAGTAATATCTGCTCCTTCTTTTAAAGTTTCAACAACACCAATTGGCGTTTTGAATTCACCAAAGTTTAAAGGCGTTTTTTCTTTTAAACGGTAACCATTCAAACATTCAATAACTAAAGCCGGTTCGTCGCACTCTAAAAGAGTATTATAAAATCCTGCAGCCTGAGTCATATCTCTCGGAACCAAAACATGGATTCCGCGAATAGCATTTATAATCATTCCCATTGGAGAACCAGAATGCCAAATACCTTCTAAACGGTGTCCGCGAGTTCTGATAATTAATGGTGCTTTTTGTTTTCCAACAGTTCTGTATTGTAAAGTAGCTAAATCATCACTCATGATTTGAATCGCATACAATAAATAATCAAGATATTGAATTTCAGCAATAGGGCGTAAACCTCTCAGTGCCATTCCAATTCCCTGACCAATAATAGTCGCTTCACGAATCCCGACATCGGCAACACGAAGTTCTCCGTATTTTTCCTGCATGCCTTCAAGACCTTGATTTACGTCGCCAATGTTTCCAACATCTTCTCCAAAAATCAATGTTTCAGGATATTTGCTAAACAAAGCGTCGAAATTATCACGAAGAATCATTCTTCCGTCTAAATCCGGTTTTGCATTTTCGGCATATTCAGGAAGTACTTTTTCTACAGAAAATACATTTTGTGCCGATTCTGAATGCAGGTTACTGCTGAATTTTCCCTGAGTCTCTCCAATAAAATTCGTGATCCAGTTTGATAAAAGAACTTTACTGTTTGGAACTTCTATAAAGCGAAGAATCTTTCTTGCGTAAACCAGAATTTCTTTCTTTAAAGGCGCTTTTATAGCGCTTAATTCAGAAATATATTTTCTAATTCTATCTTTATGATTGATACTTGCTTCTGCAATTTGCTCCAATAAATCCAAAAGATTTTTTTGGTCTTCGATAATTGGATTGATGAAATCATTCCACGCTTCTTTTTTAGCTTCAAGAACTTCTTTCTTTAATTCAAAATCAAGTTCTGCTAATTCTTCCGGAGATGCAATATTAATAGCAATCATCCATAAACGCATTTGACGAATACAGTCAAAATCTCTTTCCCAGGCTAATCTTTCGGCATTTTTATAACGTTCGTGAGAACCAGAAGTAGAGTGGCCTTGCGGCTGTGTTAATTCGTTTACGTGAATTAAAACCGGAATATGCTCTTCACGTGCAATTGCACCCGCTCTTTCGTAAGTCGAAACTAACTCTGCATAATCCCATCCTTTTACTCTAAAAATTTCATAACCTTTAGAATCTTCATCTCTTTGATATCCTTTAAGGATTTCAGAAATGTTTTCTTTTGTAGTTTGATGTTTGGCGTGAACCGAAATTCCGTATTCATCATCCCAAACACTCATTACCATTGGAACCTGTAAAACTCCGGCAGCATTTATAGTTTCAAAAAACAAACCTTCAGACGTACTTGCGTTTCCTATTGTTCCCCACGCAACTTCATTTCCATCTACAGAAAATTTATCTTTAATGGTAATTCCATTAACGTTTCTATAAATTTTAGAAGCCTGAGCTAATCCCAATAATCTTGGCATTTGTCCCGCTGTAGGCGATATATCTGAGCTTGAATTTTTTTGTTTTGTTAAGTCTTTCCAAGATCCGTCTTCGTTTAAACTGTGCGTTACAAAGTGTCCGCCCATTTGCCTTCCGGCAGACATTGGATCATGAGCTAAATCAGTATGACCGTATAAACCTGCGAAAAACTGCATAGGAGTTAATTCGCCAATCGCCATCATAAAAGTCTGATCGCGATAATAACCAGAGCGGAAATCCCCATTTTTAAAGGCTTTAGCCATTGCAAGCTGCGGTACTTCTTTTCCGTCACCAAATATTCCAAATTTGGCTTTTCCTGTCAATACTTCTTTACGACCTAAAAGACTACACTCACGGCTAGTTACTGCAATTCTGTAGTCGTTCAATACCTCTGTTTTGAAATCTTCAAAAGTTAAAGTAGTATTGCTTTTTTCTGTTATCATAATCTTGTGGGTCATGTTAAGACTGCGAAATTACTTAAAAACAATCAATAATCATAATTCTTTAAAATAAATATAATTTAATTATTTGTATTTAAAAACAGAAAACTACGTACTTTAATTGTGTTATTTTTATGATTTTTATCTTTTTTGTGATAATAATTTATGTTTTTGATTAAAATTTATTTAATTAAAACCATTTTCGGGTAAAAAGAGTGACTAATGCTTTTGGTGACAAAGTAATAACAAATCTTATTTTTTCGTTGTAATTCTTTTGAGAAATTTCCCACCCGTTATTAGAATAGACAGGAAAATAAAGTTCAAAGTAGTCTGGAACAAGATTTAACCGCACTCCGCTGTCATATGCAAAAAAGGCATCTTGATGTTTGTTTTTCAAAAGTCCCACATCGCCATAAACTTCAACCCAGTCCCATAAAGCATAACTGGCGTTTAAAGTAGTCATCCATTGATTACCAAATGAAGGATCTATTTTTGATTTAAAACCTCCTTCGGCAATTACATATTGCTGGCTGAAAATCCCACTAGTTTCGGATCTTCCCAAAATATTATAATCAAATAAATAATCTGTAGGCTTATCTAAACCAAAACTAAAATAATCAGTATTTGTTTTATTATACAAGAAACTTCCGGCAAACAATCTTAAATTTATTTTGCGATTATTTTCAAATAACCTTCTGTATTCAACTTCTCCCGAAACTTTTCCAAAGCCTCCGCCAAACTGAACATCAGTCATAAAATTAAAATGATTAACCAGTTCTGTTTTTGTGTTTACATAACGGGCGTCAAAAACAGAATAATTAGGTTTAGAATTGTCTGTAATAAATTGACTTGCTTCTCTGTTTACAATTACCTGACGAAACAAAATAAGCTGTTTTCTATTGTCCCTAAAATTCTCTTCGCGAATACGCAGCTGCACCATAGGATTTAATCGCAGGTAAGTAGCATCTGGCGCATAATGAAAATAGTTTTGACTTATAGAATATCGCACATTATATAAGGTGCTGTTTCGATAAAACTGATTCAAAGAAAAAGCCGACGAACCAGAAATTGTTCCCGCTTTTATAGAATACGCAGGATTAATATCAAAAGTAAAGGGTTTGTCTAATATCGTTTTATTATGAAAACGAATTCCCGGTGTTAATCCGTCATAATAATTATAAGTCAACGTTGGAATATATAAAATCTGGTTGTAATAAGGATCTTCAAGATCTTTGGCAAAATTAAATTTTATAGGACGATTGGTAATCACCAGACTTTTTAACGATTTCCAGTTGTTTCTCTGATTGAATTCCGGAACTTCATTGTTGTAATTAATGACTAATTTATCTGCGTTTTTTCGATCAAATTGATAAACAGAATCTGCTTTTTTAGGCTCAATCCATTCCTTAAAAACAACTTCATTTTTCTTTAAACCATAAATAGGAATTGGAGCATAAATATCGGTTTTGTTTTTTATCGAAAACTGTATGCTGTCTGGGGTTTTAGAAACATGCGTAAATTTATAGTCAATAATTTCACGTGAATCGATTATTGTTCTAAAAAACCAGTCGATATTTTTTGGGCTTTTTTCAGTCAGGATTTTTTCAAAATCATAACGATTTGTCTGCTGCGTTTTATTCAGATTATAAAATTCCTGAATACTCTCCGGAACAATATTATGATTTAAATAATCATCAAGATAACTCAAACTTAAACCCGCGCGGTATTTACTCGCAATCTGTTCATTAAATTTTATCAGCGTATTTTTTGGATCTCCAAGCGGCTGATCCAGATTTTTACGAGCCATTAGCATATAATAATAGCTATACTGCTCATTAAAAGTCAGGTTGGTAATATTGTAACTTTTAAAAAGTTTCATTTTCGAAAGTCTTCCCAGCATTTTTTCATCCAGATGATTTTCTTCCATATACTTCATCATGGCATAAATCTGAATTCCGTCATAAACCCAATTGTCTTTTCGAGGATCAAGACGAAGTGAATTCTTCAAAAAATTGTTCAAATAGGTTTTGAAAAATGTTACTTCAAACATAAATTCATCAGAAAACGGACTGATAAAAGAAGGCAGCTGATTCAAACCATAAAAAGGATTTCGCTCATAATCTGCCTGCGAAACCGTAATTTTTTCATTAGGATATTTACCAAGAAATTCATTTGCAAACGCAGCAACGCGGTCAATTATAATTGCTTTTTGAACTTCGCTGATTTTTTTGTTTTTTAAATCCGAAAGAACTTCGATTGTTCCATTATCATAACTCTTAAAATTATTTTGTTTCTCAATAAATAAATTAAAGTCAGATCTGTTTTTTCCCGAGAAAGAATAATTGGTAAATGCCGAATTTGAAATATCTTTTGAAACCGAATTTAAATCTGTTGTAATCGAATAATCATTCGGGATTTTTATTTCAACTTCATGATCAACAACCGCATTTGCAATATCGTCAAGATTAAAGTTGTTGTATCTTATAAAACGATGATTTTCAAAACGTGCAGGATTTAAAAACCAGTTTTTTAAATTCATTCCGTTTTGATTAAATCCATAATGCGTGAATTTGTCACTCGGAATTTTCGAAATATAATTGATGTGCAATGTAATTTGTTCACCCGGAAGTAATTTTTGGGTTAACTTAACCACAATAAAATCTGGGTTTTTATCTGTTCTTTCCCATTCAAGTGCCATAAAATCTGAATCGGTTAGATTTAAAATGGTCGTATTTCCTCTTTCAATCGCTTTTGCCAAATGAAAACCGCGATAAAATTCATCAGAAAAACGTCTTGCCAAAGGCGTGTTTTTGTCTGCAAAAGCATTATTCCAATCGTTCAAAACAATCGTAACCAACGTATCGTTTGAAGTATTAAAATAGGTAATATCCTGTTTTATATTCAGTGTTTTTAGCTCAATATTAACCGCCACTTCCATCTTAGACTGATGTTGTGCATACTGTTTTATTGAACTAAATAAAACAAAAATGAGAATTACAATTTTATATATTGATTTCAAGAATTGGCGTAAAAATTATAAATAGACCTAAAATTTCGTGCATAAATTTATTCATGGTTTTATGTAAAAATAGCATAAAAAAAGCTGTTTAAAAAAACAGCTTTCAATTTTTATATCGTAATAGGTGTAAATTTAACCTTATAGGTAAAATAAGTGCAGATTTTTTTAAGAATACTTAATCTTACAAAATTTATTTACCCTACAAATATTTTAGAAATTCGGACTCAAGTCGTATTTCTTGTAGAATTTATCTAAAACATCAACAACTTCATCTTCAGTATCTACGATTTTGAATAAGTTTAAATCCTCAGGACTTACAGTCTGCATTTTTTCAACCAAAACTGTTTTTACCCAATCCAATAAACCTGACCAAAATTCAACACCAACCAAAATAATTGGGAATTTTCCAATTTTCTTTGTCTGAATCAAAGTGATCGCTTCAAACATTTCGTCAAGCGTTCCAAAACCTCCCGGCATAACCACAAAACCTTGTGAATATTTAACGAACATAACTTTTCTCACAAAGAAATAATCGAAATTCAGGTTTTTATCGTGATCGATATAAGGGTTAAAATGCTGTTCAAAAGGCAGTTCGATATTTAAACCAACCGAAGTTCCGCCGCCTAAATGTGCGCCTTTATTTCCGGCTTCCATAATTCCCGGGCCTCCTCCCGTAATTACGCCATAACCGGCTTTACTAATTTTAAAAGCAATTTTTTCTGCCAGTAAATAATATTTGTCATCTGGTTTTGTTCTCGCCGATCCAAAAATAGATACACACGGACCAATACGCCCCATGCTTTCGTAACCATTTACAAATTCGGACATGATTTTAAAAATCGCCCAGCTGTCATTTGTTCTAATTTCATTCCAGGTTTTCTGTTTTAAACTGTCCTGAATTACTTTATCCTCATCATTATCAAAATCTTCTAATCTCATTTTAGGTATTTTAATTATTTATATTTTATTAAGCTGTCATTTTAATTATAGTCATAAGAAGGAGCTTAATCCTGCTGTCCACTATATTTTTTGTGGCGAACCCCGCCACAAAAAGATGCCGTTCCCATCAGGGCTAGGGCATTAGGTTTCAATTAAACAATTGGTTATTCGAAGAATTCTTTATTAATACGTTTGTTCTTCAATTGATTTTGTAATGTTGCTTTTTACCTTTCCGGTATGTTCTGTAGTTTTAGATTCTATCAGCATAATCAAACATTCATCTACCGACGAAACTCTGTGATTCACACCTTTTTTTACAACAAACAAATCACCTTTTTTCATTGTAACAGCGGGTTCATTTTCAATTTCCATTAAGAGTTCACCATCGACAATATAAAATAATTCATCTTCATTTTCATGATTATGCCACGGAACTTCCTGACCTTTTATTTTTGCCACTTTAATATATTGATCGTTTACTTCGTCAATTATTTTAGGTGAAAAATATTGATCTACATTACTGAATTTGTCTTTTAGGTTCATAGATTATACCTTAGTCTTTTTGTCAAAATGAAAAAGCGTTGACAAAAAGGGCGTACTAAATTAGTGCTTTTTTTAAGAATTGTTATAAAAATGTACATTTATTAATTGAAATGTAACATTTCTTTTTTGGTTGTTTTGCTTGAAGATTAATAATCAAGAGATTAAAAATGATGCGTAAATAGGAATAGTTTTGTTGGAATTGAATTTATGATTGAAATCCGTTGTGTCAAAAAAAACTAACGGATTGAAATCCGTTTCTACAATATGTACCGTTCCTTCGGAACTCTATTGTTGGGACGCGTCCGTATTTTCAACGGATTAAAATCCGTTGCTACCGATATTTGGTTCCTACGGAACTAAATTATAATTCATGGAGATTTCGGTAGATTTAAGTTATTTATGTTTGGATTATTTTCTCTGAAACTTCATCCCAATCTAACATTCTTTTGGGTGAAACTTTACTAGCTTCAATTCTACTCAGAACTAGTTTTTGATGCTCAATAGGAATTTCAATTTCATTGTTCATAATTCTTAAAATGATTTTGCTTTTAAGTTTTAAATAAAGTTCCGTAAGAACGACATATCGGTAGCAACGGATTTTAATCCGTTGAAAATATCAATGTTCCCCAGAATAGAGTTCCGAAGGAACGGTTCATATTGTAGAAACGGATTTCAATCCGTTAGAGGTTTCAATATAACGAATTTCAATCCGTTAGAGGTTTCAATATAACGAATTTCAATCCGTTAGAGATTTCGATATAATGGTTTAAAATCAGTTATTGATTTTACACAACGGATTTTAAACCATTCCATTAATAACAATATTTTTATTCCAATTCCTTTTTCAAAAACTTAGCCGTATAACTTTTTTTATTTTTTGCCACTTCTTCCGGAGTTCCTTTAGCAATTAATTGTCCACCACCTTTTCCTCCTTCAGGACCAATATCGATAATATAATCGGCAAGTTTAATAACGTCCATATTATGTTCGATAACCAAGATTGTATTTCCTTTATCAACCAGTTTATTGATAACATCCATTAAAACGCGGATATCTTCAAAGTGCAATCCAGTTGTAGGTTCATCCAGAATATAAAAAGTATTTCCTGTATCTTTTTTAGACAATTCTCCGGCTAATTTTATACGCTGTGCTTCACCACCCGAAAGTGTTGTACTTTGCTGACCAAGTGTAATATAACCTAAACCAACATCCTGAATCGTTTTTACTTTTCTGTAAATCTTCGGAATGTTTTCAAAAAACGGAACCGCTTCATCAACCGTCATATCCAAAACATCAGAAATTGATTTTCCTTTGTATCTAATTTCCAATGTTTCTCTGTTAAAACGTTTTCCCTGACACGTTTCACATTCGACATAAACATCTGGTAAAAAGTTCATTTCGATAGTTCTTACTCCAGAACCTTCGCAGGTTTCGCAGCGTCCGCCTTTTACATTAAAACTGAAACGTCCAGCTTTATAACCACGGATCATACTTTCAGAAGTCATGGTAAACAGATTTCTAATTTCGGTAAAAACTTCGGTATAAGTCGCTGGATTTGAACGTGGCGTTCTTCCAATCGGACTTTGATCTATATCAATTACTTTATCAATATGTTCTAAACCTTCAATCTTTTTATAAGGCTGTGGTTTTTTTACACCATTAAAATAATAAGCGTTCAAAATAGGGTAGAGCGTCTCATTAATCAAAGTTGATTTTCCACTTCCTGAAACTCCTGTAACGCAGATTAATTGTCCTAAAGGTATTTCTATCGAAACATTTTTCAGGTTATTTCCTGTTGCTCCGTTTAGTTTTAAAAATTTTCCGTTTCCTTTTCTTCGCTCTTTCGGAATCTCTAATTTCATTTTACCATTCAAATATTGAGCGGTAATAGTATTTGATTTTAAAGTTTCTGCCGGAGTTCCAATACTGATAATTTCTCCACCATATTTTCCGGCTTTTGGGCCAATATCAATTACATAATCTGCAGTTTCGATCATGTCTTTGTCGTGTTCAACCACAATAACCGAATTTCCAATATCACGTAATTGTTCCAGAGATTTGATCAGCTTTTCATTGTCTCTTTGGTGTAAACCAATACTCGGTTCATCCAAAATATATAAAACCCCAACCAACTGTGAACCAATTTGTGTGGCTAATCGAATACGCTGCGCTTCACCTCCCGAAAGTGATTTTGAACTTCGGCTTAAAGCCAAATAATTTAAACCAACATTTATTAAAAAGTTCAAACGGTCTTTGATTTCTTTTACAACTTCAGAAGCAATTAAAAGCTGCTTCTCAGTTAAATGCTTATTCAAATCCTGAAACCAAGCCGTTAAATCTGAAATATCCATATCACATAATTCTGTGATATTTTTTTCATTAACCCTGAAAAATAAGGCTTCTTTTTTAAGACGAGAACCATCACAAACAGGACAGTTAATTTCGTCCATGAAATCTTTTGCCCAGCGTTTTATGCTTGTTGTCGCGCTTTCGTCATATTGATTTTTGATGAAGTTTGAAATTCCTTCAAAATCAATTTTATATTCTCTTGTTACGCCAAGATCTTTTGAGTTGATGGCAAATTTATCTTTTCCTCCATACAAAATCATTTGCATGGCTTCTTCCGGAATTTTCTCAATTGGATCTGTAATCTTAAACCCAAATTTTTCTCCAATAGTTTCTAACTGCTTAAAAATCCACGAAGATTTATATTCGCCAAGCGGAGCAAATCCACCGCTTTTAATTGATAATTTCGGATTTGGAATTATCTTTTTGACATTGATTTCGTGAACCGTTCCTAATCCGTTACAATGCGGACAAGCGCCTTTTGGTGAGTTAAAAGAGAATAAATTCGGCTCTGGATTTTGGTATGAAATTCCGGTTGTTGGACACATTAAATTTCTACTGAAATAACGAACTTCGTTTGTGTCCTGATCTAAAATCATTAATACATTTTCGCCATGATGCATGGCTGTATTAATACTTTCAGCCAATCGTTTTTGATTGTCTTCGGTATTTTCGATCAACATTCTGTCGACTACAATTTCAATATCGTGAGTTTTGTAACGATCCAGTTTCATTCCGGCAACTAAATCCTGAACTTCACCATTTACACGGACTTTTAAAAATCCTTGTTTGGTAATTTGCTGGAATAATTCGGCATAGTGTCCTTTTCGAGCTTTAATTACCGGTGCAAGAATATTTATGCGTTTACCATTATAATCCTGAATAATCAAATCTTTAATTTGTTCGTCAGAATACGAAACCATTTTTTCTCCGGTGTTGTAACTATAAGCGTCAGCACCACGAGCGTATAAAAGTCGAAGGAAATCGTATATTTCAGTAATTGTTCCTACAGTTGAACGCGGACTTTTACTGGTAGTTTTTTGTTCAATTGCGATAACCGGAGAAAGTCCGTCGATTTTATCAACATCCGGACGTTCTAATCCGCCAAGGAACTGCCTCGCATATGCAGAAAAAGTTTCTACATAACGACGCTGACCTTCAGCATAAATCGTATCAAACGCTAATGATGATTTTCCCGAACCCGAAAGACCTGTTATAACAACAAGTTTTTCACGCGGAATAGAAATATCGATATTTTTTAGATTATGAACTCTTGCGCCAAGAACTTCAATAGTATTGTCTTTATCTAGCATAAATTTGAGCAAAACGCAAAGTTACCACTTTGATTTGTTCTTTTAGTACTAGAGTATAGAAGTTTATGTTAAAAATTGTAACAAAATAACGCTAGCCTAAACTAGCGTTTTCTTTTTCTTGTTGCCATATATTCCTCGATGGCTTCTTTGGTTGTGTACCAGTTTCGGCCTTCTTTATAAGCGTCAATTTTTCCTGTTCTGGCCAATAAACTTACATATTCCTGACCGTAATTGGCTTCTGGCTCGCTTACAATATTTATGATAGGCTGATAATCATAACTGCTTCCCGGCATTGCTGTTAAATATATATTTAGCGTACGCTCTAATGCCTGACACATCAAAAGGGTTAGTTTTTGATAATTGCCATTGTTTGCCTGATTTAGCGCTTCGTAATATTTCTTTCTATCGTTTTTAAGAACAATTGCCGGCGGAAAACCACAGCGCATTAATAACAAATTCATACTTAAACGAACGGTACGCCCGTTTCCATCAAAAAATGGATGTATCCACACTAATTTATGATGATAAATAGTGGCTAGTTCTATATCGTTTAAACCTAAAGGATTTGTATTGACAAACTCAATTAATTCATCTAAAAGATCTGAAACTTTATTGGCGTTTGGAGGCATAAAATTAGCTCCCGAAATTCGAACGCCGCCATTTCGTAAACGACCTGCAAAATCATCTTCAATAGAACGTAAAACTAAACCATGAATGGAAAGAATATCAATACTTCGAAGTTTGTAAGTATCATCTACAATTGAATATAAATAATCAATTGCTTTATCGTGATTGTGTGTTTCAAAATGTTCCCGAAGTGATTTTCCTTTTATAGTGATTCCTTCTTGAATTACCATTTGTGTTTCGCGCAAACTCATTGTGTTTCCTTCAATACTGTTTGAATTGTAGGTCCATTCGAGTGATAGGCTTTCGCGAATTTTGTGTAAAGCGATATTGGGCAATGGTCTGCTGTTTTGCAAATCAAGCCTTTTTTGGTACAATCGATCAAATGTTGATTGAAATTCTTCTCTGTATGTTAAGTCAATGTTCCACATAATCCTACAAAAGTACTTCTTAATATCGGATACTCCAAATTTTTAACTTATCCGATATTAAGCTTATTCTATTGTCATGGAACGGAGTTTCATTCTGTAGGCTTCAAGTGCAATAGACTTTGAGATCATACCGAAATATTTGTCATTTCGTAAAACGGGAAGAAAAGCGGTTTTAGATCTTTCGAATTTAGTCATTACGATCTCCATGCTGTCATTTGAAGAAATAGTTGCAGGAGGAGTTTTCATTACATCTTTAATCAAAGTATATTTTACGCGGTACGCATTAAAAATAATTTCTCTGATATCATTAAAATGTACAACACCAACAAGTTCTCTTTCGTTATCTACAACGGCAAAAATTACCTGATTGGAGTGCGAAATAAGATCTACTAATTTGCTTAAATGTTCTTCTGGAGAAACCGTTAAATAATCGGTTTGGATGATGGTATCAATATCTAAAGTCGATAAAATATTAGAATCTTTATTGCTGGTAAAAGCATGACCTTTTTTAGCCAGATTTTTTACGTCAAGCGAATATTTTTCAAAACGTTTAGAAATCGCAAAACTAATTGAAGAAACAATCATAAGCGGAATCATCAATCCGTAACCTCCGGTAATTTCTGCAATAAGGAAAATTGCGGTAAGCGGCGCATGAAATAATCCGCTCAGGATTCCGGCCATTCCAACCATTGTAAAATTACTGATAGGTAATTTTGCTAAACCAGTCAGAATGATAAATTTAGAAAAGAAATATCCCAGATAAGAACCTAAAAATAAGGAAGGAGCAAAGTTTCCACCGTTTCCTCCACTTCCAATTGTAAGTCCCGAAGCAAATACTTTTATCATCATGGTACAGCCCACAAAAAGCAGTAAAACCCATTGATTGTTTCTCCAGCTGGCAAATAAAGTATTGTCTAATAATTGCCCGGGATCAGTTTCCGATAGGATTTTGATACTTTCGTAACCTTCACCAAACAATGTTGGGAAGATAAAAATAAGAAGTGCCAAAAGCGAAGAACCAATCAGGGCTTTTTTATAAGGACCCATTTTTAGTTCTGAAAAATAATGCTCTACTTTTTGAAAATTTCTAGAGTAATAAACCGCAATTGCGCCTGTTAAAACACCTAAAATTACATAAAAGGGAATATTATGATAATCAAAAGTTTCTTGTTTTTTGAAAGATAAAAGAATGCTTTCGTCTAATACAATTGCCGAGACCAAAGCTCCGGTCGCTGCCGAAATCATAATTGGCGTAAAAGCCGAAATACTAACATCGACCAGAAGAACTTCTATAGCAAAAAGAACTCCGGCAATTGGTGCATTAAAAGCTGCCGAAATTCCAGCCGCAACCCCGCAGCCAATTAGCAAAGTTCTGTCTTTATAAGCTAATTTATAATTCTGTGCATAGTTGGAACCAAAAGCAGCTCCCGTAATTACAATTGGGCTTTCTAAACCTGCTGATCCTCCTAAACCTACAGTCAAAGAGCTTGTAACAATCTGCGCATACATTTGCTTTTTCGGAATTATACTTGCTTTTTTAGCAACTGCATATAAAATCTGTGAAGTCCCTTTTTGAATAGTTCCGTTTAAAACTTTTTTCACTACTAAAACAGTTAGTACAATACCAATTATAGGCAGGATACTATTAATGAAACCTAATTTTAAAATTCCGCTTAGGTAAGTTGCAAATGAAAAAACGCTATGTGCAAATGTTTTTAAAATGATTACTGCAAACGCGCACGAAATTCCGACCAAAACACTGGATAAAAAAATGAATTGCTTTGGTGTCAAAATAGATTGAGCCAAAGCAATAATGCTTTCTAATCTTCGGAAAAGTTTTTTTATCATTGTATTTTTAAAAAAGTTACGGAGAATGCAAATTTAGCTTTAAACATTCGATTTTGTCAAATTTTTCTACTAAAATCTTTTTGCTTTAAAATCCCGCAGCTTTGTCATCACCTCGAAAATCAGCACCTCCTTCAAGAGTATTATCCGGCAGAACCAAAATAGCATCCACTTTACCAATTACAGGTGTCGTTTTTTCGTTGATCAAATATCCTTTTGCTTTTAAACTTTCAATGGTATTATAATTGAACGTATTGGGCTCAAACGTAATAAGATCCGGAAGCCATTGATGATGAAAACGTGGTGCATTTACTGCTGCCTGCATACTTAAATTATATTCGTAAACATTCAAAATAGTCTGCAATACAGATGTTATAATTGTAGAACCTCCGGGAGAACCTACAACCATGAATAATTTTCCGTTTTTCTCTACAATTGTCGGCGTCATAGAGCTTAACATTCTTTTTTGAGGAGCAATGCTATTGGCTTCGTTTCCAACTAATCCAAACATATTTGGTGATCCCGGTTTTGCACTAAAATCATCCATTTCGTTATTTAAGAAAAAGCCTAATTCATCACAATAATATTTAGACCCAAAACCGTCATTTATTGTTGTAGTTGCAGAAACAGCATTTCCAAATTGATCAACAATAGAATAATGCGTTGTTTCAGTGCTTTCGTTATACGTTATTTTTCCTTCTTTTATTTCTGATGATAATGAAGCTTTTTCGGAGTCAAAATTTGACATTCTTTCTTTTAAATAAGAATCTGATAAAAGACCTTTAATTGGAATTTTTACAAAATCAGGATCTCCTAAAAATTGGCTTCTATCAGCATAAGCTCTTCTTTCTGCTTCAACAATAACCTGAATAGACTGCTCTGAATTATGTCCCATTTTTGATAAATAAAACGGAGAAATCATTTTGAGGATTTGTGCAAGGCAAATACCGCCGCTGCTTGGAGGAGCCATCGAAGTAATTTTTAAATCTTTATAATCAAACTGCAATGGATTTCTCCACTTTGCTTCATAAGATGCTAAATCTTTAAGCGTAATAATACCGCCTTTTTTCTTCAGATAATCAACTAAAACCTGGGCAGTTTTGCCTTTGTAGAATTCATCTTTACCGCCTTTTAAAATTCGTTTAAGCGTGCTGGCAAGCGCAGGATATTTTATTGTGTCACCTTCTTTGAATTTTCCGGCCATTAAGGTAGTTGGCCCATTTGCTTTTACAATGGCATCATGATAATTCTCAAGCTGCTTTTGTTGTTTTAGGGTTACAACGACACCCTTTTCTGCAAGTGCTATAACTGGTTTCAGGATTTCTGAAATTGGCAGAGAACCAAATTTTTTATGAACGGCAAAAACTCCTGCGATAGTTCCGGGAACACCAATTGCTAAAGGGGTTTCGGTACTTTTTCCGGGAATTACATTTCCGTCTTTGTCCTGAAACATATTTTTTGTTGCGGCAAGCGGTGCTTTTTCACGGTAATCTAAACTTCCAACTTCTCCGTTTGCTTTTCGGTACACCATAAATCCGCCGCCGCCAAGATTTCCGGCATAGGGATAAGCTACTGCAAGGGCTAATTCGGTTGCGGTCATGGCATCAAATGCATTACCGCCTTTTTTCATTATTTCTACGCCAATTTTTGAAGCTTCAGCACGAGCCGAAACGACCATTGCTTTTGAAGCTGTTAAACCAGTTGGTGAGGCTGTGTGTTGTGCAAAATTGTAAAAGGATATAAAATAAATAAGAAGTGAAATTTTTTTCATAACAAGAACATATTTTATAAAATGGTTAGGTTTATAAGGAAAGTAATTTTTGTTTGGCTTGTTGTTGAATGTCCTCAAAAAAAAGAGTGAATTCCTGTTCAAATTCTGTATAAAATTCTTTTAATTCTTCACTGGCGAACTGCATTTTTGAAACATTTCTTGAACGTCTGTCCATCTGGGTTAAAATTTGATGGATTCCTTCGACAGTTCTGTAGCTTAAAAGCCAGTTTCTTTCTATCATATAAGGCATTAAACCTTGGGTTTTTTCGGTTAAAACAGCATAGTTTTCGTGCAGTGAATTGTAAAAACGATTGATGAAGTCTTCTAATTTTTCATCGGAATAATTCGACCAGTTTTTGGCTAAAAAGTGATCGTAAACAATATCTATAATTACTCCGGAATAATGGTGGTATTTTTCGTGAAGACGTCTGGTGCTTTGTCTAAAAATATCGTGAGAGTCTGTGTAAGTGTCTATAAAGCGGTGTAAAAGAATTCCTTTTTGAACATCTTGCGGAAAATGCTCAAACTTTTTTCCGCGAATGCCATCAGCCATAAAATTGCCAATTTTGATTAAATCATTATCACCGGAAAGATATATATGGGCTAAGAAATTCATTTTTTCTAAAGTTGCTAAGGTTCTGAGTTACTCAGTCACTAAGTTATTTTAGTAAATGTATAAAAACTTTTTTAAATCATTTTGTTATAAAATAGTCACTATTTTACTTAAATATTTAAGGTATTAAAAAAACATTAGCATCTTATCATCTAAGAGCCTTGATAATTATGATAAAATAATCAGAGATTTTACTTGAATATTTAAAGTAGAAAAAAAACTTAGCCTTGTAGAACCTCATAAGCTTAGTAACTTTTTTATATTTGTAATAAAATAACCATAACTCACAAAGATGACTTTAATAAAATCGATTTCAGGAATACGAGGAACAATCGGTGGAAAAGTGGGAGATAACCTGACTCCTGTTGACGCTGTAAAATTTGCATCGGCATACGGAACTTTTCTTAAAAATAATACTTCAAAAGAAAAACTAACAGTTGTAATAGGCCGCGATGCTAGAATTTCGGGACCTATGATTCATAATCTTGTTGTAAATACTTTAATAGGTTTAGGAATTAATGTAATTGATTTGGGACTTTCGACAACGCCTACAGTTGAAGTTGCGGTTCCTCTTGAAAAAGCAGATGGAGGAATTATTTTAACGGCATCTCATAATCCAAAACAATGGAATGCTTTGAAATTATTGAATGAAAAAGGAGAATTTTTAAGCGGAGATGATGGTGCTAAAATTCTTGAAATTGCCGAAGCTGAAGCTTTTGATTTCTCTGATGTTGATAATCTTGGAGAAATTACACTGAATGATGCTTATATGGATATTCATATTGATGAAGTATTGAATTTGCCTTTAGTTGATGTTCAGGCTGTAAAAGATGCTAAGTTTAAAGTTGTTGTTGATGGAGTGAATTCTTCTGGCGGAATTATTATTCCAAACTTATTAGAACAAATGGGCGTTGAAGTGGTAAAATTATACTGCGAACCAAATGGACATTTTCCGCATAATCCGGAACCTTTAAAAGAGCATTTAACTGATATTTCTGAATTGGTTGTAAAAGAAAAAGCGCATTTAGGAATTGTTGTTGATCCAGATGTTGATCGTTTGGCTTTTATCAGTGAAGATGGTGAAATGTTTGGTGAAGAATATACATTGGTTGCCTGCGCCGATTATGTTTTGAGTAAAACTCCGGGAAATACAGTTTCGAATATGTCTTCGTCCCGTGCATTGCGTGACGTTACAAATGGACATAACGGAAAATATGAAGCAAGTGCAGTAGGAGAGGTGAATGTTGTGGAATTAATGAAAAAGAATAATGCAATTATTGGCGGTGAAGGTAACGGCGGAATTATTTATCCTGAATTGCATTACGGACGTGACAGTTTGGTGGGAGTTGCTTTATTTTTAACGCATTTAGCAAATAAAAAAATAGCAGTTTCGGCATTGAGAGCTTCATATCCTGAATATTATATGAGTAAAAACAAAATCGAACTGACTCCTCAAATTGATGTTGATGCGATTTTAACGGCTATGACTGGGAAATATAAAAACGAAGATATTTCGACAATTGATGGTGTAAAAATTGATTTTGCTAATGAATGGGTTCATTTAAGAAAATCTAATACAGAACCAATTATTAGAATTTATACAGAAGCGCCTTCGCAAAAAGAAGCTGATACTTTAGCACTTCGTATTATTGATGAAATAAAAGAGATTGCAGGAATTTAATTTTTGCGATACTAAATAAAAAAGCGCCTTTCAAATTTATGAAAGGCGCTTTTTGTATAGTTAAAACTTAGTTCTTTATAATTTTCATTGATTTGTTAATTGAACCATACGAAACGTTTACGATATAAACTCCGGCAGCTAATTTATCGCCAATCTTAATATCTTCGTTTGTAGAATAATCATTAGAAGAGAAACATACACTTCCTTTCATATCTACAATTTTTAGAGATATAGGTTCTGTTGTAAAAGATTTTATATGAAGTGTAGACTCAACTTTAATAGGATTTGGATAAATCGTAAAAGAATCATTATCTGCTTTTGGATCATTTACGCCTAAGTTTCCTGAAGCTACATCAATATAATTAAAATTCATATCATTTGATTTGAACTTAATTTTTAAATAAACCTCACCTTTTGGCAATGTAACTCCGTTTACAACTTTATCTGCATATGTTTGATATCCACCAGTTACAGGAAACGTTTCATCTGTTTTTACTACAAGATCATTAACTAAAATGTCAAATTTCCCCGGAATAGTTGGCGAAGCAACTCTAAACGTTAAGTTATAAGTTCCTGCATTGGCAACATTAAGCATAAATTCGTTCCAGTCACCGTTTTCAATAAAACAAACATTTTGTCCGGTTCCGGAATCTGTTGTGTTTTGTAATCCTGTTCCTTTTCTTCTGTAATGTTGATTGGCTGTAATTCTGCCCGGAACATTTAATTTTTTTTTTGTATAACTAACATTAATATATTCTGTTCCTATTGGTTTTAAAACACCACTTGTTGGGCTCAACAATTGTCCTTCCTGCATATCTGTCCAGTCTGCCGGAACGCGGCCTGTAAACCAAGAATATCTGTAAATATCAGGATCGTTTTCAAAACTGTTTACGATTTGCTTCATAAAAGAAATTTTATCTGCTTCAGACTGAATTACTCTGTTTGCAAATTCAGTTACCCAAACTGGACGGTTGTAGTTTTTTAAAAGTCCGGTTACGCCTATCACGGCGCCAGCAGAACTGTCATAAGTATGAAAAGCAATATAATCGACTTTACAATCAGGGCACAAAAGAAAAAATTGATCGTGCCATGCAGTAGGACTGCTGTAACCGCCATAATTATCAGGCCCATTAAAAGCCGGTGATGCGCTTACGATTTCTAAGTTTTTTGCAGCAGCAACTTTTTCTACGTTTACCCATGCATTTACAGCTTCCTGAGGAGTTAAACGAGCGCCATCATTAAAGTTAGGTTCGTTAAAAGCTAATAAATATTTAGCACCTGGTTTAATTTTATTTATAAAATTTTGTACTTCAGCATCGCTTAATTTTCCCCAAATCATTGGGACATATTCAACTCCAAGTGTTGCATAATTGGCATTAACGTCATTTTCAGGAAGTGATCCCCAATTGTACCACCAGGAAATTCCCGGTTTAAGTGCTAATAAATCAGCCGTTGAATTATTTCCATAAGCAATTCCGCGTTTCGGACTCTGGGCAAATGCTGTAATCGAAACGGTTATTAACAAAAATGTAAAAAGTAACTTTTTAATCATGATTAAAATTTTGGTAAGGTTTTTTATTCGATTTAGTTAACTTCAAATTTATGTGGTTTGTGTAGTTTTTAAGTCAAAAAAAAATATTACAAAAACCCATCAAAATATATTTCAACACCTTTGTAAATCTTATATGCAAGATTTACAGTTTTGACGATAAAAGAAAATCCAAAAAGTAACGACTGCTTTTTGGATTTTCTTTTGTAAATTATTTAGTAACTCTATGTTTCCATCTTTTGTGTGTCCAAAGATAAAATTCAGGAGCTTCAAGAATTTGTTTTTCTACTTCTTTCAGGTATTTCTCTGTAATGTCAAAATTTTTATAATCATGCGGATTATCAGCAATGGTTAAAAAAGTAGCTTCATAATAACCTCTTGAAACCTTTTTTACTTTTACCATTATGACACTTAAATCATATTTTTTTGCCAGCATTTCGGCTCCTGTATGAACAGGAACTTCAATACCCATAAATTTCATAGAATGAAAAATTCTGTCCAGTTTAGGCGATTGATCACTTGCAAGTCCATACATGCTTAGTTTTCCGTCACGCTGATTTTGGGCCATTGTTGGAATCGCCTTTCTTGTTTCAACTAATTCGGTATTGTATTTGGAACGAATTTTTCTAATCAATTTATCAAAATAAGGATTGGCAATTTTTTTATATACTGCAATTCCCTGAAAACCCAGTTTTGGATTAATGGTTAAAAGCCATTCGTAACTTGCATAATGTGAAGCAACAAGAATTACACTTTTACCTCGTCTTGCATAATCCTGAACTAATTCAATATTAGTAACATGGAATCGCTTTTCCATTTCTTCGGGTGTAATGCTCAATGTTTTTACCATCTCTAAAAACATATCACACATATGGTGATAAAATTTTTTCTCAATGACTTTTCTTTCAGCTTTGCTTAAATGAGGAAAAGTAAGTGCCAGGTTTTCGCGTACTACACTTTTACGATATCTAATAACTCTGTAAACTAAAAAGTATACAAAATCTGAAAACAAATAAAATAAGCGAAATGGGAGTATAGAGATTAGCCAAAGTAAAGGGAAGGCTATTATATAAACAATAAATTGCATCTAAAATTTTTTTCTACAAATATAATGTAAAAATGAATAAGCTCGATATTTTGGATTCTCATCAACTTATGTTTGATATTGTTTATCTTTACCCTTCACATTAAATATTATTTATGAATACCATTTTAATTGGAATTATAGTGGCCAATGTACTGATTAGTTATAAAGGTTTTAACGATCTTTATTTTTTTAGAAAATACGAATTTCATGTTGGGAGTATACGTGCAGGAGAACAAATCAGAATGCTTTCGTCTGGTTTTCTGCATGTAGATATTATACATTTGGTTTTTAATATGTATACACTTTGGATGTTTGCACCGGTGGTTATAGACTGGATGGGAACTTTTTCTTTTGTTCTGGTTTATTTTGGAAGTTTAATTTTTGGAAGTCTTCTTACCATGATCTTTCATAAAAATGATTACAGCTATCGTGCTGTTGGAGCTTCAGGAGCCGTGACCGGGGTTTTATACTCTTCAATTTTACTTCATCCTGATATGACACTTGGAATTTTTGGTATAATTCCAATTCCCGCTTATCTTTTCGGAATTTTATATTTATTATATTCTATTTACGGAATGAAAGCAAAAAATGATAATATTGGACATACAGCCCATTTTGGAGGCGCAATTGGCGGATACTTAATTACTTTGATAAAAGAACCTTCATTAGTTTATGATAATACTTTCATCGTTGTTTTACTTTTAGTCCCAATTTTGATTCTTTTCGTCATGGCGAAATTGGGAAAATTATAATGCTGGCATAACTTTTGAAATGCTTTAATCAATAACTTAAAATATCACAGAAATGAGAAAACTAGTATTATTTTTAACAATCATGTTTATGACTATGTCTTACGGCCAGGAAACCAAACAAATTCCTCAAATTAATGTAAATGGGGAAGGAAAAGTAAAAGTAGCACCTGATCAGGTTTGTATTTCAGCTACGGTTGAAACAAAAGGGAATAATGCTAAAGATGTCAAAAAGCAAAATGACGAAAAAATTGACGCGGTTTTAAAATTCATCAAAAAAATGAATCTTCCTGCAGCAGATTTCAAAACAAAGCAAGTAGCACTTAATCCGCAATACGATTACGAGAAAAAGAAAACAAGCTACAATGCGACACAAACTGTAGAAATCGTTTTAAAAGATTTATCTAAATATGATGAATTGATGGAAGGTTTGGTTCAGCAAGGAATTAACCGTATTGACAGAGTTTCTTTTGAATCTTCTAAATTAACATCATTACAGTCTGAAGCCAGAAAATTAGCTATGAAAGATGCTAAAGCAAAAGCAGAAGACTACGTTTCAGTTTTAGGTCAAAAAGTAGGTAAAGCTTATGTTATTTCAGATAACTCACAAATTTATCACCCACAGCCAATGTATGCGGCTATGAAGTCAATGGCTGCTGATAATGCAGGAGCTGAAAACGAAACATTAGCAGTTGGTGAAATCGAAATTACAGCAAATGTTAGTGTAAGTTTTATTTTGGACTAAATAGTTTAAATTCCAAATAATAAAAATTCCAAATTCCAATTTTACGATTGGGATTTGGATTTTTTTTGATCAATGATGATTAATCTTTCTAACTTTGATAAAGTCAAAATATACTGAAAATGCTAAAAGAAGATTGTAATAATATGCTGGAACAGTTTTGTAATCATTTAGATCTTTTTCATGAAATTTCTTTAGAAGATAAAAATAGTATTGCGCAATATTTAGAATATAGAACTGTAAAAGAAGGTGAAATTTTAATTGAAGAAAATAAAATTGCAAACGAAATCTTTTTTGTCTGTAATGGCGTATTGAAAATTGCAAGCGTTAGTGATAAAGGAAATGATGTTATCCATTTCTTTTTCGGTGAAAATCATTTTTGCACTATTTTGAAAAGTTTTACTGAAAATATAGTTTCTCAAGATATTGTTCAGGCGGCTTGTGACTCAGAAATAATTGTTTTGGAAAGAAGTAAATTAGAGTCTTTAATTAAAGATTTACCTTATTTTAAACCAATGCTCGATACTATTTTTCAACAAGCGCTGCTTAATAAAGTAGAATTGCGCAATTTTTATCTTGGTACAGATGCAACATCGCGTTATCAAAAATTTATAGAGCGACAACCTAATATTGCCTCCAGAGTATCCCAAACTGATATCGCCTCATATCTTGGCATTGCCAAACAATCCTTAAGCAGAATTAAAAAGAATGCATTCTAAATTCCTTTTTAACATTTGTTAAATCCATTCCGTAAGTGACTTTCTACTTTTGTTCGACTAAAAAATAGTGAATAATAGTAAACAAGAAACAATGGAAAATCTAAAAGGTAAAAAAGTAGTTATAATAGGAGGAAGTGCCGGAATTGGTTTGGCTACAGCAAAATCAATCGTACAAAAAGGAGCAAATGTAATAATTGCGTCCAGTAATCAACAGCGTATAGACAAAGCTTTGCAGGAAATAAAAGGTCAAGCATCTGGGCAAGTTATTGATGTGACTGATGAATTGCAACTCAAAAGTTTTTTTGAAAAAATTGGCCCGTTTGATCATTTGATTTTTACTGCGGGTGAAAATATTATGCTTTCAAATGTGGAAGATACTGCTTTAGAAACAGCTAAAAATTATTTTAATATTCGTTATTGGGGCGCTTTTACAGCCGTAAAATATGCAGCGCCATTTATCAATTCTACAGGTTCAATTGTACTAACCAGCGGAATTGCAAGCAACAGACCTAATAAAGGCTGGGCATTGGGTGCCAGTATTTGTGCAGCTATGGAAGGTTTTTCAAGAGCATTAGCAATGGAATTAGCACCAATAAGAGTTAATATTGTTTCGCCTGGAGTAGTAAAAACAGAACTTTGGGGCGGTATGTCTGAAAATGAAAGAAATGAAATGTATACCAATATTGGAAACGCTTTGCCTGTAAAAAGAGTAGGCGAGGCCGAAGATATTGCTAAAACATTTGTCTATTTATTGGAGCAGGAATATGGCACAGGACAGACTTTAATTATTGACGGCGGAACTTCATTAGTATAAATTCAATCAAAATCAATTATAAGATAAAGGAGCCAATGAATATTTTCAAAGGCTCCTTTACCAATATTTGTGCATCCACTTTCAGCTTTGCATTAAAAAAGTTTCAGGTTCAGAATCATCTTCATTGTCTAGTTCTTCCCAGTCATTTTCATCATATTCAGATTCCATATCATCATCAAGGAATTCATCTTCAAGATCATCCAGTTCAAGATTGAAATGCTTATGCGATGTTAATGTGTTCGAAAGATTTCCTTGCAGATAATCATCATAATTTAAAAGTAGCTGCTCTTCGTAAGAAGTCATGTCGCCTGTAGATTCTTCTGGTATATAATAGTAATCGTCAAAAATCATAATATAGAGGTTTAAATTTATAGTTTAAGCTTTATCTAACTTTTCAATTAGCATAACTTAAAATTAAATTTTTTTACGGCTATTTATTTTATACAATTTTGAGAATGAGTTACTAAATTCTCATCTTACGATTTGTAAATTAATCTATTACTCTTTCCATGGAGAATGCAAAATACAGTCGCAAAAGTTTTTGCGATGAAAATTCGGAATCATGTAAGCACAGACATCGGCTTTTATGTTTCCAAACGTAGTTTCTGTTTTGTGTTCAAATCCGCTAAAAAAAGTTGGAATAATTTTATTCTTAAAATCATCACGTGGGAAAGCGTCCAGAATTTCAATTCTGTTTTGATCGCTTAAATGTTCATATCCTTCTCCCATAACATCCAAGCCAACTCCAGAATACATAAGCGCAACTTCTGGTTCTTTATGTTCTGCAATACCAATTGTGGTATGCAGTGCGATGGTATCCCAAACCAATTGCAATGACTCTTTTGGTAAATTATGGCTTTTGAGGAAATCTCTCGCTGCATTGGCACTGTCTACTTCAAAACGTAAATCTGTACTGCTGTAGTGTTTTGTTAAACCCAAATCGTGAAAAACGGAAGCCACATACAATAATTCTTCATCATATTTAAGTTTTCTTCTTTTTCCGTTTAAAGAAGAAAACAGAAATACACGCAGCGAATGATTGTAGATAAATTCTGTGCCGTGTTCTAATAAAAGTTCTGTAGCCTGCTGTGCAATAGAACTATCCGGAATAATTATTCCTGCAACTGTTTTTAGTTTGTTTACTGACATGATAATTTGTTTTTTTCAAAGGTATCGTGAGAAACTTGTTTGAGGAATGTCAAATTACGTCAAGCGCATGTCAAAAATTACAGGATTATTATTAAGTATTTAATTTCCGATATTTAAAAAAAGTAATCTGTATTCATGAGGAGAAACCTGAGCATTCTTTTTAAAGAAATGACTGAATTGCTCTGCAGTAGTAAAATTGAGCTGAAAAGCAATTTCTTTTACTGGGTTAGAACTAAATTGCAGTGCTCTTTTGGCTTCGGCAATAATTTGTCCGTTTATTAATTCTTTTGCGCCTCTGTTGCTGCAGCGTTTGCATAAATCTGTTAGCTTTCGTGCCGAAATTCCTAAAAGATCTGCATAATCTGCGACTTCTCTGGAAGTTTTATAGTTTTTGCTGATTAATTCTAAAAACTGTGTATAGGTTTGATTTTCGTAATTGTCAAAGCCTTTTAAAAGGGAATGATTAATGTTTGCAATCTTAATCATTATAATTTTTAGATACGCAGCCAAAGCATCTAATTGATTGATGTATTCCTCTTTTTGGTATTCATACCATAAAGATTTAAAAATTGAAATAAGTTCAATATTGTCCTGATGATTTAACGGAATGGTTTGATTGGCAGAAGCATTATTAAACAAAACAGCTTTACAGTTGTTGGCGCTGGAAGGCGTTCTTTCCCAAAAACAATCGCCAAAACTAAGTTCGTATCCAGTAAATTTTGTTTCAGCATTAAAACTTATAAATTGTCCTTTTGCGATTAAAAATAGTTGTGAAGATGAAATTTGAAAAATCTGGTCGTCAATAATTATTTCTCCAATTCCTGATTCAATTAGTAAAATTCGGTTATAAACAAGTCTGTACGTTGATTTTTGCTCGTATTTCTTGTCTTCAAGAAAGTGTATCGAGAATGAATTTTTAATCTCTTCTTCTACAACCAAATTTGATATAGAAAGCATAATTTTTGACAGAATTGTTTATGAAATTGATAACAAAGGTAGTTAGAATTTTTTTGAACAATGGTATTTGAATTGTATCAAATGTAAAGATTAAAATAAGGTTCTATGGAAATTTTCATAATAAATATCAATTAACAATTCGGCACCATTTGCAGACGCTAAATCAGTTAAACTTATTTCACAAAGTGAATCTATTCTGCACATTTGATCTTTAGTTGATTTTACCTTGCCCGCAGTTTTATCAAAAATGGCAATGTTTTCAATAGCATTTTTTATTATGGTAATCAATTGCTTAAAATCCTCCGGAGATAATTTACTTTCTTTTACATAATTTTCTAATCGGGCACCTTCTCTGTAATGAGGATAATTTTCTAAACCCATAAAAGTCAGCATCCAGACTTTATTATAATTCCATATGGTTTTAATAATTCCTATATAATCCGCTATAAGTTCATCATGCAGGTTATTGGTGGCTTGTCCGTATTTTTTGAGCGTATATAAATGCGTTAATTCATGTTCTTTTCGAATAGAAATTGAATATGATATCCATAGATCTTCTTCTAAACCTAATTGACTTGCCGGTACATTGCTGTAAGGTTTTGTACTTAAAATGATCAATTTATCTTTATACAAAGATTTGTTGGGCATAATGTTGTTTGTAAACTCGGTATTCCAGTCTCCAAAAGGATTATTTTGCAGCCAGTTTTTTTTAATGATATTAAACCTTTTTGAGTTATTAAGACCATTTAACAACACAGCTCCCATTGATGCAGGAATGGGTAAGGGATTGTTTTTATGGATTATGGACTGCAGTATTTTTACAAAATCTTCTTTATTAGGGATGGTTAAAATCGGGATTTTGCCTGCAATACTTTGGTGAAGTTCTAAACTGATATTTTTTGTGTCTTCTAATTTTATGTAAGAAGTTAATTTTATATCGTTTGTTGTTCCTTTTAAAAGCATGTTGTTATACAATTCGGCTTTATCAATTTCTTTATCAATTAGAAAATTTAATGACGGATAACATTCTTTTAGTGCATTAAAAATGTCCTTTCCATTTGAAAAATCCATTAAAAAATCTTCCCAGAATTGAATTTCCGGGCCTTCGGTAAAAGTAGAAACGCTGCAGTCATCATTTAAAGGAAACTTATTAAAAAGATAGGCTTTAAGTTTGTCTGATAAATCAATTGATGCAGCCTGATCAATTGGTTCGGGGAGGAATGAATTATTCATGATCATTACGAAATTTGGCGTTTAGCCAGTTGTGTAAATATGCCATCTTGCTGCATTAACTCTTCATAAGTGCCACATTCTTTGATTTCTCCCTGATCCAGAACATAAATGCGATCTGCGTTTTTAATGGTACTTAATCTATGTGCGATCACAATACGTGTAGCCTGAAGTTTGTCTAAACTTTCGGCTACAATATTTTGGGTTCTGTTATCAAGTGCACTTGTGGCTTCATCCATAAACAATAATCTTGGTTTATGTACAATGGCTCTTGCAATCATAAGTCGTTGTCTTTGTCCGCCGGAAAATGTTCCAGCGCCTTCGCTAACAAGAGTATGCATTTCCATTGGCATATTTTTGATATCTTCTTCCATTCCTGCCATACGTGCTGCATCCCATGCATCATCTAAGGTCAATTCTGAATTCCCGACAATATTTTGATAAATGCTTCCGGCCATAAGTGCTCCATTTTGCAATACAACACCAATTTGTCTTCGTACAAGCTCTTTGTTCATGGTGTCAAAAGTATTTCCATCATAATATATAGAGCCCATTTCAGCATGTTCGAATCCTAAAAGAAGTCTCATAATAGTTGATTTTCCGGAACCCGAAGGTCCAACAAAAGCAACCATTTCGCCCGGCTTAATTTTGAAGGTAATATTTTTTAAAATCAGAGGTTGATTTTCGTTGTATCTAAACGAAACAGAATTCATTTCGATATCGCCAGCCAATTCGCCCGGATCAATACTCTGATCCATAGATTCTGCTTCTTCTTCTAAAATTGGTTTTACCCTTTCATAAAGCGGAATAACATTTAAAGAGGTTATAAAAGCCATACTTAACCTTAAACTATCGCCCAAAAATTTATTAAAAGCGGTAATAAATGCCATAAAGGAACCTACAGAGATCATGTTTGCTCCCGGAACAGCAGGATTAAGGACGCTGTAATAGATAAAAGAGAAAAAGAAAATACTGGTAAACAGGGGATAGGAGCTATTGAAGATTTCGACAAAATTTTGATAACTACCTGAACTAAATCCTAATTGTTTTAGTTTTGAAAATTTCTCTGCCCATAATGTAAAAACTCTTCGTTCTCCGCCTGTTATTCTTATTTTGCTTATACCGGATAAAAATTCAAAAAGAAAGCCCTGAATTTCTCCCTGATATTTAGAAACTTCTCGGTCGTATTTTAATTTTAAACAACCCATAGTTATCATAAAAACAACAGCGATTACAGCTAATGCAACGCCAATCCAGGCCAAACTAGAGTCGTAATAAAAAAGAAGTATCAGATTTACAAAAGAGAAGGCTCCACTTAATACAGCCGTCATTAAGGTGCTTGAAAGTATTTGTCGTATCGAATTGATACTTAAAACCCTATTGGTAAGATCTCCTGCGGTATATTTTTTATAAAAAGTTACCGGAAGTCTCAATATATAATCCATTACACCTGCCTGCAGGTTAATACTGGATTTTGATTCTACTCGCATTTGCAATACGCCTTGTGCAAGCTGAAGTCCTGCTGTTACCAAAGCGATTATGATCATTATACTAAATATTTCTAAATGTATAGATCTGTCTGCGGTAGGAATAACATCATCAAAAATAACTCCTGACAAAATAGGGACTAATAGTCCAATTAAGCTTCCTGCTAATGAAGCCAGAATTAATAGTTTGGCATCTTTTTTAACGCCATTCATGGCAAAATTTAATACTTTTTTCATGGAATCCATCTTGACATCGAATCCAGAAAAAAACATATAACCAATTGGTTCTAAAGACGCTGCTATTTCGTGGTTCACAATTGACTCAGAACCGTCGGATAAATTTTTTATTAAATAAGAACTGGATGTTTTTTGTATAAGTGCAACGGGTTCGTTTTTTTGTTTGGTAAAGGCAAGTAAATGTCCGTTTTCTTCTTTCCACCAGGCATCTCTTAAAATAATTTTGCGGACTCTTATTTTAGAACTTTTTGCTATCGCATACAGCAGGTTTTTTGCGCTGGTTTCGTTTGCATCAATATGTTTGGGTTCTTCAAATTTAAATTGGCTGTGATCTGCAATAACCTGACAGGTTGAATAAAGTACACTTTGCTTATTTAATTTTGAAGCTGTTACATGCGGTACACTTTTTTTACTGCCTGTTACAATAGATTTTATTTTTTCGAGTGTGTTTTTTAACTCATCTTCTTCGCTGACTAGTTTAGCTTTAAAATGTTCATTTTCAAAAACACTATTATTTTCTATTGTTTTGCCAAGCTGGGTATAAAAATAAGATTGTATTTTTTCTAAAGAAATCAAAAGATTAACTTCTTCCTCAATAACTTCTCTGGTGCTTAATATTTTAATTTCTGTTTGATCGGATAAGGATTTTATCCATAATTTATTTGATACCGGAATTGGAAAATTAGAGGCATCATCAAAATTAACAATGATATCAGATGAAAAAACAGAAAGACTTCCGCCGTTTAAACTTACCCAGTTTATGCCGTGCGAAGGATATGCAACGGTATTTTCTTTTAAATTTATGGTATTAAAATCATCAAGTGCGATATAAACTCTTGGTGCGTTTTGAAAATTTAATTCAGAAGATGTTTTGGATATCCATTTATTGATCAGATTTTTCAAAAAGAAAGGGTCAATATTCAAAAGGTCACTTTTTTGAATTGCCAGTAATTTAGCTTCATTCGAATAAACGATTAATCTAATTTTTTGAGTGCAATGCTGAGGTAATAAACTAAATAGTAATTCGCCTTGTTTTGCAGAATACAAAAACTTTAAGGGACATAAATATGCTCCGTCTTCATCAATTTTAGTATGAAACACATTTACTTCTCCCGAAATAACCATCCAGAAACTATCTGTACTGTTTAGAATCAATGGATTTTCAACGCCTATATGTATTTTCTCTTTTACTGACATGGTATTAAATTTATTTTGATTCGATCAAATGTGCATAAACCCCATTTTGTTTTAGCAATTCCTGATGAGAACCACGTTCTACTATTTTTCCCAGTTCCATTACTATTATTTCGTCGCAATCAATAATAGTGCTTAACCTGTGCGCTACAATCAGGCAGGTACAGCCCCTTTTCTTGATATTATCCATTACCGTTTTTTCAGTAGTTGGATCAAGGGCACTGGTCGCTTCATCCATAACTAAAATAGTCGGGTTACCAGATAAGGCTCTTGCAATTTCAATACGCTGGCGCTGTCCGCCGCTAAAATTGGTTCCGCCTTCCATTACATGACTATCATAACCGTCGCTTCTGGCCGAAATAACATCGTGAATCGCCGCATCTCTTGCAGAATTTATAATGTGTTTTTCTGAAATCATAGAATCCCAAAAAGAGATATTTTCTTTAATTGTTCCATTAAATACAATAACATCCTGATCTACTACGGCTAATGAACTTGTAATGATATTTCTTGCAATGGTTTCTCTGTTTTTTCCATCTAATAAAACTTCACCCTTCCACGGATCATAAAGTCCCGAAGCAATTTTGGCTACTGTTGATTTTCCACTTCCTGAACCTCCTACTAAGGCAACTCTGCTTCCGGGTTTTAATTTTAAATTGAAATTTTCTATTAATGCCGGCATTGTAGTGTTATAACCAAATGTGACATCTTTCATTTCAAAATACCCAATGAGTTTGTTTTTAGGGACTTCGTTATGATCTGGCTGTGAGTTTTGGCTGGATTCTTTTTCTCTAAACTGATTGTCAATTTCATAATTCAATACATCATCAATTCGACTCATATCACTTTCTGTTTCGTGCAGCGTGTTACCTACAGTTACCAATTGATTAACGGGTGTAATAAAATTGTTCATCAAATAAGTAAAGGCTACTAATGCTCCCAGTGTCATTTCGCCGTCCATAATTCGTAAAGCCCCAATTCCCAGAATTAAGAAATTTGTTAATGAGGTGATTAAATTTGGAAGAACATTTAATCGAATAGTTAACCAGCCCAGTTCTTGCTGTGCATTCATCACTTTGGCCAAATATCCTATCCAGTTGGTAAAAAAATCATTTTCTCTTCCGGATGCTTTTAAGGTTTCAATCATGCTGATTCCGGAAGTAGTTGTACCTAGCAATTTTCCGGTTTCATTACTCAATCTGCGGCTTCCGTCTTTTCTGGCCGTAGCGACACATTTTAAGATGATGATATTTAATGCCGCCATAAAAATCCCGATTAAGGTCAGCGTAACATCATAAGAAAACATCAGGATTGCATAAAAAATAACCACTATAACATTTAAGGCTGCGTTGGCTAAATCGCCGCTTAATAATTTGGCAACTTTATCGTTTAAGGAAACCCTGTTACCAACTTCTCCGCTATAACGCTGTGTGAAAAAAGCAATTGGTAAATGAAAAACGTGCCATAAAAATTTACTGGAAGTAACTAAGGCTAACTTTGTTTCGAGCTTGAGTAAAAAGTATTGCTGAAGATATACTAATACTGAATTAATAATTAAGATTCCGCCCATTATCAACAATAAAGGCATTACAAAACCAGAAAAATTGTTGACTAAATATTTATCTATAAAAACGGTAAGAAACGAAGGAATTATTAAACCCGGAATTACTAAAAATAAACTGGCAATAATGATATAAGTAATGCTTAACCTGGAACTGGCTACTCTTGAAAGCAAAGATCCTATAAGTCCTTTTTTCTCATTTCCTTTTTCAAAACTTTCGTTAGTATCAAAAGTGAGTACAACTCCGGTATAAGCATCATCAAATTCCTGATGGCTTACAGAATATCTTCCTTGTGCGGGATCGCTCAAGTATACCTTTTTTTTGGTAAAACCTTCGAGCACTAAGAAATGATTAAAATTCCAAAAAATAATGGCAGGCGTTTTAATCTGCATTAGCTTTTCAATAGATTTGGCATATCCTTTTGCATCTAATCCAAACTCTTTAGCGGCCTTTATGATATTAGTTGCTTTAAGCCCATCTCTGGAAACACCGCAAGCTATTCTTAATTTTTCTAAAGGAACGAATTTACCAAAATGACCTAAAATAATACTTAAAGCTGCCGCGCCACATTCAACGCTTTCCATCTGTAATACAGTTGGAACCTTAACTGGCCGGGCTTGTTTTTCTATAACAAAATTTGCAATATCTCCCATTTGTATTTATTAATATAAATCAAAAAATTTCTTGAATGCGGGAACTACTATCGTCACAGGAGGTTCTTGTTTTATGGTTACTTTTCCCATGCATGAAGTACCTTCTTTTATAAAAATCTCCGGTCCTTTTGCCGATGTCCATTTAAAGCCGCTGTATGATTTTGGATCTTTTTCAAAATCAACATGAACTTCAAATAATGGACCTTGTGCCAAAAGTCCTTTTGCCAGCTGATCGTTTTTAACAGAAGTCAGCATACCTTGCTGCGTTACAGGAAAATCAGAAACATAAGTTACTTTTCCTTTTATAAATCCATATTCCTGCGGCTGAACGGTTGATGGAACTACTAAAGCTTCCATGCCTTTTCGTATTTTTTTTCCATCTTGTGACGGAATATATAGAATGCCTTTTAGTTCGCTTAATTTGGTTTCGTCAAGGTTTTTGAGTTTGAATAATGGCGTTCCAGAGGCAACAACAATTCCTGCATCTGTTAAAACTTCAACCACTTCACCGTCATAAGGGCTTTTTATATTTTTTTGCTGATCATATCTTTCGGTCAGGAAATGTAAGTTTCTTTCCGCTTCTGCAATTCTTTGGTTTTGCAATGTTACTTTTTGCTGCATATCAAAACCTAAATTATGCTGCTGGTTTAAGGTTTCTACTTTTTGACCTTTTAGTCGTTCAATCGTATTTTTTGAAGCTTCTATTTGCTGTTTGGTATTGGCTACTTCAGATTTTGTTATTAAACCTTTGCTTATTAAACTAGTTTCAGATTCTAATTGATTGTTTAAAAACGCCAGTTTCTTTTTTTCAGATTCAATTTCTCCCTGAATACTTACCCGCGTCTGCTTAATCATTTCACCCTGTAATTGTGTTCCCTGATTTCCGTAAGAGGCTAATTTTCCCATTTCAAACTTTCGGTCAGAGACTACTGCTTTTGCATCTTCTATTTGCTGAAGCAGTTCCGGCTGTTTTATCGTGGCAATAATGTCTCCTTTTTTAACATTGTCACCAATTGCTACTTTTAGCTCTACTAACTGTCCTTGTGAAGTAGCTACTACTTCATGAACATCGCCTCCTTGTACCACACCAACTACATCTAATTTTGTTTTTACGGTACCTGCAAAAGACCATAAAACTGCCGTAAATAATATTACCGCAACTGTAGTTAAAGCTATCCAGGCTTTTGGCCCTGTAACTTTAATTAATTGATCTAACTTTTCTGGTGTAGAAAGCTTTTCTAACGCTGATTTTCTGAAAAAACTTGCTGACATAGTTTCTAAATTTTTATTAATTTTCTGTAGTTGGAACAGTATAAAATACATTTTGAGCAACTTTAAAACTGGATTTTTCTTTAGATAAAAGTGTTCCTGTTTCGTGTCTGAGGCTTACAATTGCATTTGAAAACTGCTGTTCTGCATTTAGATATTCTAATTCTGAATAGGTGAATCTTTCCTGAAACAACATTAAATTCAAAAGTGTGGTTAAACCCATTTGAAATTTTATTTTTTCGTTGTCAAAAGCTTCTTTGTGAAATCCCATAGATTCTTTTGCTTTTTCAAGAATCAGGACACTATTGTTTAGGTTGTTAAGCGCCATATTTACGTTTAAGTCAACGTTTCGATTGGTATTATCGCTTATTACGGCCTGATCTTTTACGGCAATTTTATTAATCGCATAATTTCCTTTTGCCAGGTTATTATTTAATGCAAATGAAAAAGTCAGTTTTGCGCCCACACCAACATCTTGTCCCTGATTGTTTACAAACGAAGAAAATGTTTTGTCGACTCCATTTCCTACACTTGTACTGCCATAATAGGCAAAACCGGTTAAATCGAGCTGAGGTTTTAAATTGTTTTCGGCTAGTTGGTATTGAAGTTCTACGGCTTCGGTAACTTTTTGTATGGCTTTTAAATCTCCTCGATTGTCTTTGGCACTTTTAATAAGCGCACTTTTATTGATATTTTGTTTGTAACCGCTTTCTGCAACTGCAGGAAAATCATTTACCGGATCGCCCAGTTCCTGACTTTCTTCATCAGATAAACCTATTGCTCTTCCTAAATTTAATCTTGCATTGTATAAATTTTGCTGCGCTACAAAAGTCAATCTTTCCTGATTTGTTAAATCGGCATTTACCTGAGCCATATCGCTCTCCGGTTTTTTGTCGGCTTTTATTAATTCTCTGGTCATTTCCAGAACGTTTCTTACTCTGCTTTCGTTTTGTATATAAACATCGAGGCTTTTAAATGCGGTATAATAATTCCAATAAGCAATGCCAATTTGCAGGATTTCGTATGAATTTGTAAACTCAGAATCGAATTTGTTTTTATCAATATAAAGACTTGCAACCTGCTCTCCGGTTGTTGCTACTTTTTTTCCTCTTCCTCTTAAAAGAGGCTGGGTTAAAGAGAAATTAAGTACTCCCGTATGAGTTCCATAAAATGCCCCTACAAACTCATTGAAGGTATTAAGCGGAAAATTACTGTCGTTATAGAGATATCTTAAACTTACTTCGGCAATTTGAGATGTTCTAAATCTTTTTTGCAGTCCGGCAGAAAAATCTACCGAATTAGATTTCAGTGATCTCTCGATATATTGATTTCTTGGATCAGCATCGTAGAGATTCAGTCTGCTGTTTTTGTATGAAAGTCCTGAATTCAAATTAAAATCAAATGTGCTCCATTGTACCTGAAGTTCTCCTTCGGCATTTTCTATTGCATAAAAAGTCCTTTTAATATTTGGGCTTTTGTCAAATGCTATGGTTGAAATTTGAATTAAATCACATTTAATTTTAGATTGACTTTGTAAATTAGTAACAGCAACAATCCATATTGCAAAAAAGGAATAGTATAATCTCATTTAAATTCTGGTCTTAAAATTTATATTTTATTATGCCTCCGAAAATCGATGCAAGATCTGCCCAAAACGTGAGCCTGCCTGTGCAACACCATCTAAAATTCTTGTATCAATTAAATCTTCTTCTTCCGCAGTTCCATAACCTAATTGATCTGTTGTTTTTCTTAATCTGTTAGACAGGAATAAGGCTAAACCATAATAGAAATTAGCTTTGAAATCAGGGTTTGTTGTAAGTCGCAGTTCGATCACCTCACGGGATATTTTATAAACTACAGATGTTTTTCTGGCGATTACAGAAACGGATGGCGGTCTTGTTTCTAAAAAAGACATTTCGCCAACAACTTCTCCAGATCCTAATGTTGCAATGTCTTGCTTGTCGCCATTCTCTGCACATACAGATAATTGACCTGATAACACGATGTATAGACTATCGATAAAATTCCCTTTTTGGATAAGTTTTTCGCCGTTTCCTAATTCTATTTTTTGCCCATTGTTAATGAACCATTCTACATCTCTGTTATTAAACTGACCTAAGAAAAAAAGTGCTCTTTTCATAATTTTATTTTTTTTAAGGTTATACTAATTTATTTGTAATTCGTTTGTTGATTAAGACAAAGAATCTGTGATTTCTGACACCTGAAAATTCTATTTAATATATATTCCCTAAAGAATCATATAAACCTTCATAGTCAGTAGTAGTACTAGTCCGGTTAGAAGTTCCGCCGCTTAATTTGTCTAGTTTTTTTTCATCTAATTCCTGATCCTTTTGCTGCATCTTTATAGGAATATTGATGTACAGATATTCAGGATCTGACTGATCTGTCACTTTGATCTTTTTACCGATTGGTAATTTTCTACCAAAAAACTTTTCTAATGTTTCTTCGGGGTTTGTAATTAATGATTTTTTAAAATCATCGTTTACCCAGGCTTCTGTAATTATCCTAAAAAAAACATCCTGACCCTTTTTTTGTTCTTCTGTTAAAATCATTTTATTTAGTCTTAAATTTATATTTTGTTTGGAGTTTATGATGCTGATAAATAATGTTTTACCGTAAAGAATTTATGAGTTCTTTAGGTGAAATGTCATATTGGTACGAAAACAACTTTGAGAAATAATGTACATCGTTGTACCCAACAGAATAGGCGATTTGTGAAATTGAGTTTTGTATATAATTATCGATCATATATTTAGCTCTATGAAGTTTCAATATTCGGATGTACTTATTGGGTGTGAGGTAAACTAAATTTGCAATTTTTCTATGCAGTTGTCTTTCGCTTACTGCCATTTTATAGGACAGTTCATAAAGGTTCATATCATTTTGACTGATAGAATTGTAAATTTCTTTTTCTAAATTCAGTAACCAGTCTTGATCCAGTTTTGTCACTTTTTGTGGATTAATTTTGTTTATACACAATTCCTGAACATTTTTATTGGATTCATAAATGTCAAAAATTTCCGGACGTCCCTGAACTGTCAGGCTTACAGATTTAGATTTGATGCCGTCTAAAATTTCTTCAATCAGGTCATTAATTTGTTTGCTGCTCGAAAAAATAATTTCACTTTGTGTTTTATTATTTGTTATACTGGGCTTGCTGGCCTCAATAATGTTTTCTAAAGGGTTTTTAATATTCTGAACTATCTGGTTCAAAATATCTGGGGAAGACCAATCTATTGTGGTATTTTTTATCATTTCATTCATGATTGTAATAGAATTAACGGTTAATCAATAATCTGAAAAATCTTAATTGGGTCTTGTAATGGGAGTATTTTGGGGTATAGGGTTTTGGCTTATATCTTAATTTATTTTGAAGGAAGAATTAACATGCTTGGGAGTGATACTTTTTCTTTTTAATGGTTTTATGGGATATTTTATCGATAGAGAAGGAGGTTACAAAATTTTTATTGTTATTATAAAATTCCCTTAAGCCTTCATAATTCAATGCTATTGGTATAGTTTCAGAACCCAGATAGTGTACAGAGTCCCCTATAACCTGGGCTTTTATTCCCAGCAGCTTCATAATTCTTAATAGTTTGCTGTCGCACTCTGCAAAGGCAACACCATTTTTTTGTTCACAAATAGGAGAAATGGCACAAACCATTAATCTTTTGAAAAGAGTTTTGTCCTCGATATTTTTTTTAGTTGCAAATCGGCCAATATGCCAAACAGATGAAAACTTATCAGAATAACCGAAGACACTTAATGGATCGATATTAAAAATTTTCTGAAGCGGAAGTTTCGTTTTATAATCCCATTTAATTACTCTAATAGATCCCTGAATATTTCCTGAAAAATCTTTTGCAACGAAAATTTCAGAATCTTTAAAATAATTTAATTCTTCATCATACACTTCCTGAGTGTCAGTTACAAGTTCATTACTATTTACATCTTCACAATGATGACTGAAGTTCTCTTCGACTACAAACTTGGCTAATTCACTCAGCTGGTCCAGTTCTAGTCTTTCTAGGTAATTTTGAGTTATAATCATGAGTTCTTTGGTTCGTTGGTTTGTAACAAAGCTAATTTTCATATAGCGTTCTTCTGCTACACTAAATGGTAGTATTTATCTGTAAATCAATAAACTACTCTAAAGTGTAGCCTCTTCTTTTAAATTAAAATTGTTAAAATTGAAAGAAGTTCGCTGATAATAGAAAACCCGGTTTTTTGTAAGGCGTGTATTTACGGGGCTTTAAGTAAAATCTGACAAGGGTTTTAACATAAATACCGTGTCTAACAATTTGAGAATCAATAAGTATTATTATTCTTATTTTTACAAGAACAATGTAATTCTTTTCATACATTACAAAAAAGGATTACATTTGATTAAAATTATGAATGATGATAGACCAGGATCCGAATTCGTTTTTTGATTCCAGAAACACAATTTACGGCTTGACAGATGAAGAAAGGGCTCAAAAATTTGATTATTTAGAACCTATTAAGGCATTTGCAAGAGCAACATATACGAGTATCTATGTTATAGATTATTTGGAACAAGGTTTTGAGTTTGTTTCGGATAATCCATTGTTTCTGTGCGGCAATACGGCAGAGCAGGTTTTGGAAATGGGATATGCTTTTTATTTTAAACATGTTCCTCCTGCAGACTTAGATTTGCTATTGAAAATTAATTCTGTTGGATTTGATTTTTATGAAAAAATACCACACGATGAGAGGATTCTCTATACGATTTCTTATGATTTTCATTTAAAAAACCAGGAAGGGAAATTAATCTTAATCAATCAGAAACTTACTCCGGTTTTTTTAACCAATACCGGAAAAATATGGAAAGCGATTTGTATTATTTCCTTATCATCTGAACGTAAGGCAGGAAACATCAAAATATATAAAAACGGCGAAAATAAAGTTCATAACTATAATTTGGATAAAGACCATTGGGAAGAATCTAAAAAAGTTGCTTTATCTAAAAGAGAAAAAGAAATTTTGCAGCTTTCTACCAGAGGTTTTACGATAAACGAAATTGCCGATGAAATATTTGTTTCTCCGGATACTGTAAAATTTCACCGCAGAAAATTGTTTGAAAGGCTAGAGGTAACCAGCATTACCGAAGCGATTGCGTATGCTACAAATAATAAGCTGATTTAGTAACGTTTTACGGCTATGTTGTTTTCTTAATTTCTGATATTAATCCAGCGATTAATAAATTCCAATTGTTCTTTTTTATGTTCAGGAGAAATGGCATCAATTCTTCTGTTTATATTTTCGATACAATTGAATTCGAATATTTTTGATGATGCATTACAATCAAGTACATTATCCAGACTATTTAGGCTAAATATTGGAATATCTCCGTTAAGCATTTGCTGTAATTCAAAATCAAATATAAACTTATACGTTTCCATATTTTGTCCCAGGTAAGCTTTAGACAATAACTCTGCTAATTTTGCATTATAAACTTCAAAACTAGACATAAGAGCCGAGGTACGCATAAATTTTAATATCTTGAAATATATAAAAGTAGGCCGCCAAACATATCTGACTTCTTGATTTTTGAAAACCTCAATAGGAGAGTTAAGAGATTTTAATTCTTCTTTATTATTGGAAAACAAATCATATACTATAGAAAATCCTTCCAGAAAACTGTTGCTGTAATTGGTTGGAAATATATAATGGTCCTTAAATTTCGGAATATTATTTTCTGCAATCTGTGTGAATAAAAAGCGTGTTACCCTTTTACAATTTATGGTATTTGGGTTTACAATTCTTTTTTCTAACTCTGTTACTTGTAAGTTATTGCGAACGCCATAACCTGCAAAATGTATTGGAACCCCAGTATCGTCATTAACAATTAAAGCGTTTTCCAGAACCGATAAATTGGGTATTTTACATTCGTTATCCCAAGAATTATTAATTAGACCATTTGATAAAAAAGGCTGAATAATGGTTTCATGATCTATAATAACGGGATTTTTTCCGGAGGCAATAACATTTTCGCGATGACAGTCTTTGCTTCCTAAAAGATAGGCAGTTGCAAGTAAAGCTCCTGCTTTATGATAATATTCTTCTAAATCATTTTCAGAAGTTATTTCTTCGTTATTTACAAATTCCAGCCATCCGTATTCCCCGCAATCTAGAGCCTGAAATGTTTTTAAATCTAAGTTCAATTTTTGATTGATCCAATCAATCAGTGCATTATAAGAATTGGTTAAATTGACATTTCTGGGTTTATAGATCAGTTTGGTTTCATTTGATAAATGAATTAAAGCAGTTCCTTCGCCGTTATGACCATCACCAAGACTTGCATCAATATCTGTTATTTTTACCTCATCTAGTTTAAATACGGCTTTTATCTTTTCATAATCATTATGAAAACGATCTGTGATTTTGGAAATATGACGAGAAAAATTGGCTGCTTTTTGTTTCATCATATGATCTAAAACCGGAAAATCTACAGCTAACGACTGATTCATTTTTGCTGTAAAAATTTCTATCTCCGTATTGCCTTCAAGAACGAAAGAGTCTAATGACTGTTGTAAAATAATTTCAGAGAAAGCGCTCAGCTGTTTTAACAGTTCCAAATGCAGTTTTTCTTTAGCATTATCCGGTAATTCTAATTTTAAGCTCTCCAGAAAAGATTCTGTGTATGGAAGAATGATTCCGACAAAAGGAATTGTTTCAAAACTTTTGCTAATAAAAAGGGTAGATTGATTATTCATTTCTAAGACTTTAATGTAAAAAGAATGCTGAGTGATAAAAAAAGTAATGCAGCTTCTTATTTGCTAAAAAAGCTGGAGGAATGTTTAAAAATTAAAAACACCCTTCGCTTGCACACAGGGTGTATTCTATATTGATCGAATAGTTTACGATTTCTTATTCTTATTTAGCTGAATTACGCTGTAAAACAGTACTATTATGGCTAAAATAAAACTGGCTGTTCCCAGAAAATTATATTTAAAGCTTACTAATACTGATCCGGAAATTACTAAAAAGATCCCTGCGAATAATGATATCTGTCCTTGCTTTTCCATCTTTTTTAAATTTTAGAGAAAACCCCTGAACCTTATTTCAAAATTTTAATAAACTTCGAATTGTTCAAGGGTTTTTATTTTACTATTTTATTTTTCATTTCTTAGTGAAGATAGTCCCATAAAGCTGCAGCTCCAAAGCCACCGGCTACAGTACCAACCACAACAACTAAAGTTAAAGGAGTAAGACCACCGGCAACGATTTCTAATTGCTCAGAAGATAATTCTAACTCGTCTAATTTTGGTTCAGCCGGAATATTGAAGTAAATGATAGAATCACTGCTTTGATCTTCAACTACAACTCTTTTGTTGCTTGATGATTTTTTACCAGTAACCGCTTCAATAGCTGCTTGAGGGTTAGTTAATAATTGATTTTTAAAGTCAGGGCTTTGCCATGCTTTTTCGACTAGAGTTTTTAATAATTCTTGTCCTTGTATTTGAGCGTCTTGTGAAATTTTCATGTCTGTAAGATTTAAAATTATTGATTATAAAGTTGTACTCCTGCTGCAAATGCTGCAACACCTAATGCATAAAGTCCTATGACAACTGCTGGTGTAAGTCCGCCTGCAACTAATTCTAACTGCTCTTCAGTTAATTCTAAACCGTCCAGGTTTGGTTCTGCAGGAATATTAAAATAAATTACAGATTCGTTGGTTTGATCTTCAACTACAATGGTTTGATTTTCTGGCAATACAAAGCTTTTGTTAGTAAACTCCTGAATTGTTGCTAGAGGATTTTTGACTAATTGATCTTTAAAAGCAGCACTTTCCCATGCTTTTTCTACAAGACCTTTCATTAATTCTGCTCCTTTTTCCTGATGTTCTTTAGTATATTTCATCTTTATATTTTTTATATTGTTAATAGAATAGTGGGTTGATTAGATTGTTTCGATTGGAATAGTTGGAAAAGTTGGTGAAGGAAACCAAGGTGGTATTATTCCAATTGGAGGCCATATAGCAATACCACCAGCAACAGATTCTAACTGTTCTTCGCTTAATTGTGCATCTGCTGATTGTTTTACCGCAGCCGGAATGTTGATGTAAATAACAGAATCATCTGTTTGATCTCTCACCACAATTGTTTTACCAGCAGGTAAATCCAATTTTTTTCCTGCAAATTTTTCAATTGCAGCAACAGGATTAGCAATTAATTCTTTTTTAAAATCAGCATTTTCCCATGCTTTTTGTACCAGCTCTGCATAAAGCTTTTGTTCTTGTGTAAATTCCATGATATAATATTTTAGATTGGTTAATTTATTTAGAAAAGAATAATGTCTTTTGGGAATGTTGGAGTTGGGTGCCATATTCCGCCTGGAAAATCAGGTGGGAAACATCCTCCTTCAATAACACCGCCGGCAGCAGCTTCTAGTTGATCATCAGTTAATTCTGTATCTGCATATTTTGTCGAAACAGGAATGTTGATATAAATTGTAGATTCGCTGGTTTGGTCTTTTACTACTAAAGTTTTACCTGCAGGCAGATTCAATTTTTTACCAGTAAATTTTTCGATTGCAGCTACCGGGTTTGATACTAATTCATTTTTAAATGCAGCATCTTCCCATGCTTTTTGCACAATATCTGCGTAAATCTTTTGTTCTTGAGTTAATTCCATGATACTTAAGTTTATATAGGTTAGTGTTTTGTTAGCTTAACAACCATTTAGCAAGTGGAATACCGATATATTCTATTGCTAGTTCAGCAGGAGTTGTATAACCTCCGGCAACAATTTCTAATTCTTTTTCACTTAATTCTACATCATCTAAATTTGCTTTAGCAGGCAGATTAATGTAAATTGTAGAATCATCAGTCTGATCTCTTACTACTAATGTTTTTCCTTCTGGTAAAGTCATTTTTTTACCAATTACTTTTTCAATTGCAGCTAATGGGTTTGCTACTAATTCTTTTTTAAATTCTGCATCTTCCCATGCTCTTTGTACGATCTGTGCGTACAATTTTTGTTCTTGTGTAAATTCCATGATAATAAATTTTTAAAGTTGATTAATAGTAATCGTTGATTTAAAGTATGTAAGAGGGCTGGTTTAGAAATTAAACAGGGTTACTATTTAATTTGCCCTTTTATTTTAAACTATGATGTAATCTTTTAAGGCAGGAAATAAATTATTGACTAAATCAATCCAGACTGTTTGTCCGCCTCCGGCAATAATCTCTAACTGTTCTTCTGTTAGTTCAATATCTTCTATGTTGGGTTCACTTGGAATATTCATGTAAACTTTAGACTTATCTGTTTGATCGTTTACTACAAGTGTTTTTCCTTCGGGTAATACAATTTTAGCTCCGGTTAGATTTTCGATAGCTTTTATAGGATCTGTAATTAAGCTTTTTCTAAAATTAGAATCTTCCCAGGCTTTAGAAATTACCAATCGTAAAACCTCTTCTTCTTTTTTCTGTTCCATGATTTATTTCCTTTTGTATAATGTAAAATTAGTCCTTCAAAATATTATAAAAATGCCAAAAAAACTGACAAAACATTATTTATATATAACTGTGATCTAATACTATAGGAGTATTTACCAGTGAAATAGCGCTTTTCTCGACAAAATACATTTTGATCTCTCCTTTTCCTTTTGCATAAATTTTACCGCGGTATTCAAACACAAAAGATTCTTCGTCCTTGATTAAATTATACAAGGATTCGCTTATGTTTACTTTTTCTACCATTCCGTTGCTTTCAATTCGGCTTGCTGTATTTACTGTGTCGCCCCAAACATCGTATTGAAACTTTTTTACTCCCACGATTCCCGCTACAATAGGTCCGGCGTGAATACCTAGGCGCATCTCAAAAGCCGGAACATTGGCAGCTATATTGATTGTTTTTCTCTGAATCATAAATTCCTGCATTTCTAATGCGGCAGAAACAATGTTTTTTAATGAATTTTTATCTGGATTAGGAATACCGCCGGCAGCCATGTAAGAATCGCCAATGGTTTTAATTTTTTCGATGTTATATTTATCAGATATAAAGTCAAATGCCTTGAAGCAGACATTTATTTCTTCAACAAGATTTTGCGGCGTCATTGTTTCTGCAGTCTGTGTAAAAGATTTAAAATCAGTAAATAGAATAGAAACCAGATTAAAATCACGGGCATTTACAAAGCCTTTTTCTTTTAGTTCTTCGGCTATTTCTTCTGGCAGAATGTTGAGCAGTAATTTTTCTGAACGGTCTTTTTCTATCGTTAATGCTTTTCTGGATCTTCTAACATAATTTAATCTGTTCCATAAAGCGATCGTAATCAATATGATAAAACCAAGAGAGATTATGATTAAGTTTCGTTGTTTTTCTTTCTTCTGAACTTCTTCTTTATGTTTAAGATCAATTTTATGCACTTTTGTAACATAGGCAATACTGTCTATAAGCATTGCTTTTTGAAACTCCATATTCAAGATCTTATTTGAGGTTTCTTCAGATTGTAAACTGTCTTTATAATCATTTGATTTTTCGTAGTAATTAAGTGCCAGATTATTGTTGCCTATTGCTTTATAAGTTTCGTAAAGACATTTGCAGGCATCTTTTTTAACAGATAATGCTCCCAGGCTTTCTGCAATATCGAGCCCTGTTTTGCATTTTTTGAGTGCTTTATCACTCTTACCAAGTTTATTTAATATGTTGCCAATAGCTACTTGTGTAATGCTTATATATTGTAAACTGTTTATTTTTTGAGAAGAGGCTAAACATAGATTATAATACGACAGGGATTTGGGAAGATCACCTTGAGTATGAAAGAGTTCTCCCAAATTATAAAGTACTTCTATTGTTTTTTGTTTGTCGTCTATTTTATTAGCAATAGCCAAAGCCTGATTGAAAAAATCATTAGCTTTTGCATATTCTTTTTGCATCATATAAATTTTACCTGCTCCATTTAGGTTGTGAGAAATTCCTATGGAATCTTTTAATTCTCTGTAAATAGCATTGGCTTTTTGAGAATAAATCATCGCATTAGAGTAATCTCTAATATCAACATATATTCCTCCTATATTTTGTGTGGCGGCGGCAATGACTTTTTTGTCGCCTATTTTTTTCTGAATTTTAATTACCTGACTGTAAAAATCCAATGCCTTTGGATAATTCCCTAAGTAATAATAAACAGCACCCATATTATTTAATGCTGCGGCAACTCCTTTATGAAAATTGGCTTTTTCATAAGTTTTCTTGCATTTTGTGAAGTAAGAAAGGGCTTTTAAATAATCTCCCTGATAATAGTAGTTTGTTGCTATTTTATTGTAGCTGTCTCCAATACCTTTTTGATTGTTTGATTTTTGATAGATCTTCAAACTTTGTTCAAACAAAGCCATTGCTTCTAAAAATTTCCCGGCATTTTGGTGTTTTTCTCCAACGTTTAATAAACTATCAGCCGTTTGTTTATTTTCAGGAATATGTTTTGCGACAGGTTTAGATAACACTTTTGTTTGTGCATCTAAACCTGTTCCGTTTACCAGAAATAAAAAAAACAATAAATATGTAAACAAGATTTTCACAATAATAGTTTTAAATTAAAAAACGCATATGTTCATAATGAGCACACACGTTTTTATTCCACGTTAATTATCCTGCGGTATTTGTTTTAACCCAAAATACCTGGGGTATAATTACTTGCACTCACAATAATAGGCGGCGTATGATCTGTCTCAGCTCCACCTGAAATTATATCCAGTTGGTCTTCATTCAATTCCATATCCTCAAAGTCCGGTTCGGCAGGAATATTGATAAAAATTGTTGAAGAATTGGACTGATCTACAAAGGCTATCGTTTTACCTTCTGGTAAATGGATTGGATGTCCTAAGAAATTTTCTATTGTCTCAACAGGACCCTTTATTAAATTGTCCTTAAACACCGGATCGCTCCATGCTTTTTTTACAATAGATTCTAAAACCTTTTGTTCGTTAGTTAATTCCATTTTTTTGTGATTTATAATTAGACCTAATTGTTCTGCTATTGTAAAATTATTTGCATTAGGTGATATAGAATTGCCAAATAGACTGACAAAAAGGTTGCATTTTTAACCTTGTTTTTTACAATAGTTATTTAAAAAGTGGAAAGAAATCAAAATTTGAACCCAAAATCCCAATAAAAAAGCTGCTTCAAAATAATTATTTGAAGCAGCTTTTAAGAAAAATCTTTTATAGGAGAGAAAATAAACTATAAAAATAGATTTGTAAGTTTTCTATTTGATAGTGGTCAAATAAAACTCCGGAAATGTTTTTACCGGTTTATTAGTAACAATATCAAATGCAATATTGGTACAAATTCCGGCAACTAGCGAGGATGCAATGGAGAGTTGGGGAGGCGAAAGATTTTTACCTTCATTTTTATATTGCTCCAGGATTTCTTCAAGCCATCGCTGAGGCTTTTCCCAAAATCGCATGTAATCTAAAACATAATCGACTACATTAATTTCGGTAAATTTTTCATTTGGTTTTCTTAAGGATTCCAGTCCTTCATCATCAGAAATAACTAATACCAATGCGCCCCATCCCAAATTATACGGATGTATAACGGGTATTTTTTTCTTCTGACAGATGGAATCAAACATAAGAGGAACATCTGAAGTAAAATCCAAAGCGTTAATCGCAATTTTATAATCTGTTATGTATTCTTCAACATTTTCAGGCGTTAAAAAACAATTATGAATCGTAATTTTTGCGCTGCTGTTAATAGAAAGTAATCTTTCCTTAAGGGCTTTTACTTTTGGTTCTGAGATATTTTTTTCAGTATAATTTTGTCTGTTTAAATTTGATAATTCGACAATATCGCCATCGATTATTGTGAGGGTTTCGAAACCTAATCTTAGTAAGCATTCTGCAATAACACTTCCAATACCTGCACCGCCAAGTAATATGGGTGTATTTTTTATGCTTTCCTGCTCTTCAGGAGTAATGTAAAGTCTATTTCTTATATGCCGTTGATCCATGTTTGTTTTTTTACAATAATTAAAACTTATCTTTTTTGAGTAGAAATAGGGAAGAACAAAAATACCTGAATTTTATAAGATCTGTTATTTTTTGTAGTTATTTACCAACAAAAAAAATTAAACGTTTTATAAATATTGAAAAGTGATTTAGATAAAAAAAACCTGCAAATCTTGAATTTGCAGGTTTCTCCTTTTTTATTTATTCCGGCTAAAATGTTTTAAACCGTATAAGTATTATAGAGCATCCCAAGATGCACTTGGATAATAAATAGAACTTGTTACCGGAGCTTTCCAATATTCCTGACTACCACCACGGAAAGTGTGTAAACTTACTGCATTAACATTTCGTTTTGCATCGTTAGTCACCCAGCGAATGGTTTGATTCAATATCTCTGTACCATTTACATAATATTTTACGTATCCGTTTGTACTTGATCCAGTATTTAACTTAACAGATATTTGACAGTTGTATGTAACGTTTTCTTGAATGTAATATTTTTTACCAAAATCATTACCAAATTGTCCCGGCTGATCTTTGTAATAAACGTAAGGCTGCAAATAAGCTCCGCTTCCTTTAGCAGAATTTGATCCATTTGGGCAATACCACATAAATCTGGCACTTCCGCCATTACCATCCCATCCCGGATCTCCACCTGTATTTTGATCACCAATTAGGATACCATATCCGCATTTTCCGCCTCGGCTCCAATAAAATCCGGAATTAAATCTCATCTGGAACCAAACGGTATAAACACCCGTTGACCAAACACCATATGATGTACATAAACCACCCGGACACGATAGTGTATTGGTTTGTAATGTAATTGTTCTGGCTCCGGCGCTGCCTGCTAATGCTTCAGCAAGAGGATCTGCCGCTGCAGTGCTTGAAGAAACTTCTTTGTTATTGGTTTGTTGTACGTCTTTGTTCACGCTTTGCGGTTCATTTAAATCTTGCTCCTTGTCGCAGGAATTAAATACTAATACTGTAATAAATAGGAAACTTGTTAATTTTAGGAATTTTTTCATTTTTAAATAATTAAAGGTTAGTAATAATTAATTTAATGGTTAGTAAAAATTGATATTTAAATAGCACATTGGCTGCTGAAACAAAAACTTTTACAGTTCGTGAAATCGGCATCAATGTATACGTAAGTAAAAATGTTTTTATTTGCGTATGGGTCATGCAATTTGTCTAGACATTGCCTTACATTCAAATCACATTTGTGGTGGTTACACAATTAGTAATTTGATAATGTAAAGTTGATTAAAAACAATTCGAAAGGGGAGTAATAAAGTACGTAATTGGGTACAAAAAAATCTTATGTATGTATTTTGTGTATTTTTTTCAGGTTAAAAAAACAATATCAATAAAAAAAGTATGAGAAAAATTGACAAAGTTTAAATAATTAAGGATTTAGTATTTTTTGTCTTTTGAAAAATATTCATCTAATTGATTTGTAGAAGTTTAATCTTAATTCAGGGAATGTTTTTAGGTTTATAATTATTTCAAAATAAAAACATTCATTTTTAACCAAAGAATTACAGTGAACTTAATTATTAAATTCTACTTGGGAAAATAGAGAAACAATATCTCTGCTGAAATAAAAAAAGCGAGTTAAATATATTAACTCGCTTTACTTTAGCTTTCTTTTGAATAAAGCTATTTATAATCTATTCTTTTCTAAATCATTAATTTAAGATAAATAAAAGAGGTTTAAATTTTGCTTTCGTCTTCAACAGCATCCTGCCATTTATCCCAGACTTTAACTCCTGCATTGTAACCATCATAACCAAAGTTCTGACTTAACTGACCTTTGATATTAGGCTCTATAGCAAGTCTAAATGGAATTGGCCAGTAATTATTACGTTTGTCCATAGTATAAAACTTAACACCTGGTTTAAGAGAAATACCAGCCGGATATTTGTTGTAAAGGGTATAATGCACAATACGCTGATACCAATAACTTCCTCCGGCTGCATCTGTTCCAGATTGTTTATCCCAATTTGTTAAACTGTAAGTATGGCCCCATTCATCTGGTTTACCGCTCATTGCTAAACAGTGCGAAATACGTTTTAATTCAACATTTCTCCATTCTTCCATATAAAGTTCTCTTCCTCTTTCTGCACAAATATCACCAATAGTTACTGTTGAATACATTTGCGAAGCTTTTGCTCTTGCTCTTACAACATTTACATCCTGAGCAGCTCCGGAAACATTTCCTTGATAAAAACGGGCTTCTGCACGTAATAAATAAGTTTCTGCTAAACGGTATATGTACATATGCGCGCTTGATCCGGCCGTAGCTCCCTGAAAATCATTTGCTGCAGGGTTAGCTTCAGCTACAACATCATGATAGTAGATTTTATAATGAGGGAAATCAAACCAGTCACGAATAGAATCTTGTGCTAACAATTTGCCAGCTTCTCTCATTCTAAAATTTTGCCCGGCCCATGTTGCACTTCCACCAGCTCCGGGAGCATATTTAAGGTCTTCCATATTTACCCAGTTTCCTACGGTGCTGTTATGTCTAAGATCCTGCTTGTCTTCAACATTGTTTACAACCCACATAGGATGTTGTGAATAATAAGAACCACTAATAGTACCAATACCACGTCCTATTGCTCTTTGATAATCATATTTTGCATTATAATTAGTTTTATCAGTCAATGGAAAACGCGGTGCTGCGGTTTTACCATCAGGAGTAATTAAATTGGCATCATTCCAGTTAGGTCCAAAAATTCTCATCGAAGCGAATGCTAAAAATGATTGTGCTCCTCCATTTGGTGCAACCAAAATAGCTTCGGTATTTGCAGAAATTACCTTGTTCTCCGGTCTATGTAAATCCCAGATTACATTTCTGGTAATAGGCCAAGCCGTAGGATTTCCTCCCGGATCAAAAATTCCTAAATTATTTTGTACTAAAGAGTAACCTGATTGACCAATTAAAATATTAGCTTGTGCTTCGGCATCAGCAAATCTTCCAGATGCTAAATAACATTTAATTAGTAACTGACGGCATGCACCTTTGCTAACCATACCTACATATCCTATTTTTGACTGCTCTGGAACATATTGTACAGCTTTCTCCATATCTGCTGTAATCATTTCAATGATGGCTTCCTTTTTAGTAGAATAGTAACTTTGCTTTGGAACAGATAAAATTTTAGTAATCAATGGTATGTCTCCAAATTGATAAACCAGATTAAGATAGCGGTATGCTCTGTGAAAATAAGCCTGCCCAATATATTTATTTTTAACCTCTTCGGATAAACTTGTCACATTTCCAATATACGTTAATACAGTATTGGCATTTTTAATACCAGTATAAGCTTCAGTCCACATAAACCCAAGATAAATAGATTCTCCACTTGGATCTCTTCTAAAATCTCCGGTAGGAACAATAGTATTGGCATAATCAGCAATATTACTTCCTGTGTCTGTTTTTCCATATTGTGCCATGTCTGAGAAAAGATACTCAGTACCAATAGGCACACTCACACCAGAAAAACCATAGTGAATATAATTATTACGCAGCTGTTTATCGCACAGTGCTAAAGTTGCCTGTAACCCGGCTTCTGTAGAAAACGTATTTTCAGGTTCGTAAAACGAAAGCGGATCTGAGTCGAGAAAATCCTTTGAACAAGAACTTGACAGTGCAGCCAATAGAATAAAGGGCACTAGTCTTGTAACTTTATTTTTTATATATTTTTTCATTGTTGAATAATTATTAAAGTTGGAAATTAAAACCTAAATTAAACTGTCGAGTAGCTAATCCTCCTGTTTCCGGATCTCCAAAATATTTCCATTCTTTAGAAGCAGACCATGTTGCTACGTTTTGAACTGAAGCATAAATTTTTATATTTTTAATATGCGCACGATCTAAAAGATCTCTAGGAAGTGTATAGGCTAACGAAATGTTGTCTAAACGAATAAAACTACGATCATACAATCTTCCTGGTGCAACCGGAGTTCCTGCAGGCCCTTTAGCATCAAGACGTGCCCAGTCATTGGTTGGGTTATCAAGTGTCCAATACGGATTTACATATGGATTGAAGTTGAATTTATACAAACTGGCATCATTGAAAGTGTTCATATAAATTGAACTAAGTGATTTACCTCCCACATTTGAATACATACTGATAGCCAAATCCCAGTTTTTGTAAATCTTAAAATCATTGCGCATCGACCATTGTACAGGAGAGTTTGAATTCCCTAAAAACTGTTTGTCTTTTTCATTATAAACTGCTTTTTTATAAGGAACACCATCTGGATCTACCGCATCTACATCATCTGCTGTATAGCTGTTTGCAACTTTTGGGTCTCCTGGACGCTGTCCATATCTTCGAGCTTCTTTCCACTCCTCTTTTTGCCAGATTCCAGTTACTCTATAATCCCAAATTTGAGTGATTGGTCTGCCTATAAACCATCCATTAGCAGAATCATTTCCTTCTTGCGTTCCAATAACATTACCATTTTCATCTTTAATATCTACCATATTGCCATATAATGACACAATTTTATTTTCATTATAAGAGATTCCAAATGAAGTGCGCCATTCAAAGTTTGTGTTTTTCATATTAAGACTGTTGATACTCAATTCCAAACCTTGATTCTGAACCTCTCCAAGATTGGTTGCGATTGATGAAAAACCAGTAAAACCAGGAAGGGACTGACTCATAATCATATCATGAGTAGATGCTCTGTAAAGGTCTAAAGTCGCAGTAATACGATCATTTAAGAAACCTAAGTCAAGACCAATATTTGTTGAAGTTGTTTTTTCCCATTCCAAATTTGGATTTGCCAAACGGTCAAGTGCTAAATATTTAATCTCAAGTGCTTTTCCTGAAGGATCTAAATATCCCATTGTTCCGGTATTTACTAAGTTTGCTAAAGAAACGTATGGATCAGCAAGCGACCTGTTTCCGTTTTTACCCCAAGACAAACGCAATTTACCGGTACTCATAGCATCTAATGGAAACCAGTTTTCATTTTTAAAGTTCCAAGCAACCCCAAAAGAAGGGAAAACTGCGTAAGGATTTGAAGCTCCAAATGCTGAATATCCATCACGACGAATTGTCGCTGTAAGCATATAACGATTATCAAACGAATAGAAAAGCCTTGCCATCAATCCATCTGCTGTTTCATGCGTATCGTTTGATCTGATTGCACTATTTGCCATTGTTGCCGTATTTACAAGGTGAAACCCTAAAGCATCTGAAGGCTGAATATTATAGGCATCCATTCCATCTGACCAATAACGACGTTCTTCGGCTTCCTGAACAAAAGTTGCAACGATGTGATGTTTTTCAGCAAATGTATAATCCCACGTTATGGTATTGTTCAGGTTGTAATCAAATCTTATAGCGCTGTTTCTATTTGCTCCTGTGGTAGCTGCAGGCCAGTTTGGATTTTGTGTTGACCTGAAATAACGATCATGGAAAAATTGATAACGAGGAGCGATATTAAATGAATATGTAATACCTAAAGGTAAAGTTACCTTTGTATTGAAAATAGAATTCAATGTTGTATAACCTGTTTCCTTATCAATAAATTGGCGCTCGTAGTAATAGTTATAATTCTGTCCTGAAACATTTTTCCCCATTGGCTGTCTCTCATAGTTGCCATTTGCATCTCTAAAAGTTCCAAATGGGCTGGTTCTCATCATATTATTATCCCCGGCATTTGTACCTAATGAAGGTGTAATATCTCCATCTGATCGATCCTGAAAATTAATGTTTGCTCCAAAGTCAAGCCAATCTGTAATTTTAGCATCAACTTTCATATTAGAACGGGCTGATTTATAGTCATTGCCCACAATAGCTCCTTCCGAAGTTAAATAACCAAAAGACATATAATAATTAACCCTTTCACCTGCACCGGAAATACTCAAATTATTATCACGATTAATCCCTGTTCTAAAAGAACTGTCGCTCCAATCGTGTGTTTTGTCGTCCAGGAAATTAGCCATTAGCGAAGGATCAAAATTCAATCCCAAGCGTGCTCCCCATACTTCTTTCGAACTTTTTCCATTTGTTTGTGCAGCCGGTTGATACGCTAACCATTGCGCTTCTGTAATTCCCCACTTACTTAAATCATTAGGATTTGAAAAATATCCGGGTTTACCATTAGCAACTGTTCCTGCTATCCATGCTTCATATTGTCCGGTTGCTGTATTAATACCATAAGTTTGGGCAGTTTCCCAATCTTCACGATATTTTAAATATCCCTCTGGAGAATATACACCACGATAAGCGCTCTTACTGCTAATTGTCGTGTTTGTAGTAAAACTAATCATTGGTTTACCCGATTTCCCTTTTTTAGTTGAAATAAGAATAACCCCTGCAGCCGCTCTTGATCCATATACAGATGCCGCCGATGCATCTTTTAAAATATCAAGCTGGGCAATATCATCAGGATTGATTTCTGAAAGTTCACCATAAAACTGCATTCCGTCTAAAATAATAAGCGGTGAATTATGAGGTCCTCCTGTTTTTTGATCATTACCTGTATACACAGAAGTCTGCCCACGAATTTGGATATTTCCGCCTCCTTTTGCAGATGGGTCATAACCTACTCTTAAACCCGGAGTACCTCTTAATATATCCTGAACAGTCTGCGGATTTTGGTTTGCTAGTTTATCAGGTGTTATCTGAACAATTGCTCCCGTTAAATCTTTTTTCTTCATTTTACCGTATCCTACAACCACAACTTCATCTAGTGATGTTGTCGCTTTTTGAAGTTTTACAGTAATGGAAGTTTCTCCTTTTAAAGCAATCTCTTTGGTTGTATAACCTAAATAAGATATTACTAATACAGCATTATCATTATCTGTTTTTAAAGTAAATTTTCCATCAAAATCTGTCAAAGTAGAATTTTTACTTCCCTTTTCTAAAATAGTAACTCCCGGCAGCGGCATACCATTTTCATCATTAACTTGGCCTTTGATGTTTTTTTGTTCCAGTACATTTTTTAGGTGTGTTGTACTTTTTGAACTAATTGCGTAGCTATGAACCTGGGATAAAGAAAATAACACACAGAGCATCATCATTTTCTTCTTCAAATTAAACACAGATTCGCAATCAGGACTTTTTTTGATCCTAATAAAATTTGTCATTTTTGGTTTTCATTTTTGGTTAATAATTAGTTAGTATGAAAATCACTATGGTTTGGGTTAAGTGGATAAGTGATTAACTGTGCAAAAATGAATAATAATGGGTTTTGTAAGGAGTAATAAAATACGAATTAGGGTATTCAAAAGTGTTGTGAAATCATTTTTGATATTTTTTTAAGCTTAAAAATTTATTATTGTAAGAAAAAGTATTAAAAAAATATTGAATGCATAAAAATATGTGGTTTTGATCCAACTTGTAAAGGCTATCAAGCTTTTTATAAACTATTAAATGTATTTATCGCTTTAAAATTGCCATCCTGCAAAAGAGGCACATTTATTATACGGCTAATAAATAAATATTTATGCAAAAGCCATTCCTTGAGACTTTTAAGCTGTTTTCATATCATTATTTTTTCTGAGTTTAAAAAAAAATCATTTTGAAATAGGGGTAAAGTGTTATTAGGTTGTATTACTGCTGTAGCAAGAGTACAATTATTAACTTTTAATCTCCAATTGCCTTATGATACTTTTAATTATCACTATCGCATTATTATTTTGGTTATTTAAAAAATGCGTTTCCCTGCATGAGATTTTCAGTTTTCAAGCCATAAATTTTCAGGTAAAATCTGTCATGTTCTTTTTTCTTTCTATAGCTATCTCTCACGCGCAGGAAAAAACGGTAAACTATAATGTACTTCGAAATGGTGCCGTCATTGGGCAAATGCAGTTTTATCAAAACAATAATAATGGTGAAGTCTTTTTGAAAATTTCTTCGGAAGTAAAAACCCGATTAATTTTTTGTATCAATGTAAAAACAGAAGAAGGTTCACATTTTAAAAACGGAAAATTAATTTCCTCCTACGTAAAGCGTCATGTTAACGGAAAAGAAAAAGCCAACAAAACGACGCAGTTCACAGATTCAAATTACAAAACTTCTGACGAGAATAAAAAAGGAGAAATCAAACAACAATATATCAATTACAACCTTATGCTGCTTTACAGTAAAGAACCTGTAAGCGAAGACAAGGTTTATTCTGATAGTTTTCAGCAATTTTTAACGATCAAAAAAACAGACAATCACTCGTACCGTATTGAATTACCCGACGGAAATTATAATGATTATCATTTCCAGAATGGTATATGCCAAAAAGTCGAATTGCATCATTCATTATTTACAATCAACATTCAAAAAGCATAAATCAATCAAAAAAATCATCATGATCAAAATCATCAATTACCTGTTTATTAAGCTGACCATTTTTGGTGCAAAGCCCATCGCAATGGATAGAATTTATGAAGTAGAAAAAAGTGCTCCCAATTTAATTGTATATGCATTGCCCGTTGTATTGTTTTTTACGGTACTGGAATTTGTTGTTTTTTATTTTTTAGAAAGAAAAGAATACGATAAAAAAGAAACGCTGGGATCTGTACTAATAGGTTTTGGAAACTTAACGGTTAATTTAATAATGAAAACAGGATTACTTTATGCCGTAGTCGAAATTTACAATATTCTCCCTTATCGAATGGAATTTAACTGGTGGAGTTTAATTCCGTGTTTTATATTGTATGATTTTAGTTCGTACTGGACACACCGAATTTCTCATTACTGCCGATTTTTCTGGGCGACTCATGTTGTGCATCATTCTGCAGAACAATATAATCTTACCGTAAGTTTTAGGCAGAGCTGGTTTCAGTATATAAAAATTGTTTTTTTTATTCCGCTAATTTTTGCCGGATTTCATCCAGCCGTATTTTTTATTGCCAATCAACTGAGCGTTTTATATCAATTTTGGGTACATACAGAAGCCATTGGAAAACTGCACCCTTTTATTGAAAAATATTTCGGAACTCCTTCTAATCATCGCGTACATCACGGAAGTCAGGAAAAATATCTGGATAAAAACTTTGGTGCAACATTCATGATTTGGGATCACTTATTTGGTTCTTTTCAATATGAAGAAGAAAAACCGCGCTATGGTATTACCAGTTTACTTAAAAGCAAACTTAATCCTTTATATCTCAACATACATGAATTTCAGGATATTATCAGTGATGTGAAAAAAGCAAAAGGTTTCAAGAAAAAGATGTATTACATTTTTGCAAGTCCTGATATTATTGCCAAAAACAAATTAAAAAAGGAAACAACTCAACCTCTTAAACTGCCTATACCATGCCAACAAGTCAAGAAAAACAACAAACATTTCAGCAGCAGCTATTCGAATACTTTAGCCGAAAAGATAATTGTGTAAAAACCATTGGTAACGAAATTGTAATTACCAAAGGAACAGATAAAGGATTATCGTTTACATATCTCTCAGATCACAGCTGTATTGTTCACTGTTATGAATTTAGCCTGAATACGGATCTCGATCCCGATACCACGATTGATGCTTTTATTCAGCTATTGGCCAATCATAATATCATATACGATCAGCCTAGTCCTTCTTACAATTAATCAAAAAAATAATATTAAATATAAAAAGTATATATCTTTGATTGAATGTCAAAACGTATTAGTGGAGTATAGTAATATAGATCCTATTAGTTCTATAAAGAACGGAAACGAAGCAGCTTTTGAAAAGGTTTTTAAAACGTATTTTAGAAACCTTCATGCTTTTGCTTACACTTTTATGAAAGATGATATCATTGCCGAAGAGATTGTACAAAATGTATTTTTTAGGATTTGGGAAAAAAAAGAACAGCTGCAAATTGACGATTCATTAAAAGCATATCTCTACAGATCAGTTCATAATGAAAGCCTCAATCACCTCAAACACCTCAAAATAAAAAACTCATTTCAACTGCAGTATTCAGGTAATATGGAATCCTCAAATCAAGATGCATCAAATCAAATGGTTGCCGCTGAACTCGAAAACGACATTCAAAAAGCAATCAGCGAATTGCCGCCGCAATGCCGTACCATTTTTCAAATGAGTCGTTTTGAACAGCTCAAATATCAGCAAATAGCCGATCAATTGAATATCTCGATAAAAACAGTCGAAAACCAAATGGGTAAAGCCCTTAAAGTATTACGATCAAAACTGGTTGAATATCTTCCGTTTCTATTATCCTTATTACATTTAATCCGAAGATCATGAGCCAAAACAATATGAATATGAACGATGATTTACTAGTGAAATATCTAGTTGGCGAAACTGATGCAGACGAAAACGCAGCAGTAGAATTTTGGCTTAAAGCCGATGAAAAAAACCTGAACTACTACAACGGTTTTAAGAAAATATGGGAAGACAGCCTTTTAATTGCTGCCGAAAATAAAAACATAGATGAAAATGCGGCCTGGAAACGGCTGCAAAATCGAATTCATGATAAAGAGGTGAGGGTAGTAACGCCTAAAAAATCTTCCGTCTCTTGGCTGCGTATTGCGGCTTCTATTCTCTTAATTAGTACTTTAGGATGGCTTGGTTATTCTTATTTCGAAAATAAATCAAACACATTAATTCAGATATATGCTTCAAACTCTACTTTAAACGATACATTGCCAGATGGTACAACGGTTACTTTAAATAAAAATTCGTCTTTGTCTTATGCGAGCAAGTTTAAAGGCAAAACCCGTCCGGTTACTTTAAAAGGTGAAGCTTTTTTTAATGTTTCTCCAGACAAAACAAAACCGTTTATCATTACAATTAATGATGTTACAGTACAAGTTGTGGGAACATCTTTTAATGTGAAAAACAAAAACGGAAAAACAACCGTAGATGTTGAAACCGGAATTGTAAAAGTGAGCAAAAATAAAGATCAGGTAGAATTAAGACATGGAGAAAAAGTTGTCATTGCTGATAAGAACTCGGAATTATTAAAAAGTACCAGTAAAGGCAGATTATATAATTATTATCGCAACAAAGAATTAGTTTGTGATGAAACGCCATTGAAGGATTTAGTTGAGGCACTTAACGAAATATACGATGCTAATATCATAATTAAAAATCCTTCTTTAAAAGAAAAACCTTTAACAACTGTATTTAAAGATCAATCCTTAGATCAGGTTTTAGAAGTAATTCAAGAAACCTTCCGGATCGAAATTGAACGTAAAAACAATCAAATTATATTAGAGTAATTCCTTTTTTATATGCCCATCAATTCAAAATTTACTTTTGTACAAGTTTTATTCTTACTTATTTCAAGTGCTTTTTTTGGCGCTCATGCCCAATCTATCTTAGATACCGAAATGTCTATCGATGCAGATAAAAAACCATTAGGCCATATTCTGGATGTAATGGAACAAAAAGGAAATTTCAGGTTTGCTTATTACAGTAAACTAGTTGTAAAAGATAGTGCCGTTACCATTCATTCGAAGGAATCTACCATAAAAGATGTTTTAGACCAGTTACTAGGCAATAAGTACGAATATAAAGAATCGAAAGGATTTATTATTCTGCGTTACGCGCCTTTAGAACTCGCACTTGTTTTAGAAAAAAACAATGTTGTGAATGATTATCAGGTTGTAAGCGGTTACATTATGGATGTAAAAACCAACAAGCGTATTGAAAACGCGAGTGTCTACGAAAAAAATGCCTTGCAATCTACTTTAACAGATAAGGAAGGTTTTTTTGAATTGAAGCTTAAAAATGTACTTGAAACTATTGAATTAACTGTTGTAAAAGAAAACTACAAAACGATTACGACAATTTTTCTATCTGAAGTAAAAATCCAAATAGGTTCCAGAAAATCGAACTCAGATTATGTCGATGGCGATTTCTCTGCCGTTGAACGAACAGGAATTGGACGTTTCTTTATTTCTTCCAAACAAAAAATACAATCACTAAATTTAGGAGGGTTTATTTCTGAAGTTCCGGTACAAGCTTCCATAATTCCGAGTTTGAGTACACGCGGTATGATGAATTCACAATTAAACAGCAGTTTCTCTTTAAACTTATTAGGAGGATATACGGGCGGAGTTCGCGGTTTAGAAATGGCTGGTCTTTACAATATTACGCGTATGAATGTCAATGCTCTACAAATGGCTGGGATATTCAATACCGTTGGAGGCTCTGTAAATGGAGTTCAATTAGCCGGAATTTATAACAATGTGTTTGGTGATCTAAACGGACTGCAAATGAGCGGCATTCATAACAGCATAAAAGGCTCGCAAAATGGTTTGCAGCTTACTGGTATTTATAACAGTGTACAAAAAGATTCTAAAGGAATGCAAATGTCGGCTATTTATAATACCGTAAAAGGCACTCAAAACGGATTGCAGATTTCGGGTATTTATAATTCAGGAAGCGGAATTGTTCGCGGTGCCCAAATAGCAGGAGTCTTAAATTATGCCAAAGAATTAGATGGATTCCAGTTTGGATTAATCAATATTACCGATTCTCCATCAGGTTATAGTATGGGATTATTGAATTTTAAAAAGAATGGTTACAAAAAAGTAAGTATTACCAGTAATGAAATTTCCGATATAAATGTTGCAGTAAAAACGGGAGATAATAAACTCTATACTATTTTGATGGCAGGAAGAAGCGAACGTAGCGATGAAGAAAAACTAACGTCTTTTGGAATAGGTTTTGGAGCAAATGTCCTTTTAGGAAAACGCTTTACTTATAATCCTGAAATTAGTTCGCAATATCTTTATTTAGGAAATTGGGACCGTTATAATTCTTTATCTAAATTCGATTCTCCTTTCACCTTTCGAATATTCAAAGGTTTAGCCATATCTGCCGGACCATCTTTCAATATTTATACTTCTGAAAAAAGAGATAAAAATGCTCCGGATAACAATACTTCAACTTTTGTCCAGGATCGAACCAAACGCTATAATGTTATAAAAGATAATGGCAAAGGAATATACGGTTGGGTTGGCTGGAGTTTTGGTGTTACGCTGTTTTAATTATATTAAAAGTGTATCATAAATATTTTTTTTCTGCGTTAAATCAATTTAGAGAGTGAATCTTTTACAATGGGTAGCCAATTTCCCAAATATGTCCAAAAGGATCTTTTAGCTTTCCGATTCTCCAGTCTTCTTCTGTTATTATGGGACAAATTTCTGCAGCGCCGTATTTTAATGCATTTTCAAATATTTGATCTGCATTTTCAGTCTCTAAAATTATTCTTATCGGCGTATTAAATGAGTGAGCAATTTGATTGCCATCACAAGGTTCTTCGTCGCTTAGATAAAATTCAGCACCTTCAATTGTTATAACTGATGATATTTTATTGTTTTCAAGCGAATATCTTTTTGATTCAACTGCCCCAAAAGCATTGATGTAAAAATCAACTGCTTTTATTGCATTGTTTACTGTAAGAAAAGGTTTGATTGTGGTTTTAATTCTTATCATCTTAATGAAATTAAATGAGTAAATATTATCTATATAAAAATAAAAAATTAAACTGATTTTATAGTTTTAAAACCGTTATATCCCAATCAAAAGCAATTTAAAACAAAAAACCTGCAAATCAATGATTCGCAGGTTTACCACATTTTATTTGAAGAGCAGAATTCTAATCTATACTATTAGATTGGTCTTTTGTAAACCGTTACATCATCTACCCACATCATTGCAGTTGAAAATAAGTTAATTTTATTAGGGTCAATAAAATTAGAATCTTTTGATCCAACATTCAGATTAAATATAATAGAGTGTGGTCCAAAATTATTTAAGTTAAGGTTGCCTGCACTACTGTTTGTATAAGTTGAAACCGTAACGTTATCAACTTTTATAGTCACCGTTACAACATTGTTTTGCATTTTCCAAAATGATTCATACAAATGCCATCCGCCATTTCCGTTAATATTGAAATTACCTGGATAGTTTCTTTCTGCAGCGTTTCCTAATAAATTTGCTCCGGAAGAAGTTCCATAAAAAAGATTTGAAGTAAAACGACTTGCATTAGGAGCAAAAGAATAACCTTCCATAATATCTATTTCTCCTTTGGTTGGCCAGGCATTTTGCTGCACAGACCAAAAGGCAGGCCATGCACCGTAAGTTTCTGTAAAAGACTTGTAAGTTCCGCCATCCATTGCTATTAATTTAATATTGGCAGAAAGCATATACTCTGTATTGTTTTCAGGCTTATATTGATAATTAGAAGAAATGAACCCCGATTGATATTTGTATGTGCTCAATTTTGTAGTCTTGATTTCCAAACATTGTTTTCCATCTCTCCATTGTGTTGTGGGTACTGAACTATAATAGTCACAATACCAGGAGTTATAATCTGCACGCTGCTCTTTTGTCCATTGTGACAAGTTTGAACCTACATCAAATGTATCTTCAAATTGTTTAACCCAAGGTGCGCCGGCTACTTTGCTTGTACTGTTTTTTGTACTTGCACTTGCTGATTGGTCTTTTGCAGCTGGACTTGCATCATCTGCGCAGGACGTAAAACCTAAACTTAATACACATGTCACTGTTAACGCTAACAAATTTAATTTTTTCATAATTTAATTTTTTGGTTTATTAATAGTTGAAGTAAAGTATTATAGTTTTAAAAATTTAATCTAAACCTTCAAGGAATCCGGTGTGTGAACTTTTGATTGCAAAATTCGAATCGTATAATAAAGGCCAGTCATTTCCTGGGTGATTCAGTTCAGCGTTAAACGGAATCCAAGATTCATTATCCTTCATTCCCCAAATAGTTAAGGCGTATTTATTTGCTGCCGGAAGCGCATTATAAATCTTCACCATTTCTTTGTATTTCTCTTTTTGAGCTAATCTTCTTTCGTTTGTAAAACTAGAGATATCATTAGATTGGTTTACTTGAATATCTAATTCAGAAACATGGATTTTTAATCCTTTTGCAACAGCTTTGTTAAGATCAGTTTCTATTTGAGCTTTTGTTGGACTTAAATACGTGTTGTGCATTTGGAAACCGACACCATCAATCACATTAGCTGTTTTTAAATCATCTAGAATGCTGAAAACTTTATTTTGTTTTGGAGTATTGGCTGAGGTTGCATAATCATTGTAAAATAGCAATAAAGATGTATCACCAGCGGCAGTTGCAGCAGCTCTTGCCCATTGAAAACAGTCTTTTACATAATTTGGCCCCATTCTTTGTAGAAAAATAGTATTTCTCATAACACCGCCATTATCATCTACAGCTTCGTTAACAACATCCCACGATTTTACTTTTCCTGCATAATGTGTAACAACATCCGTGATGTATTTTTTTACTTCTGCAGCAAATTCGGCATCCGTACCTGAGAAATCTTTTAACCATTGCGGTACAGAATTATGCCAAACTAAAGCATGTCCGTGAACATTGATATTATTAGCATTTCCGTACGCTACAATTTTATCGGCTACCGTCCAGTTATACACACCGCTTGCAGTCGAAATTTGATCCATTTTCATTTCGTATTCGGCAGAAATACTGCTGAATTCATTTCTTAAAATAATATCATACGGACTTCCGTTCGTTAATTGTGAAGCTTTTATCGCCATACCCACAAAAAACGGATTAGCTAATTTATTTGCTTTTACTTTTAAAAAAGTTGGATCTTCAGGAATACCGCTGGAACCTGTTGTTACAACACTAATCACATTTGAGTAGCCTGAAATTTCTGTTTCATTTTTAGCTCTTACTCGGTAATAATATTGAGTTCCTCCGGTTAAACCTACTACAACTTCGTTTAAATCAGTAACTTCTTTTGCATTGTAATTTGGGACAAAACTGGCAAAATTTTCGGTGGTTGAAACGTCTAAAAGATAGCTTTTTGAATAGGAAACATAATTCCATTTTGCTTTAAAACCATTATCATTTACATCTTTTGGAGCGTTTGCAACTGGCGTTTCTAAAGTTTCAGCAACTTCATTGTCGTCTTTTGAGCAGGCATTTAAAAAGAAGACGACGCTGGTCAGCATTAGTAAAAATTTAATTTTCATACTGTTTTTTATTATAGAATATTCTTTGTTGAGATGAATACTCTGATTTATATTTTCTGTTTTTTATTATATAACACGTTGGGATCATTAAAAAACTTAAACACATAGAAACATAGATTCCGAAGCCTTAAAAAAGGCGTTTCACTTATTTTAAAAAAAATATAGAGTGCTATGTGTTAGAAACATGTTTCTTTTTATACTCTTTTTTAAGAAGTAAAATCTATGTTTCTATGTGTTAAAATAATTATACCCAACGAGGTTATATAGTTTACTTTTAAAAGAGGCTGTTTCAAATACAGCCTCTTTTTTAGTTAAAGACCAATCAATTATTGGTAACGAATTTTAATATTATCAAATTTAATAGCACTTGGATTCGGCGAATCTCCCTGAGCAACTCCAACTTTAATTTCATTAATTTTAGAAGGATTTAAATTGGCAGCTGTATTAGAACCAAAACCGTAATTATCTTTAAAATCAGCTATTGATATGGTTTTTGTTGTCCAGTTTACATCGGTTACTTTAAAATTATAACCATAATTTACACCGTCGATTGTATTTAACTGAATGGCAAAATTTGCCCCAACCACATTGGCACTTACATCAATATCAATAAAAGTTTTTGTAGCATCTGTATTAGAAGTACTTAAGAAACTAGCTCCGCCGCCGGCGCTGCTTCCGTTATAACCATTTGCATTTGAACCACCCCAAACTAATGTGGTGTAATTTCCTGTTGGTCCGCCCGGAGTACTCGCATTAAAACTCTCGATATCACCATAAGAAGTCCATTCGGTTCTTACGCCATTTCCGTCAAAATCAGACACCAAAACAATCGTAGCAAAATTGATTATTTGTTTGGCTGCACCTCCCGGTGTAGTAATTACTAATTCTGATCCTGAAACTGCATTAACAGGTAAACCAATAATAACAGAAGTAGACGATTTTACTGTATAGCTCAACGCTTTTCCACCTAAGGTTATTGATGAAATATTATAAAACCAGGTACCTTCAATTTCTAATGGAAATCCCGGAGTTGCTACCGCCGGAATTGTTTTTGTAATGGTTGGAACTGGCTGTAAAATTTCAATCTCTTTAGTTAAAGACCCCGTTCCGGTTATAAATGTAATGGGCTGTTTTCCAAATCGGCTTCCTAGTTTTTCATCAAAAGGAATAGTGAAAATAAACGATTTATCTGAATTGTAATTTGGATTGAAACTGATGTCAATTTTATTATCCAGCGTTATTTTTTTTAATCCTTCTAAACCTTTGCCTTCAACTCTCACTTTGTTTAATGGAAAAGCCTGATTAAGTAAATCTCCCGGTTCTGCAACCATAGCATCTACATTTGCAGTAACCGCATCGTCGTTATCGCAAGCTGTAAAAGCAGTCAATGCGAGAAGAATTAGAATTGTATATTTTATTTTATTGATCATAATAAGTTAGTTAAAGTTAAAAGGAACTGGAGGCTCTAATAATGATGGGTTAGTATCAATAGCAGACTGCGGTAATGGCAGTTCAAAATAGTTGCTTCCCGGAGTTATCTTTCTCGAAATCAACTCTGTTCTCGCATCATCAGAATAAAAACCAACTTCTTGCTGTGAAATGATTGCTGTAGCTTCAGAAAGTCCGCGGCGTTTTAAATCGAAGAAATACTGTCCTTCAAGCGCAAATTCAATTCTTCTTTCATTAAAAAGTTCATCTCTTGTTAATACCGTTTTAGCTGGTAATCCGGCTCTCGCTCTTACTTCGTTAAAAGAACTTAAAGCAGAGGCAGAAGTAGTAGAAGGCGCTCCGGCCAAAATAGCTTCAGAATTCATCAATAAAATATCAGAATATCTTAAAATGATAGTGTTTTGAGAAGTTCTCATAAAAAACACATCGTTTCTTTCGGCAGCAGAACCTACAATGTATTTTCTGAAATTAGCCGCTGTAGAAGAGTATATTTTTTTATAGGTGAAACCGCCTTGATTTTTTAATAATTCAGGGTAAAAGTCACCATCCGTCATGATTGTACTTTTCTTTCTGGTATCTTTTGGTTCAAATCCATTTTGTAAAGAGATAGAAGGAAGATAAACTCCCCATCCGTCACCGCCGCCTGTAATTCCGGTACCTCCCGGAACGATATAAGCCTGATTAGTGTTTTGCGTTCCCCATTCTGTAGCAATCGCTTTCCATTGTAAAGCGAACATACTTTCGGCACTATTATTATTCTCCGGACTGCTGAACAAGTTTCCGTACTCCTGAATTAAAATATATTGGTTTCCGATAATTTTTTGGGTTAAAGCAGCACATTCTCCATATTCATTTAAAGTCAAATGCACTTTTGCCAAAATACCCATAGCGGCATATTTAGTAACGTATCCTTTCTTTGCACCTCTTTCAGGTAAATTTGCAACAGCATATTCTAAATCCTGTTTGATGAATTTATAAACGTCAGCAACAAGATTTCTTTTTGGCTGCGCTGCAGAACCTGCTTTATTGATAATTGGCACAGCTCCAAAAGTTCTTACCAAATAGAAATAAGCATTTGCTCTCATGAATCGAGATATTGCAATTGCATTTTTATAAGATGCTTCCGGCAATTCGCTTTTTCTGTCTTCGACTAAACTCATTAAATTATTCGATTGATCGATAACCGAAAACAACGAAACATATCCTTCTGTCAAAATTGGGTTTTGTGACGTTACCTGAGCATCTTTAAACTGTGCATAAGCACCGTCAAATGTAAAAGCGTTTCCGGCGTACATATCTCCAACGGCAATGAGGAATTTATCATTAAAAGTAAACCATGGTTTAAAATATAAACTCTCTGCGATTCCATCAAAAGCAGTAACTCCTTCGGGTAAATCGGCTGGTGTTAATTGATTTTCAGATGGTGCATCCAAAAAGTCATCTGAACAAGAAAATAAAGACAGCAATGGTATCAGCATTCCCATCATAAAAAGTTTAAAAAGTTTTTTCATAACTATATTTTTATGTTAATGAGTATGAATCATTAAGTTAAATGTGTTTTTTTATCAATCTTAGAATTCTAAATTCACTCCAACAGAAGTCGTTCTTGGTACAGGATAACGTCCTAAATCAATTCCGCTTAAGGTTATATTCTGATCTAAATTTCCAAGAGCTGGGTCAAAGCCGGTATATTTTGTAAACGTGTATAAATTTTGAACGTTTACATACAATCTTACTTTAGAAATAAAAGAGTTGTCGAATATTTTGTTTGGTAAATCGTAGCTCAACGAAACATTCTGAATTCTTAAATAAGAACCATCTTCAACAAATCGGTTTGAAATTCTTCCGTTACCATTTGGATCGTTAAGTGTAATTCTCGGCACATCTGTATTTTCGTTTACACCCGGTTCAAAAGCGCGCATGGCCTGAGTGCTTACGTTTCCGAATCTATCACCAAATCCCGGATAAATTCCATCGGTATAATGACGTGTAAAGTTGTAAATCTGGTTGCCCTGACTTCCGGTTAAAACAACAGATAAACTCAGGTTTTTGTATTTAAAATTATTGGTAAATGCATAAGTAAAATCAGGAATTGCACTTCCTATAGCAGTTTGATCTTTACTGTCAATTTTTCCATCGCCGTTAAGATCTTTAAAACGAATATCTCCAATTCCGGTTCCTGTTTCCTGAACTGGCCCTGCAGCTAATTCTGCAGCATTTTTAAACAAACCATCTGTTACATATCCGTAAAATTGTCCAACTGGTTCACCTTCTGTAGTTCTGGTAACGGTATATAAATCAAATTGTACTTTTCCTAATAATGATTTTCCTTCGCCTTGGAAGCTTGTTAATTCGTTATTGTATTTTGAAAAGATAATCGTACTGTCCCAATTGAAGTTTTCTGTTGAAATATTTCTTGTATTCAGCGTAAGCTCAATTCCTTTTGTTACAATTTCACCTGTATTCAGGTAATAATTAAGAGCACTTTGATTCGATTCATCATTGATTTGTTTAGTTAAGAAATCTGATGAATTTTTAATGTAATAATCAAAATCTAATTTTACTCTGTTGTTCAGCATTGCCAATTCAAAACCAGCATTGAAAGATTTAAGAGATTCCCATTTAATATCAGGATTTCCTAAATTGTCAATTGTTGGCGAAACGCCTCCAAAAGGAGAAGAAAGCAATGTTAGAATAGTCTGGTATCTGTTTGCCGGAATATTTTGATTTCCTACTAAACCGTAACCTGCTCTAAACTTTAAGTAATTAATACTGTTTGATAAAGGCTCAAAGAACTTTTCGTTACTAACGGTCCATCCTCCCGAAAATGATGGGAAATAACCCCATTTATTATTTGGGCCAAAGTTTGACGAAGCATCGGCTCTTAAAGAAGCAGAGAAAGAATATCTATCAGAAAAACTGTAGTTTAATCTCGAAATATAAGATGACATAGACCATCTTCCAGAACCGTTTCCGTTCAGTGCCGTATCAATATCACCAATGTTTAAGTTGGTAAAATCTTTATTTAAAAACTCTCCGGTTCTGTAACCGCTGATGTATTCATATCGACTTTCCTGCGCTTCCTGACCTAATAAGAAAGTAAAATTATGTTTGTCGTTTATGGTTTTATTATAGGTTAAATAATTTTTGATGTTCCAGTAATAACTTTGATCCTGTTGTTTGAAAGATTTGTTTAAAAGTTCAGACACATTTCCTAAAGTATACTTTGGGGCAAAAGTGGCACTTTTTGAAAAGTTTAAATCGTATCCTAACTCTGTTCTAAAAACCAAACCTTTAATCAGCGTAAAATCTGCAAATAAATTTCCGTTGATTTTAAATCTTTCTGTAGTTGAATTATTGTATTCAGACAAAGCGATTGGGTTAGTTGCCTCATTAGCAGAAGATCCTAAACCTGTTGTTGGTCCAGCATAAGATCCATCTGCAGCTCTAACCGGTAATTCTGGAGATTGTCTTAAAGCGTTCATAACTAAACCGCCTCGGTCATCGTTTCGAACTACTTGCTGAGACGATTTACTTACCGATAAGCTGTTACCGATTTTCAACCATGATTTTACATTTGAATCAACATTTAAACGCATCGATAATCTGTTGAAATCTGAATTTAAAACAATTCCTTCCTGATCAAAATAGTTTAAAGAAGTATAAAAACGTGTTCCTTCTTTTTCTCCCGAAAATGACAACTGATGATTGTACATGGTAGCCGTTCTAAAAAGTTCGTCCTGCCAGTTTGTTCCGTTTCCTAATAAATCTGGTTTTTGATATTGAAAGGGAACAGGCTCACCGTTTAATTTGTAAATTTTCGCCTGATATTTAGCATACTGAGGTAAGTTTAAAACATCAACCGTATTGGTTATTTCCTGAGTTCCTAAATAGGTTTCGTAGGCAAATTTTGATTTCCCTTTTTTTCCTTTTTTGGTTGTAATCAAAACCACACCGTTTGCTCCGTTTGCACCATAAATTGCCGTTGCCGATGCATCTTTTAAGATGTCAATAGTTTCAATATCAGAAATATTCAAACCAGACAAAGCCGAGTTTTTAGTTTGTCCGTTTCCTCCGCCTAAAGCGCTGAAAGAAAAGGTTTCGTTGTTTTTATCTGCAAAAACCGGAGTTCCGTCAATAACATACAAAGGTTCATTTCCGTTAATAGAAGTAATCCCTCTAATTTGTACCGAAATTCCTCCTCCAGGCGTTCCTGAATTTTGAGTAACATTTACACCCGCAGCTTTACCCACAAGCGCCTGATCGATAGAGACAAAAGGCTTGTCCTGAATTTCCGAAGCTTTGATAGAAGAAACGGCTCCATTAATATCTTTTCGTTTTGAAGTTCCGTATCCAATTACGACTACTTCATTTAATTTCTCCAGATCGTTTACCATCGTGATCTGCATAATTGCTTTTGTATCTGCCGGAATTGACAAATTTTTATATCCTACATAACTAAAAAGCAGCAACGCTTTTGGTTCTACATTGTTTAAAACGAAGCTTCCGTCAAAATCGGTAACGGTTCCGTTTTTTGTTCCTTGTACTATTACACTAACACCCGGAAGGTTGGCTCCGCCAGATGTTACTTTACCTTTAACAGTTTGTGCGTAGAAAAAATTTCCCCACATACATACTATTAAACACAATAGTTTTTTTAATGTTCTTTTCTGCATAAAATTTGGTTGTTAGTTTAATTGAAATAATTAGTTAATCGTTAAGTTTTAGAAAAACATTTAAAATTTTGATCTTCTGCCGGTTGATTGTTTTGAGTTTTGGCAGGAAGATTTTTTTTCTTAAATATTTCTTAACGAAAGTAAATTGTAGAGGTGTTGTATTGTAGAACAGATGTTGCATATTGTGCAACAAATGATGCAAAAAAAGTATCTGAACCCTTATTATAAGCGAAATGAGCACATTCAGCAGAAAAACCAGCGCTGAGGTATTGCTAAAATTTTCACTTAAAAAATAGTGTTTGTTTAAAAAAGGACAGGAATATTTTTGATATGTTGATTTTTATTGGAAGTCAAAAGCTGTGATTTTTGAAAAAATTGACTGACAAAAAAAGAGCTTCAGTTTTAAACCGAAGCTCTTTAGTAATTAGTTTTTGTATAGTTTATTCTTTTGTCTTTTTTTCCTGAGTCGGTAAATGACCGTATTTAACTTTATAACATTTGGCAAAATAGGAAGGAGAAGTGAACCCAACTTTATAGCTTATTTCATTAATATTATTGTTTCCTTGTTCAATAAGCTGTTTTGCTTTTTCCAATCGTACATTTCGAATAAATTCGTTTACAGAAACACCAGTTAATGTTTTTATTTTTCGGTACAGCTGACTTCTGCTTAAGTAAATTTTTGAAGATAAAAGTTCTACCGTCAATTCTGGTTCGCTGATATTTTCGTTAATAAAATGCAGGATTTTTTGAATGAAATCATTATCCAGCGATGTTGTTTTATCTTTTCCTTGTTTGGTGATTCCGCTGTAAAATTTCTTAAACATAATTTGTCTGCTTGTAATAAGCTGCGCCAGACTTGATTTTAAAATATCCAGTTCAAATGGTTTGCTCAAATACATATCTGCACCAGAATCAATTCCTTCTAATCGATCTTTTACCATTGCTTTTGCCGACAGCATTAACAACGGAATGTGACTTGTTTTTAAATCTCCTTTGATGTTTTTACACAATTGCAGCCCATCCATAACCGGCATAATAACATCTGTAATAATTAAATCCGGTAATTTCTGTACCGCTAATTCGTAGCCTTTTTTACCATTTTCGGCAGTAATTACTTTGTATGATTTGCTTAATTCTTCTTTTAGATAATTTCTTAATTCAGGATTATCCTCCACAATTAAAACGGTGTATGATTTTGTTGTTTCTTCTGCAGCATTATCAATGATTTCGGTTGTAAAATCATCTTCGTCTGTTTGATTCTTAACAGGCTCAAATAAAAACTGGTTTTTGTTTTTTTCTATTTTGAAAACCTCATTAACGATTTCATTTTTCTTATAAAGAGAATTGCCTAAAGGAAATGTTACTTTAAATTTTGTGCCTTTGCCAACTTCACTTTCCACTTCAATTTTTCCTTTATGAAGTTCAATAAATTGTTTTACGACTTCTAAACCAATTCCGGTGCTGCCGTAATAATCTTTATTGACATTATTAACCTGATAAAAACGGTCAAAAATTCTGTTTAAATCTTTTTTACGAATTCCAGAGCCAGTGTCTGTAATAGTTATGGAAAATGAAGGCACTTTTTCTCCATAAATGATCAAAGCATTTTCTGTTTCAGATGTATCTATAGCAATAGTTATTGAACCATTATCAGGTGTAAATTTGAATGCGTTTGAAATAATATTAAAGAGTATTTTTTCCAGCATTTTAGGATCGAGCCAGTCTTCGAGTTCATCTTGTGATGATTCAAAATTTACTTTAATGTTTCGGGCAGCGGCTTCTTCATTAAAATAGCCAATAATTCCTTCTGTAAAAGCAACAACTTCAATTTTCTTTGCCTGAAGCGAAATTTTATTGAACTCTAATTTATTAAAATCCATAAGCTCATTAATCAGTCTGGAAAGTCTGTCTGAGCTTTTGTGTACGATTTTTAATTTGTTATGTATTTCAGGAGATATTTTTTTACTCTTTAAAATATCTTCCAGCGGATTAATAATCAGCGTTAAAGGTGTTCTGAACTCATGCGAGATATTCGTGAAAAACTGTAATTTTTTATTGTTTAATTTCTCTAACTGAATGGTTTTTTCCTTTTCTAAAATAATAGCCTGCTTCGCTTTAAAACGATTTTGATAAATTTTATTGATATATTGAATCAGGAAAATTAAAATAGCGGCATATATCAAATAAGCCCAAATGGTTTTCCACCACGGAGGAAGGATTTTTATTTTTAATTCTAATTGATTATTGCTCCAGGAACCATCTGCATTTGCCGATTTTACTTTAAAAGTATAATTGCCCGGCGCAAGGTTTGTATAGGTTGCCGTTCTGTTATTTCCGGCATAATTCCAGTCTTTTTCAAAACCTTCCAGATAATAAGCGTATTGATTTTTTTTAGAATAATTGTAGTTAATTCCCACATATTCAATCGTAAAAACCGATTGTGTGTAGTTGAGTGTAATTTCTTTAGTCTGCGAAATTACTTTGGTCAACGGCGAAGCTTCTTCATTTGGTTTTACAGATCGGTTGAATAATTTAAAATCACTGAAATACAATCTTGGGGCTTTTTCGGCTTTTTTAATTTCGTTGGGATTGAAATAATTTACGCCTTCATAACCTCCAAAATACAACTCTCCATTTCCATCTTTAAAAACGGCATTATTATTAAAATCGTTATCAATAAGACCATCATCTTTATTGAAATTGGTGCTTTTTTTATTTTTAAAATCGAGTTTTGTTAAACCAGATCCGCCGCTTACCCATAAAGAACCGTTATTGTCTGAAATTATCGCACGAACTGATTTCTCCTTAAAACCCGGAAAATCATCATAATTAGAAAATGTCTTATTCTTTTTATTGTAACTAAACAATCCCTGACCGTCAGTTCCTAACCAAATTGTTTTATCGTTAGATTCATAAATAGATAAAATACTTTGAATACTGTTGTGTTTATTAATGCCACTAAACATGGCATCGCGCATTTTGGTGACTTTAAAATTCGATTCGTCTTTTAAATTTACCTGATACAATCCTAAAATTGTTCCAACCCAAAGCACATTATCGGAGTCTACAAAAACTTTACGAATAAAAGCGTTATCCAAAGCATTTTCGGCAAACGGTTTAGAGTCGCAATGCACAAATGTGTTGGTTTTATTGTCAAAATAATGAAGTCCTTTGATGAAAGTTCCAATCCAGATTCGGCCTTTTGAATCTTCTGAAAAGCTGAAAATTCGATTGGATGTTAATCCTGTATTTGAAGTATTATAATTTACGAATCGGGTAGTGCCATTTTTTAAAAAGTAAATGCCGCGATCCCAGCTTCCTATCCAGGTATTTTGTTTGCTGTCGATAAATATCGTTTGAATGTCAATAGCATCTAAACCAGAGTAATAACTTTGATTGTTTTGATTAACGTGAATGTAGCTTTTATCGGTAAGATTATAAATATCAAGTCCTCCGCCTTCATTACTGATTAATAAATTTCCTTTTTTATCTTTTATAACCGAAGTTACAAAGCTGGTTTGTAAAGAATTATCATTATTAACAAGTGATTCAAGCGAATTGAATTTGTTATTAGGTTTATCAAAAACACCAAGTCCTTTATTGAAATAGCCTAACCAAAGTCGTTTTTCTTTGTCTTCGTATAACGACCAGACAGAATTAGATTGTAAACTGAAACTATTGTATTTGCTATGCAGGTATTTTTTAAGTACTTGCCCTTTATAATTTACAACTAGTAATCCGTCATTTTCGGTACCGCAAACAATGTAATCCAGACTGCTTTTTACAATCGATAAGATTTTGTTTTTGGTAATCGCGTATTTTTCAAATTGGTAATTATCGGTTTCCGGTTTAATTTTTATCAGTCCGTTTTCGGTTGTTCCCAGCCAGATATATCCAAATTGATCTACAACAAGACTTTCTATATCGTCGAGCAAAGGTTCTCTTTTAAATTTATCTTTATAAACCTGTTTTACTTTTCCGTTTAAATCAATTTCTAAAAGGCCGTAACTGGTTCCTAAATAAATAATACCCTGCTTATTTTTTACCGAAGATTTTATTAGAAAATTAGGTTTTTCCAAAACTTTTGACTGAACTAAAGTTACTTTTAAAGTCTTAGTATCCAATTTGAATAATCCGAAACCGTACGCGCCTAAGAATAAATTACCGTTATTATCTTCGATAATTGTTTTTACGGTAATAGGTTCGCTGTATCCTTTTCGTATTACATCTTCAATATTGATTTTGGTAAAATTATCTAAATCCCTGTTGTACAAACATAAACCTTCATCTGTACCGACCCAAAGGTTATTTTTAGAATCTATAAAAGTGGTGTAAATAAAGTTACTGTTTACAGAGCCGGGTTTTTTATCATATTTATATCCAAAATAATTTACGCCGTCATATCGGTATAAACCAGCGCCGTTTGTGCCTATCCAGATAAAACCGTTGTTATCCTGAATGATAGAAGAAACAGCTCTTTTTGAAGTAGTTTCCTGTATGCTTCTAAATTGATAGCTGTCAAATTTGCCTTGTGAAAACAGGCAGTTTGTAAGCAAAAAGAAGCATACAAGAATATATTGGATATTTTTCATTTGCATTTTTAATGTGGTTATTGGTCAATTTTAATTGAAAATAAAATTTGCAATTGATTTTATTTTAAGCATATACGAAACAATATTAATAAAACTAAATTGAACCTTTACTTTTTTATAGAAATTTAGCCTGTCACCAAAAAAACCTGAGCCGATTAATAACCTTAAAAAGGTATTATCGTACTCAGGTTATTAGGTTGTTTGCTTAAGAATAAATCCAGATGCTTCGGACAATGGCATTGGCTTAAGCTTTTAAAAAATAAAATTATTGTTAATTAAATCCGTTTTTATCTGCGTCTTTACGAAGTAAATCTGTTTTATCCGCGTCAAAATTAGACGCTGATTTTACTGATTCGCTAAAGCGAAAACGCTGATAAAAACAGATTTTTCTAATTATTTTAGTTCAAATTTAGTCGTAAGTCCTTCATTTGAATTCCAGCCCACCATAACATTAAACAAGCCCGGTTCAACTAAAAATTTTCCATTGTTGTCATAAAAACCTAATTCCTTATCGGTTAAAGTAAAATGAATTGTTTTAGTTTCTCCCTTTTTTAATTCGATAAGTTCAAAACCTTTTAATTCTTTTACAGGTCTAACAATACTTGCTACAGGATCGTTTATATACAATTGAACAACTTCTTTTCCGTCAAAATTTCCGGTATTAGTAACTTCAACAGAAACCTCGATTTTTTCTCCTTTTTGGAAAGAAGCTTTTGCAATTTTTAGATTTTTATAAGCGAAAGAAGTATAGCTTAATCCATAACCAAAAGGATATAAAGGTGTTTTCTCCACATCTGAATAATGCGACCAAAAAACATTTTGATCTTTATCTGTAGGTCTTCCGGTATTGTATAAATTGTAATAAATAGGGCATTGGCCTACATTTCTAGGAAATGACATTGGCAGTTTTCCACTTGGATTATAATCTCCGTATAAAACCTGTGCAACTGCATTTCCGGTTTGAGTTCCTAAATGCCACGCTTCAACAATAGCAGGAATATGTTCTGCTGCCCACGGAATACTCAACGGACGTCCGTTATTTAAAACCAAAACGATATTAGGATTCACTTTATAAACTTCTTCTAACAATTGCTGCTGATTTCCAGGTAAGCTTAATTCAGTTCTGCTTCGTCCTTCACCGCTTTGAAAACCAATTTCACCCAAAACCATTACGACAACATCGGCATTTTTTGCAGCTGTTTTTGCAGCTTCAAATCCAGAAAAATCAGTGGTGTTAAGTTGTACTTCGTTTAAAAATGATTGTTTATTTACAGCGACATCAGTTCCTTTTTCATAAATTAATGAGTTGTCTTTATATTGCTGCATTCCTTCTAAAACAGATACTGCGGTATTATCATCAGCAGCAATTCTCCAGCTTCCCAGCGGACTGTTTTTATCATTTGCCAAAGCTCCAATTAAAGCGATTTTAGCGCCTGATTTTTTCAGAGGCAAAATGTTTTTATCATTCTTCAATAAAACAATTGATTTTTTTGCCATGTCCAAAACGCCGTCATTATTAGATTTGCTGCCAATGTTTGCTTTTTCACGGTCTTCATCACAATATTTATACGGATTGTCAAACAAACCTAATTCAAATTTTACACGAAGAATTCTGCGTACGGCATCGTCAATTACACTTTCTTTAACCAATCCGTTTTTTACTAGTTTAGCCAATTCCGTCACATAAACATTAGATTCCATATCCATATCAGAACCTGCAATGGCTGCTTTTTTAGCAGCATCGGCGGCATTAGCAGCGTAACCGTGTGTAATCATTTCGCCTATAGAAGCCCAGTCAGAAACAACAAAACCTTTAAATCCCCAGGCACCTTTTAAAATATCTCTTTGTAAAAAAACATTTCCCGTTGCAGGAACTCCATTTAGCGTATTAAAGGAATTCATAAAAGTGCGGATTCCCGCATCAACAGTTGCCTTAAAAGGCGGTAACACCGTATTATAAAGCTTTGAATTACTCATATCAACGCTGTTGTATTCTCGTCCGGCTTCTACAAAACCATACGCGGCAAAATGCTTGGCGCAAGCTATAATGGAGTTATTATCGAATTTTTCGCCCTGAAAACCTTTTACTCTTGCCGTTGCAATTTTACTTCCTAAATATGGATCTTCGCCAGCGCCTTCCATAACGCGTCCCCAGCGTGCATCATTGGCAACATCTACATTTGGCGCAAAAGTCCAGTTTAATCCAGATGCCGAAGCTTCAAGCGCAGCCACACGAGCCGAATTTTTAATGGCTTCTAAATCCCAGCTTGCAGATTCTGCGAGCGGAATAGGGCTTAGGGTTTTATAACCATGAATTACATCAAAACCAAATAGTAACGGAATCCCAAGACGGGTTTCTTCAACGGCAATTTTTTGTACGGCTCGAACTTCCTTAACGCCTCGAACGGTTAACATAGAACCAACCCATCCTTTTTTTATATTGTTGTATTTTTCTTCATTAGATCCAGATTCCGGTTTTGGTCCGGTAACATCCCATGAACCGTTGTATTGGTTCATTTGTCCAACTTTTTCTTCTAATGTCATTTCTTTCATCAAAAGTGTAATGCGGTCTTCAATAGGTTTATTAGCATCCATATGTTTTTTGGTTTGAGCATAACTGTTTCCATAAACGATCAGCACTAAAAATGCATATCTTTTAATTTGTTTTTTCATCATTGTGTTTTTGGTTTTATACTAGATAGTTTGAATACAAGGTTGTAAATGTAGTTTTTGCAGTATTAATTAGAATAATAGATTTGAAGCATTATATGATAGAAATGATGTATTTGTATTCTTTTCTGATCAAATAAGCAGTAAAGAGAGCTGTATCAATAACAGATTCTAAAAGTATCACGAGCCATTCTTCGATTAAAATATCGGTGTCCCATATTGTCAAGACATTAGGCTATATATCCATTTTTTCAGATTTTTTATTTCTTGAAATTTGCCAGCGTTACCACCAATACATTATACGATACTGTTATGAAGACCAGATCGAGAAGAATATTTATAAAACAAACAGGGCTTGCGCTGGGTGCAGTAATGCTGCCTTTGAGTTTGGTTTCGTTTAAAAAACAATATACTATGAAGGATGTTTCTTTTTTTGATGTTATTATTATCGGGGGAAGTTATGCCGGACTATCTGCAGGGATGGCTTTAGGCAGGGCGCTCAAAAAGGTTTTAATTATTGACAGCGGTTATCCCTGTAATATACAGACGCCGCATTCACATAATTTCCTGACTCAGGATGGTAAAGCGCCAAAAGAGATTGCAACTCTTGGTAAAGATGAAGTCTTAAAATACGAAACTGTGCAGTTTCATGAGGGAGAGGCTGTGATGGCCAGCAAGGTGAGCGGCGGATTTGAAGTCTGTATGCTCTCAGGAATTATATTTAAAGCCAAGAAGCTTATTTTTGCCAGCGGGATTAGGGATATTCAGCCTCAATTGAATGGTTTTTCAGCCTGTTGGGGTAAATCTATAATTCATTGCCCTTTCTGTCATGGATACGAGGTTAAAAACAGACCCACAGGAATTCTTGGAAATGGGGATGCGGGATTTGAATTCGCCAAAATGATTTCGAACTGGACACAGGATCTGATTTTGTTTACCAATGGTCCTTCTACGCTTACACCAATTCAGATGCAAAAATTACAATCATATAATATTAGCATTATTGAAAAGCCAATTGCTTATTTTGAACATAAAGAAGGCTATCTGGAACATATTGTGTTTTCGGATTTAACAGACTATCCTTTGAAAGTTTTATATGCCAAGCTGCCTTTTGTACAGAAAAGTGTACTGCCTTTAGCTCTTGGCTGTGATTTCACGGCTCAGGGACTTATAAAAGTTAATGAATTTCAGAAAACGTCTGTATATGGTATATCTGCATGCGGTGACAGTGCAAATCCGCTTCGATCTGTTTCCAATGCTGTTGCGTCTGGCACGGTAGCAGGAGCTATGATCAATAAAGAACTTACAGATGATACTTTTTAATTAATATCGACTACGATTATGCCAAGTAAAGGTCAGAAACTTGAGAATCCTCACACGGGTGATACTTACGAATTTTTAGAAACGGCTGCCGATACCAATGGGAATTATATCAAGGTGATGGTTACTTTGAAATCAAAGGGAGTCAGGATGCCAGATCATATCCATACCGTGCAGGATGAGTTTTTTGAGGTACTGTCCGGTAAATTGACAGTTATAGACAGGAGAGAGAAAATAATTATTTATCCGGGTGGAGAACGTTTTTTTCCAAAAGACCGTCCGCACAATCATTATAACAATCATCTGGGCAAAGTGATTTTTATCCAGACTGTTTCTCCGGCGCTGGACTTTGATTATTTGCTGGAAACCCTGCACGGGCTCAGCTGTGATGGTAAAATTAGAAAAGGAAAAATTGGTTTTTTGCAGCAGATGGTACTGCTGAAGTACATAGAAAGTAAAAGGGTGCTGGCCGATGTTCCCCTGGGACTTCAGAACGCTCTGGTGAATGCGCTTGCACCCCTTGGGCGTATTTTAGGGTATAGAGCGGTCTATAAAAAGTATTCCGGAATAGAGAAATAAAACCGGCGCCTTTACTTATTGCTGCTTCCTGAAATCAGAAGGTTTCAGGTTAGTGGCATTTTTAAAAAATCGGCTGAAATGCCCTGCATCGCGAAAACCCAGTTCATAAGCTATTTCTTTAATAGAAAGCGTTGTATAGGTAAAAAGCCGTTTGGCTTCCATTATGATTCGGTCCTGAATAATGACTGACGGGGAGCTGTAATTAAATCCATTAAAAATTCGGGTAAGCGTTTTGGGTGTTTTGTGAAGCTGACCTGCATAATAACGTACCTGATGCTGGTTTTTAAATTCCTTATCGACCAGAATATTAAACTGTCTTATAAGATCAAATTTTTCTTCCTCATAAATTTTCCCTGCCAGATACTGTTCTTTGGCCAGCCGTGTAGTTAAAATGATAAGTCTTTTGAGGAGCATCTGCAGCATATCGGTCTGAATGGTGTCGATGGTTTGAAATTCTTCAATAAAGAGCTGCTTTAATACATTGAATTTTTCCCGGCAGTCTTCTTTTAGACTTAAGAACTGATTTCCTCTAAAACCAAAAAACAGCACACCAAAACAGCTGATTTCAAAATTGCTGTCCACATTGCAGTAAAAATCTCTTGAATACTGCCAGGCTGTGATCTGCTCCGGTTTTTCAAAACTGTAATCCTGAGCAGAAACCAACGGTATAATACTATAAGGAGGAAACTGATGAAGTTCCCCATTAATTACAATCTGCTGGGACTGTTCCCCATTAAGGGCAATGGTGAGCAATAAGTCTTCATTGAGTCCATTTTTATTGAAATAAGATGGCGTGGATTCCTGATGTGTAAAAATCAGTTTGGCTTTGGTTTTTGGACAATGGTGTATAAGCTGCATATATCAATGGATTATTGGTGCTGCGGCTGCAAAACTATTGATAATCTGTTCAAAAAAATGAAATTGGGAAAATTCGTCAAGTCTTTGAGAAATATGTCCCACTCTTTTTGCAGAATCCCTATTTAGATTTGCATGCATTAAAAGTTAAAACCTAAATTATTACTAATGAAAACACTGCCATTTTCCTTTATCAGGACTTCTTTTTTTGTCCGGCCTGTGATGATAAAAATTCCATTGGGACCACCGCCGCTTGATGATCTGCTGCCGAAGTTTTTTGTAAAACCCGAAAGGCCCTTAAAATTACAATGAAAAATTCAGAATTTATCTTTAAAAAATCTAAAAAAATACCTGTATGAAAACAACCTTTAAAATCTCTTTATTTTCTTTTCGTTTTTTAGCTGCAGCTTTTGTCAGTGTTTTATTTGCTGTGGCCTGCAGCAGTGAACCTTCTGATGCCGAAACGGATCCAAAGGAAGAAGTTACGACCCCAGCCGAGCCGATAAACAATCCCGCTGCTGATCCGCTGGCGTGCAAAAAGAAGCCAAGCCAGATTATCTACGGTCTTCATAAAATCGATGTGAAGTACAATGATAAGGATCAGGTGGTTGAATTTACAACCAATATGGTCAATGACAGAAAACTTTCCGATCCGCCGATTAAGACAGTTTATACGGTTAGCTATAATGCACAGGGCAAACCCGAGAAGGTAAACAAGTCAACTGCAGACAAGGCTGATGGCCATTATGTCTTGGAATATAATACTAAGGATCAGTTAAGCAAACAATCAGAGTATGATGCAGAGGGTAAACTGGTGTATTACACCAATGCGGAGTATGACGCAGCTGGACAATTGAGCAAGATTACCACTTTTAAAGAAGGCAATGATAATGGTATGGATCTGAGTAATACCTATGAATTCACTAACGGTAATCTGAGTAAAAAGACAACCAAAAATTTGTTTGACAATGATTCCAAGGAATACTACAACGCAGATTATAAATATACGTATGAGGATAAAGAAATGAAAGTAAAGCCAATTTTTGACGGCCCTTTAGGACTGCGTATTTTGGCCAATATTGCGCAGAGCCCTACGCTGCAGTACCAGTCTGTAGATTACATTGCGCAGTATTTTCAGGTGCATGAAGCTAGTGCCAGCAAAAATATGCTTAAAAATATTGAAATTATTGCCCACCGCTACGGAACACGTGATACAACGAACATTGATTATTCTTACGAGTATGACGCCGATGGGTTTCCTACGTTTGAAAAAGCAGTATTAAAAAACATTACAAGACGGAAGTCCAATGGTTTGTTTGGTGCTGAGATCATTACCACGACACCTCATAACCAGACTGTGAAATTAAGTATTGAATATAAGTGTAAGTAAATAAACCATCTTCCAAGTAAAAGCTCCTGCTGTGTCAGGAGCTTTTTTTTGTCTTGTTTTTATGGATTTGGAAAGTTATTTTATGCTTTAAGGACTTTTCAAAGATTATTGTAAAATAGATAATTTACCTCTATCTTATATTTTAAATGTGTTTTACTTCGTTTTTCAAGAAAGTAATATTTTTTTAATGTTTTATTCTTTTCTTAAAATTTATAGCAAATCATTTTACATTTAATAATCATCTTACTTCTTACAAATACTTTTTTTAAATAAAACTTAGTATTGTGGCTATAAAATTTAATTAATATTTTTTTTACAGCTATTTTTTTTGATATTATCAATATAAATATTACACAACCGATTGTGTTGTATTTGTTTTTTGTTATATTTGTTTCAAATACACTTATTGAATAAGTTGATATTTGACTTCATTTAAATCAATTTTAGGATTAACATTTTTATCATAAATCGTTGAAGAGCGGTTATTAAAATTCAGGCATTATTTAAACTTATATAACAAATTTAATTATAGTAATGAGTGTTAATCTTACAGTTACCTTATACTGGTTTTGAGTTTGTTAGTTGAAGCCGGGAGGCATTCTCCCGGCTTTTAATATTTTCTAATAAATAAAGAGTATACAAAATGATTAAAAGGAATATCTTTTTTTTGACAGCAGTACTATTTTTATGTTTTTTTGAAGGAACAGCTCAAAGCACGAATCTGAAAAAAACACAGTCTAAAAAAACCGCTGTTTTTTCTAATGTTAGTTATGTTGGTGACGATCAGGTTTATAATGAGAATCCATTACAACCGGATGAATTTTATACGCCAATTTTACAAGGCTGTTATCCTGATCCTGCCATTACAAAAAAAGGCGATGATTATTACATGGTCTGTTCTTCATTTGCCATGTTTCCCGGTGTACCTATTTTTCACTCTAAAGATTTAGTAAACTGGACAGATTTGGGCGGAGTTTTAAATAATGTTTCAGAGTTTAATCCGCATGATACCGGAATCAGCGAAGGCGTTTATGCTCCCGGAATTACTTATAATCCGCATAATGATACCTTCTATATGATTGTGACCGCATTTTCCGGCGGACTGGGAAATATTATTGTGAAGACAAAAGATCCTATGAAAGGCTGGGGAAGTCCTATAAAATTAGGCTTTGGCGGAATTGATCCTTCCATTTTTTTTGATGATAACGGCAAAGGTTATATTGTTCATAATGATGCTCCGGATAAAGGAAAAGAATTGTATGAAGGACATCGTGTTATAAAAGTTTGGGAATATGATCTCAATACAGATAAAGTAATCCCCGGAACGGATAAAATTATTGTAGACGGAGGAGTAGATCTTTCTAAAAAACCAATCTGGATTGAAGCACCGCATTTATATAAAAAAAACGGAAAATATTATTTAATGTGTGCCGAAGGAGGAACAGGAGACAACCACAGCGAAGTTATTTTTATAAGTGATACTCCGAAAGGGCCTTTCAAACCGTCATCAAATAATCCGATACTTACGCAGCGTTATTTTCCAAATGACAGAACTAATAAAGTAGACTGGACGGGTCATGCTGATTTAATTCAAGGTCCGAATAATAAATATTATGGCGTTTTTTTAGGCATTCGCCCAAATAATCAAAACAGGGTAAATACAGGGAGAGAAACTTTTATACTGCCTGTAAACTGGTCGGGCGATTTTCCTGTTTTTGAAAACGGATTAATTCCAATGCAGCCAAAATTAAAAATGCCGACAGGAGTTACAAATAAAACAGGAAAAGATGGTTTTTTTCCGAACGGAAATTTCACGTTTACCGAAAATTTCACCTCTAAAAAATTAGATTACAGATGGATTGGATTAAGGGGTCCGCGCGAAAACTTTATTTCTCAGAGTAAAAAAGGCTTAGAAATAACTCCATTTGAAGTAAACATTAAAGAGGTTAAACCCACTTCTACACTTTTTTACAGACAGCAGCACAACACATTTTCATTTACTGCCGCGGTTGATTACAAACCAGAGTCAGAAAAGGATTTAGCCGGTATTGTCTGCCTTCAGAGTGAACGTTCTAATTATGTATTTGGAATCACAAAAAAAGGAAATGATACTTTTATTTTATTAGAAAGAACAGAAAAAGGGCAGTCAAAAATTATAGCAAGTTCTAAAATCAAAATAACAAATTCATTACGCCTTCAGGTTAAAGCAAAAGGAGACAGCTATGAATTTAGTTATGCTGTCAACGGCGTTAATTTTGAAAACTTAGGCGGAGCAGTTTCCGGAGATATTCTTTCAACCAATGTCGCCGGAGGTTTTACCGGAGCATTGATCGGTTTATATGCTACGGTTGTCAATGATGCGCATCCGGAATAGTTGTTCATTTTTAAATCTTCAAACCAAAAACAAATTTGTAAATAATGAAATCAATAAGCAGGTTTTTAAAATTCGTAATTCTTTTTTTAATAGTCCAAAAAGGATATTCTCAAGATTCAGATTTTCATATTTATTTGAGTTTAGGACAATCCAATATGGAAGGTTACGCTAAAATTGAACCGCAGGATAAAGTTAATGTTAATCCGCGTTTTCAGGTTTTAGCTGCAGTCGACTGTCCTGAAATGGGACGTGAAATGGGAAAATGGTATACAGCAGTTCCGCCTTTGTGCAGATGTACAACCGGACTTACTCCAATAGACTATTTTGGAAGAACGATGATATCTAATCTTCCTGAGAAAATAAAAGTTGGCGTTATAAATGTTGCTGTTGGAGGCTGTAAAATAGAACTTTTTGATAAAGATAATTTTGAAACGTATGTTGTAGGTTCTCCGGATTGGCTAAAAAACATTGTAAAAGAATACGACGGAAATCCATATGCAAGATTAGTAGCAATGGCAAAAATTGCGCAGAAAACTGGTGTTATAAAAGGTATTTTACTGCATCAGGGAGAGTCGAATACAGGTGATACGCTTTGGCCTCAAAAAGTAAAAATTGTATACGATAATTTAATAAAAGACTTAAATCTCGATCCTAAAAAAGTGCCGTTACTTTCTGGAGAAACCGTAAATGAAGACCAGAACGGTAAATGCGGCAGTATGAATGCAATAATTGCAAAACTGCCTCAGGTTATACCAAATTCCTATGTTATTTCTTCAAAAGGATGTAAGGCTGAACCTGATTTTCTACATTTTAATGCGGATGGTTACAGAGAATTGGGCAGACGTTACGCTGAAAAAATGTTATCATTATCCGGTTATGCATTATCTAATGGAAAAGAGTCTTTTATAGTTCAGGCTCCACTTGGATTTGATGTGGTTAACCCAAATGCAGAAGAAGGAAAAATCGAGACAGTAACTTACGAATCTAAAACGGTAGGTTCGATTAGAAAAGCTACGGTTTATACACCGCCGGGTTTTAACAAAAAGAAAAAATATCCTGTTTTATATCTTTTACACGGAATAGGAGGCGATGAAAAAGAATGGCTGAACGGAGGAAATCCGCAGGTTATATTAGATAATCTTTACGCTGAAGAAAAAATTGAACCCATGATTGTGGTGATGCCAAACGGCAGAGCAATGAAAGATGACAGCGCTACAGGAAATATAATGGACCCGGAAAAGGTAAAAGCTTTCAGTGTTTTTGAAAAGGATCTTTTAAATGATTTAATTCCATTTATTGAAAAAAAATATCCTGTTTTAAAAGACAGGGAACACCGTGCCATTGCCGGTTTATCGATGGGAGGTGGACAATCTTTGAATTTCGGATTAGGAAATTTAGATAAGTTTGCCTGGGTAGGAGCATTTTCGGCAGCGCCAAATACGAAGCTGCCGCAAGAATTACTGCCGAATCCCGAAGAAGCAAAAAAGAAACTCAAACTGCTTTGGATTTCATGCGGCGATAAGGACTGGCTTATAGAAAACAGCTCACGTACACACGATTACTTATTTAAAAATAATGTGCCTCATATTTACTATATCGAACCGGGTGTGCATGATTTTAAAGTATGGAAAAATGGCTTATACATGTTTTCACAGTTTTTATTTAAACCAGTCGATCAGTCAAAATTTGCAGCATATACCATTTTAGGCAATCCTGCCCAGACTAATATCCGTAAAGCTGAATATCCTCAAATATTACCGGATAACAGGGTTATTTTTAAAATCAAAGCCCCGGAAGCCTCAAGATTACAAATTGATTTAGGCAAAAAATACGATATGGTAAGGGATTCAGAAGGATTTTGGACTGTAACAACTAATGTCATAAATCCGGGATTTAATTACTATTCGTTACTTATTGATGGTGTCGCTGTGGCTGATCCGGCAAGTCAATCATTTTATGGTATGGGACGTATGGCAAGCGGTATTGAAATTCCCAATAAAGAAGGGGATTTTTATGCCTTAAAAAATGTTCTGCATGGAGAGGTAAGAATCAAACAGTACTTTTCAAAAGTAACTAATTCGTGGCGTGAGATGTATGTTTACACACCGCCCGGTTATGAAAATGCCAGCGAAAAATATCCGGTTTTATATTTATTGCACGGAGGAGGTGAAGATCAGACAGGATGGGCTTCTCAAGGTAAAGCGAATTTAATTTTAGACAATTTAATAGCCGAAAATAAAGCAAAACCAATGCTGATTGTAATGCTTGACGGAAATGTAGCAGGAAGTGCAGGCTTCAATGAAAATGCACTTAAAGCTTTTGAAAATGAATTAAAAACAGAGGCAATACCTTTTGTAGAAAGTAATTTTAAAGCAGCAAAAGATCCTAAAAACAGAGCGCTGGCCGGTTTATCGATGGGAGGATTGCAGACACTTTATGCAGGGATTAAAAATTCAGATATGTTTTCCAGTATTGGTGTGTTTAGTTCAGGATGGTGGGCCAATAATACAGCTTTATCAGAACCTCAATATGAATTTATGAAAAACAATGCAGCAACAATTAATTCAAATATTAGAGAATTATGGATTTCAATGGGCGGTAAAGAAGATATCGCTTATGAAAATTGTAAAATAATGATGAAGAAATTCGACGAGATGGGAGTTAAATATAAATACAGTGAATATCCGGGCGGGCATACCTGGCCGGTATGGAGACACGATTTATTTCAGTTTGCCCCATTGTTATTCAATTGAAATCTTTTTTTTAAGATAACCAGCGTCCGAAAGTAATAGGAAAGTGTAAAGGTTTTTAATTCAGTTAGAAAGAAGATGAAAAAATATTTAAGTGTCATATTACTGTTTTTTGGAATTTCATTAGCTGCACAAAAAGCACAGAACCCTGTAATTTTTGCAGATGTTCCTGATTTGTCCATCATTAGAATTGGCAGTGATTATTTTATGAGCAGTACGACGATGCACATGAGCCCGGGCGTTCCAATTATGAAATCAAAAGATTTAATTAACTGGAAAATAATAAATTATGCTTCTAATACTTTAGGAAATACAGACGAACTAAATCTGGATAATGACAAAAACAACTATGGTCGAGGCTCTTGGGCAAGTAATATTAGATTTCACAACAATACATTTTATGTAACCACTTTTGCCCAGACTACCGGAAAGACTTATATATACACGACAAAAGATATCGAAAAAGGACCTTGGAAAGAAATTAGTTTTAGTCCGGCATATCACGATCACAGTATTTTGTTTGATGATGATGCCAGCGTTTATATGGTCTATGGAAATGGTAAACTTTTTATCAAAGAACTAAAGTCAGATTTATCAGGAATAAAAGAAAACGGGTTAAATCAGGTTTTAATCGAAAATGCCAGCAGTCCGGCAGGAAATGCTATTATGCTTGGCGCAGAAGGTTCTCAATTGTATAAAATAAAAGGTAAATATTATCTATTTAATATTGTCTGGCCAAAAAACGGAATGCGCACAGTGCTTATTCACAGAGCCGATAAAATTACGGGACCATGGGAAGGGAAGATTGGCTTGCAGGATTTAGGAGTCGCACAAGGAGGTTTAATTGATACTCCAGACGGAAAATGGTTTTCGTACTTATTTAGAGACTACGGAGGCGTAGGACGTATTCCGTATTTTGTTCCGGTTAAATGGGAAGACGGCTGGCCAGTTTTGGGCGAAAACAACAAAGTGCCCCAATATTTAGATTTACCTGAAAGTAAAGGATTAATTCCGGGAATTGTGAATTCAGATGATTTTAATCGAAAAAAAGGAGACAACGATTTGCCCTTAGTCTGGCAATGGAACCACAATCCAGATAATTCATTTTGGTCAGTTAAAGAAAGAAAAGGTTATTTAAGATTAAAAACAGCTTCGATAACAAACACTTTTACCCAGGCTAAAAATACGCTCACACAAAGAACGTTTGGGCCAGAATGTTCAGGAATAACTCTGCTGGAAGTTTTTAAAATGAAAGAAGGTGGTTTTGCAGGGCTTTCTTTACTTCAAAAAGATTTTGGTCTGGTTGGCATAAAAGCCGAAAATGGATCAAAAAGAATTGTCATGGTTGAAACCATAGATGGCATTTCAAAAGAAATTCAAAGCGTTCCCTTCACCGGAAATAAAATCTATTTTAAAGCAGCATGCAATTTTAAAGACAAAGCAGATTTGGGCTGGTTTTACTATAGTCTGGATGGAAAAGAATGGATTGGTATAGGAAACGTAATAAAACTGCCCTATACGCTTCCTCATTTTATGGGCTATCGATTTGGTCTTTTTAATTATGCAGAGAAAGATTTAGGAGGTTATGTTGATTTTGATTATTTCCATCTTGACAATAAAAATTAAATGATAAACGAAGAGTAAAATCTTTAATCAAAAGAAAAAACATGAAAAATAATTATCTATATCTTTTAAGTTTAGTATGCTTTTTCAATTTAAATGCACAGCAATATCCTTATAAAGATCCGTCGCTTAGTTCTAAAAAGCGTGCAGAAGATTTAATTTCCCGATTAACGCTCGAAGAAAAAGCAGCCTTAATGTGCGACCAAAGTGATGCGATACCCAGATTAGGAATCAAAAAGTTCAACTGGTGGAGCGAAGCCCTGCACGGTTATGCTAATAATGATAATGTTACCGTTTTTCCAGAACCCATTGGGATGGCAGCTTCGTTTGACGATCAATTGGTTTTTCGTGTATTTGATGCGGTTTCTGATGAAGCCCGTGCGAAATACAACCAATGGATTCAAAACGGAAATGAAAATAAACGCTTTTTAAGCCTTTCGGTATGGACGCCCAATGTCAATATTTTCAGAGACCCACGCTGGGGACGCGGACAGGAAACCTATGGAGAAGATCCGTATCTTACTTCAAGAATGGGAGTTTCGGTTGTAAAAGGACTTCAGGGACCAGCAGATGCAAAATACCGTAAGCTTTTGGCTTGTGCCAAACATTTTGCCGTTCATTCCGGCCCTGAATGGAGCAGACATGAATTGAACCTGAATAATGTAAATCCGCGTGAATTATACGAAACGTATCTTCCGGCATTTAAAGCTTTGGTTCAGGAAGCCGATGTTAGACAAGTAATGTGTGCCTATCAGCGTTTAGACGACGAACCTTGCTGCAGTAATACAAGACTTTTACAGCAAATTCTTCGCGACGATTGGGGATTTCAATATTTGGTAGTTTCAGATTGCGGCGCGGTTACAGATTTTTATACCACCCATAAAGTTTCATCAGATGATGTGCACGCCGCATCAAAAGCTGTATTGGCAGGAACTGATGTTGAATGTGTTTGGGATAAATACTCTTTTAAAAAATTATCCGAAGCCGTTGAAAAAGATTTAATTAAAGAAGAAGAAATCAATAAAAGCCTGCTTCGTGTTTTGATCGGTCGTTTTGATTTGGGCGAAATGGACGATGACTCGATTGTGCCCTGGACTAAAATTCCGGCAACGGTGCTTAACAGTAAAGAACATCAGCAGTTAGCTTTAGAAATGGCGCAAAAGTCAATGACGCTTTTACAAAATAAAAACAATATTCTTCCTTTAAATAAAGCCATAAATAAAGTGGCCGTTATTGGGCCAAATGCAGATAATGAACCTATGTTGTGGGGAAATTATAACGGAACACCCAATAAAACTATTACGATTAAAAACGGAATTGAAACAAAACTCACTGCAAATAAAGTCCTATATGATAAATCTTGTGATTTAGTCGAAGATAAAGTAACAGACACTTATTTTGATCAATTTTCATTTGAAGGAAAAAAAGGAATGAAAGCCACTTATTGGAACAATCCCAATAGAGAAGGGAATAGTGTTGTTTCGCAGCAAATTTTAAATCCTATAAAAATGACCACTGCAGGTCAGCATGAATTTGCTTCGGGAGTTAAACTAGAAGGATTTTCGGCAAAATATGAAACTGAATTTACGGCGAAAGAAACTGAAAATCTTGTTTTTAAAACCGGAGCTACCGGAGTTTTTGAATTATTTGTAGATGGAAAATCGATAGCAAAGTATACCAACTGGCGAACTGTTCCAGGCAAAATTCCGTTTGCAGTTGAAGCGGGAAAAAAATATAAAATCGAAATTCTTTTTGCCCAGTCAAACGATTGGCAGGCTAATTTAGAATTTGATTTTGGAAAAGAGTTTGATATCGATTTTCAAGGTTTAATTCAAAAACTAAAAGGTATTGATACCGTAATTTTTGCAGGTGGACTTTCGACTTTACTGGAAGGAGAAGAAATGCCGGTTTCGTTTCCCGGTTTTAAAGGCGGCGACCGAACCAATATTGAACTTCCTGCCGTACAGAGAAAATGTTTAAAAGAACTGAAAGCAGCTGGTAAAAAAGTAATTTTTGTAAACTGTTCAGGATCTGCCATTGCTTTAACGCCGGAAACAGAAAGCTGTGATGCAATTCTACAGGCTTGGTATCCGGGAGAATCGGGAGGTCAGGCTGTCGCCGATGTTCTTTTTGGAGATTATAATCCAGCGGGAAAACTTCCAGTTTCATTTTATAAAAATTCAGATAAATTAGGCGACTTCGAAAACTATTCTCTTAAAGGGCGTACGTATCGTTATACGACAGATGTTTTGTTTCCGTTTGGTTTTGGCTTAAGCTATTCTAAATTCGATATACAGGCAGGAAATCTAAGTAAGAACAAGATAAAATCTAATGAAGAAACGCAGCTAAAATTTTCAATAAAAAACACCAGTAAACGTGACGGAACAGAAATTGTTCAGGTTTATGTTCGAAAATTAAATGACGCAGACGGCCCATTAAAAACATTAAAATCTTTTAAAAGAATTGCATTAAAAGCAGGTGAAAAACAAAATGTAACGATCAATTTACCGTCTTCATCATTTGAGTTTTATGATGCTAAAACCAGAGCAATGAATATCGCTTCCGGAGAATACGAAGTTTATTATGGGAGCAGTTCTGATGCTAAAGATTTAAAAATGGTAAAATTGGTCGTTCAATAAACGAAACTCAATAAAAAAGTAATTAATCTAAACTGAGCTATGAGTTTTAAATATGTTATATGTTTATGTCTATTTAGTTTTTTAAACTTAAATGCACAATCGGTCGTAAAAAGCCCCGACGGAAAACTTAAAGTTTCTCTTTTTGTTTCTAACGGTCAGCCATTTTACAACCTTTCTTATAATGAAAAGACGTTTTTAGAAAAGTCACCGCTTGGTTTAAAAACCAATGTTGGGGATTTTACAACAGGATTAGTTTTAAAAACAGATCCAGTTCAAAATAAAATTGACGAAAGCTACCAGCTTCCTAATATCAAAAACAGTAATGTGCATTATGAAGCGAATGAAGCTGTTTTTTCTTTTACTAAAGAAAATAAAGCAACGATCGATATCATATTTAGGGTAAGCAATAACAATGCAGCTTTCAAATATAAAATATATCCGCAAAATGAAAGTCGTTCCTGCGTTGTAGAAGAAGAGGCTTCAGGTTTTCTTCTGCCAGAAAGCACAACAACATTTCTTTGTCCGCAAAGTAAACCAATGACCGGATTTGCCAGAACGATGCCTAGTTATGAAATGTCATATGTATTAGATGATTCTACGGGAAAAAACGGAATTGGCGAAGGCTACACATTTCCATGTCTTTTCAAAGTAAACAATAACGGCTGGATTTTACTATCAGAAACAGGCGTTGACAGCGGATATTGCGCCAGCAGATTAATAGGGCACGAAAAAGGATTATACAGCATTGGTTTTCCAATGACGGGAGAAAATAACGGAAACGGAACAACTTCGCCAGGCATACCGCTTGTGGGTGAAACGCCGTGGAGAACTATTACTGTTGGCGAAAATCTGGCTCCAATTGTAGAAACTACTATTCCTTTTGATTTGGTTAAACCAAAATACGAAGCCTCAAAAGAGTACCTATATACCAAAGGTTCATGGAGCTGGATTATGAAAATGGATGATAACACTACTTTTCCGGTACAAAAAGAATATATCGATTTTAGTACAGTAATGGGATATCAGACTATTTTAGTTGATGCGCTTTGGGACACTCAAATCGGAAAAGATAAAATTGCAGAACTGTCGAGATATGGTGCTGAAAAAGGTGTTGGTTTATACTTATGGTACAATTCAAATGGGTATTGGAACGATGCGCCGCAAGGACCAAGAGGAATGATGGACAATAGTATTATTCGTCGTAAGGAAATGGCGTGGTTAAAAAGCATCGATGTAAAAGGCATTAAAGTAGATTTCTTTGGAGGAGACAAACAAGTCACCATGAAGTTATACGAAGATATTTTAAAAGATGCTAATGATTTTGGTTTGATGGTTATTTTTCACGGCTGTACATTACCAAGAGGCTGGGAACGCATGTATCCCAATTTTGCCTCAAGCGAAGCGGTCTTAGCGAGTGAAAACCTGCATTTTGGACAAGCAAGCTGCGATAATGAAGCGATTAATGCCGCTACACATACTTTTATTCGAAATACAGTGGGAAGCATGGATTTTGGCGGAAGCGCTTTAAACCAATTTTACAATAGTGAAAACACGCCCAACAAAGGTTCAAAACGAATAACTTCAGATGTATTTGCTTTAGCGACAGCTGTACTTTTTCAAAGCGGCGTACAGCATTTTGCATTGGCACCAAACAATTTAAATGATGCTCCGGTCTGGGCAGTAAATTTTATGAAAGAAGTTCCAACGACTTGGGATGAAGTTCGTTTTTTAGTAGGATATCCGGGCAAATATGTAATTCTGGCCCGCCGAAAAGGACCGAAGTGGTATATAGCAGGAATAAACGCTCAAAAAGAAACATTGAGTTTAAAATTGAAACTCCCAATGATTGTTACCAATGCATCATTAACCTGTTATTTTGATGATGAAAAATTAAACGGAAAAGTAAAAACAATCAAACATAAAAGCAATCAGGAAGTTGAAATAAAGATTCCTTCTAATGGAGGAATGCTGCTGGTGAACTAATAAAAAACAAGCAGTCTTTTGCCTTTTGATCTTAAAAAGAAATAGTCTCAAAATTGTGTTTTATTAAACAATATACATTGAATTTTAATTTAATAATCATTTTATAATGTCTTCAAAAAAATGTTTTAGAGCCATTGCTATTTTGTTTTTTATAATCAACAGCTTGTTTTCTCAAAATACATTTGAAAACTATCAATTTCGTCTGGTAGATAGTGAGACTTCAAAAAGCGGTATTTATACCATTGCACAGGATCAATTTGGTGTTATGTGGATGGGAACAAATGGTGCAGGCTTGTATAAATATGATGGAATAAATTATGTGGGTTACGAGCAGGACTCCAAACGCAGCAATTCTATTAACAGCAATTTAATTTATACGGTTTATGTAGATACACAAAACCGCTTGTGGGCAGGAACAGATGAAGGATTGTGTCTTTACAACAGGAATTTGGATACTTTTGAGAATATCGACCTTAGAAAACCAAGCCAAAAAGAAACTGTAATTTCCGTAAGAAGCATTATTGAAGACAACAACGGTAATATCTTTTTAGGAACATTTAATAATGGTCTGCTGAAACTAAATGTAAAGTCAAGGAAAATTACAAGCCTTAAATTAGACACTCCAAATGCCGTAAATTATTTGATTCATTGTTTAGTAAAGGATAAAAAAGGAACTATTTATTTAGGAACTAATTCGGGTTTAAAAGTAGTTGACCCGCTAAAAAATGAAGTTAAAAAAGTAAAAATTGCCCAAAACAATGAATTACTGTCAGGGACAATTATCTCTATGTTTTTTGACAGCAAACAAAACTTATGGATTGGTAATGGATACAAAGGTCTGGTGAAAGCCAGTTTGTATTCTAAAGAAAAACAGGCTGTTACTTTTCCAATTACCAGAAAAAGAATTATGTCGATTGTGGCTGTAGATACTGAAACCATTCTTTGTGCAACAGAAAACGATGGATTAATTATTGTAAATAGTCAGGGTGTTATTCAAAAAAAATACGAAAACAGTAAGTTTAATAGCCGCAGTTTAGGCTCTAATTCTGTCTGGTCGTTATATGTAGACAAAGAAAAAAGAATCTGGCTGGGGTATTATAACAAAGGTTTAGGTGTTTTTGACAGAATAAACAATAAGGTAAAAGGAATTGAAAGTTTAGCCGGAAATACGCAGTCACTCCAAACCAATTGTGTTACCGGAATTGCCAAAGATCATGAAGGTCAGTTGTGGATTTCTATGGAAGGCGGAGGCGTAGATGTATACAATCCGGAAACCAAAAACTTTAAGCATATTACCAAATCAGAAACTCAATTTTATTCGGGATTAACGAATAATAACATTACTAAAGTTTTTATAGATAAAAAACAAAATGTCTGGCTGGCGAGCTGGAATGAGGGAATCTTTTTTTTGAAGAAAGGAAGCCGAAACTTTATTAATTACAACACAAAAAACACTCCTGATCTTGCTTCAGATAATATTATGAGTATTGGCGAAGATTCGAGAGGCGTAATATGGATAGGAACTTTTGCAAAAGGATTACATTATTTTACTCCTTCAGACGGTCGTTTTCATCATTGCAATCAGAAACCATTTTATGCCAACGGAATGGTGAATTTAGACATTAGAAAAGTAATGGTCGATTCTGATGATGCTGTTTGGGTTGGTTCAACAGCAGGTTTATACAAAGTAAGCACAAAGGATTTTGTTACTTTTTCTGTGACTTCTTTACGCGATAAAATGTCAGAAAAGCTCAAAAACCATAAAAGCATACACACTATTAATACTTTATATCAGGCCAAAAATAAAGAAATCTGGATTGGTACAGATGGTGCTGGATTATTTAGCTACAATAAAAAAACAGATGCTCTAAAATGGTATATAAATTTTAATGGGCTTCATGAAAAATCAATTTCCTCAATTATAGAATCAAATGACGGACGAATCTGGTTAAGCGGAAAAAAAGGAATCAGCAGACTGGATTTAAAAAGTAAAACAACAGTAAATTACTCGACTTACGACGGTTTGTTTGGAAATGATTTCAACAACAATTCGGTTCTAAAAGATGAAAACGGAATCCTGTATTTTGGAGGCTACGAAGGTTTGAACTATTTTAATCCTGAAAATCTGGTCAAAAGCAAAAAGCAGCTTCCTATTTATTTCACAGATCTGAAACTTTTTAATAAATCAGTAAAGCCGCTCGAAAAAAATTCACCGTTAATAAAAGTAATATCCGAAACAAAAAAGATAATTCTTAAACATGATCAGTCTGTATTTACAATTGATTTTATTGGTATAAATTATTCTTTTCCTGCCAAAAATGAATTTGCTTATTACTTAGAAGGTTTTGAAGATTCGTGGAATTATGTGGGCAGTAAAAGCTCTGCAACTTACACCAACTTAGCTCCCGGAAAGTATGTTTTTAAAGTTAAAGCATCTGAAAAAAACGGAGCCTGGAGCCAAAAGCCATTAGAATTAAAAATTGAAATTTTACCTCCGTGGTGGAAAACATCATTTGCTTATCTATTTTATTCGCTGTTAGTACTGGCGGCCATTTATTTCGGAAATCAATATTATCAAAATAGGTTCAAACAAAAGCAATTAATACAATTTGAACAGAAAAAAGCAGCTCAGATTGAAAAATTAAATGATAAAAAACTACAGTTTTTCACCAATATTTCGCATGAGTTTAGAACACCGCTTACTTTAATTTTAAATCCTTTAGCAGATATACTTAAGAACAATACACAGGAACTTTCGGACGGTGTTTTGAATAAACTGCAGACAATTCAAAAAAGTTCTGACAGACTTTCCAGATTAATCAACGAGCTGATGGATTTTAATCAGCTTCAGTTTAATAAAATGCCGCTCAAAGTACAGCAATTAGAGGTAGTGGGTTTTACAAAAGAAATTGTAAGCTATTTTGATGAAGAAGCGCAAAGCCGCGGAATTGAGCTGCAATTTCAATCAGATAAAAAAGCATTAAACGATTGGGTAGATCCTAAAATGTTTGAAAAAATTATTTTTAATGTAATTTCAAATGCTTTTAAGGTTACTCCGGATAACGGAAAAATAGCAGTAAAAGTAATAATTGACGAGGAATTAATTTATTTTCCATTATTACAGCCTGCTTACAGTAATCCTTCTTTTTCGATTATTATTAAAGATACCGGTGCGGGATTGGATAAAAAAGATATTAAGCGAATTTTTGACCGTTTTTATCAGGTAAACAATTTAAATAAAGCATATTACGGAAGCACAGGAATAGGTTTGGAAGTAGTTCGCGGATTTGTAGAACTGCACAAAGGAGTTATTGAAGTAGAAAGTGCATTGGGAGCGGGAACCACTTTTAAATTAATATTTCCGATTGGAAAAGATTTCTTCAATGAAAATGAAATATTGCAGGAAGAATTTAAAAAAGAGAAAAAAATAAGTTTCACACCAACCATCGAAAAAGAAACCGTTCAATCACCAGATGATCAGGAACAAAAAGATCGTGTTTACACTATTTTGATTGTTGAAGATAATGTAGAATTACGGAATTATTTAAAAAATGAGCTCAAGAAAGAGTATAAAGTAATCACGGCAGAAAATGGTCAGATTGGTTTAGAAGCAGCGTTGCAAAAACAGCCCGATTTGATTTTGACAGATGTGATTATGCCTGTTATGAATGGTTTAGAATTGTGCAAAAACATTAAAGCCGATTTAAAAACCAGTCATATTCCGTTAATGATGCTGTCTGCAAAAGCACTGGTCAAAGATAAATTAGAAGGAATAGATTCCGGTGCCGATATGTATTTAAGCAAACCATTTGACATGGATATTTTAAGGTCCAGTTTAGTGCAGTTGCTTAAAAGCAGGCAGATTATGTTTAATAAATTCTATAACGGGATTACTCCAAAAGCAAAAGAAAAAACGACCACACTGGATAATGAATTCATAAAAAGTGTACTGAATTACATTAATGAAAACATCAATGAATATGAATTGAGTGTTGAGGTTTTAGCATCAAAAGTATTTTTAAGCAGAAGCCAGTTGTATCGAAAAATTAAAACCTTAACCGGTGTTTCGGTAAATGAATTTATACGAAATGTTCGTTTAGAAAAAGCCAAAGAATTGATAGAACTGGGCAATGACAATATAACTGAAATTAGTATTAAAACGGGTTTTAGTTCTCCTTCTTATTTTACAAAATGTTATAAAGAAAAATACGGGCAGCTGCCTACGCACAGCAAATAATTTATTGATTTTGAATTCCACTTAAAGACGGTTTATACCGTCTTTTTTTTGTTTTAATAATTAAAAATCAAAGTAATAAACAGTAAAAGTCATTTTTAGAAATTATGAAATAATTGTAATTAAAGCCTTTTTTTATTTCATGCTTAAAAAAGGAATAACATAATTATTAAAATCCTATTTCTGTTTTATTCGATAAATCGCTCAAAAACCGTCAATATGGCTGTTTCTGTAGTTTTCATGCTACAAAATTGATAGTTTTTGCATCATTTTTAATAGACAAAATTTAGGCTAACCTTATATTTTTGGATGTAAGAAAAATTAAATAACCCAGGAAAACAAGTATTAACCTTTTTAAAAATTACAGTATGAATTGAAAACCAAATTATGTATTGAATCCTTATTTGTATTAAAATTTAAGAGCTATAAAAACCACTTTTAAGTTTTAGAATAAGCATTACAATAACTAAAACTTTACAACCAAATAACTATTTAAACTAATCAAAAAACCAATTGAAATGATGTTAAAATTGAAATATGCAATAATCACATTGCTGATAATCAGCAGTCATAATATGATGGCACAGTCAAAGACCATACAAGGGGTAGTTACAGATCCCTCGGGGTTTCCTTTACCGGGTGCCGGTGTTAACGTAGAAGGCTCACAAAACAGTGCCGCTACAGATTTTGACGGGAAGTATACTTTAAAAGGTGTGAACCCTACAGACAAAATTACATTTTCGTTTGTTGGCCTAATTTCACAAACGATCACTGTAGGTACCAGAAATACTATTGATGTTACCTTAGCGTTATCCACACAAAGCTTAAATGAAGTTATTGTAGGTTACGGAACTCAAAAGAGAACCAAGGTAACCGGAGCAATTTCAACAGTAGGTTCAAAAGATATTGCCGCAGTTCCTATTACAAATGCAGAGTCAGCTTTACAAGGTAGAGCCGCGGGTGTTACTGTTGTAAATGGTGCTCCGGGTTCTAATCCTACGGTTACTATTCGTGGTTTGGCTACAATGGGAAACAGTGCTCCGTTATATGTAATTGATGGAGTTTTGACCAGTAACTTATCTGGACTGAGCCCTAATGATATTGAATCGATGTCTGTTTTAAAAGATGCTTCAACAACAGCTTTATACGGTTCAAAAGCTTTTAACGGAGTAATTATGGTTACTACTAAAAAAGGTAAAAAAGGACCTGGGCAGTTGAATTTTAGCACTTATGCGGGTTTTCAGACTATTACAAAAAGATATGATGTTTTAAATACGCAGCAATATCTGCAGTATGCTAAAGATTTAGGAAGTGATTTAACAGCAAGAGCTGCTGAATTTGGCAATACCAATACCAACTGGCAGGATCAGATTTTTCAAAGCGGTGTAATGCAGGATTATAATTTGAGTTTTTCAAATGGTACAGAAACTTCTACAGCCCGCTATTCTGCTGAATATTTGAAACAGGAAGGAGCTGTTATTAATACTGGTTTTGAACGTTATTCGTTTAGAGCTAATAATACGCAGGATATTGGCAGACTTAAGGTAGGAAGCAATATGGGAATATCTTTTAGTAAAATCAATCCGGAGCGTAACTCAGGAGGAAGAACATTATTAGAGCATGCTATTAAAATGGCGCCTTATTTACCGGTTTATAACGGAGCAAATTTAGGAGGCTATCAAGGCCCAAGCGCAATTGATGGTAATGATGCCGAAAATCCTGTTCGTGTAGCTAATTTAGGATATCAAAAAATTAATAATTTATCTATAATAGGAAATATCTACGCTGAATTAGAAATTTACAAAGGCCTGAAATTTAAATCACAAGTTTCATTAGATTACTTTACAAGCAAGGATCATACCTTTATTCCTAGTTTTAATGATGGTTCTTATCATAAACAAGCATTTTCAACAACCAATGAAACAAATACCCAAGGTCAAAATATTGTTTTTGATAATAGTTTAACTTATAAAACTACTATCGCTGCAAAGCATAATATTGAGGTATTAGGAGTTATCACTAAAATTGACGGAAAAGGGCAGAATTTAGCAGCAGGAAGCCGTTACTATATTTCAAACGAAATTGATCAGCTGAGATACAATGAAGGAAGTTTGAGTTCAGGAAATTTTGAAGAAAAAAATATTGGATATATCGCCCGTATCAATTACGATTACGATGATAAATATATACTTGCGGTTTCTGGGCGTAGAGATGCTTCATCTCGTTTTGGAGCGAATAACCGCTGGGGTAATTTTTACTCATTTGCTTTGGGCTGGAATATAGCCAAAGAAAGTTTTATGGCAGATTCTGTTTTTAGTACACTAAAACTCAGAGCAAGTACAGGAACAACAGGAAATGACAGAATAGACAATTATCAATACGCAGCGACATTACTTGCTGATTATAATTATCCAATTAACGGAGGAAATGCACCCGGTGTTTCTCTTGGAGTTGCTTCTAATCCTGACTTGAAATGGGAGTCTAAAAAAGATAGAAACATTGGTTTAGATTTTGGTTTGTTTGATGAAAAATTCACTGGATCTTTTGAATATTTTAATAATAAAAGCAGTGATATTCTTTTTGCAGTTCCGTTAGCGGCCTCTGTAGGATCTGCCGGTGGTGGAACTCAAATTCAAAATATTGCGGATGTAAAGGTATCAGGATATGAAATTTCATTAGGTTACAATGACAGAAAAGGAGATTTTACATGGTCTGCCGTAGCTAATTTAGGAACAAGTAAAAACGAAGTAACAAGTTTAGCGCCGGGAGTAACAAGTGTATTAGGCGGTCCAACTGCAAGAGCAGGTTTGGAAAACTTTTCAAGACTGGAAGTAGGTCAGCCGTTATTTTACTTTTATGGTTACCAAACAAATGGAATTTATCAAAATCAGGCAGAAGTAGACGCCGTTTTTGGTCCGGGTCAAACTAATATTAAACCGGGAGATATTCGAATTGTTGACCGTGATGGAAATAAAATAATCAATTCAAATGATAAAACTAATATTGGAAATCCATATCCTGATTTTACTTATGGTTTAAACCTTACGGCAGCTTATAAAAATTTTGATTTCAACTGCTTCATAACTGGAGTTCAGGGAAATGATATTTACAACGCCAATAAATTTGATTTAACAGGAATGAACCGTTTGTTTAATGCCAGTACAGAAGTTTTAGACAGAGCAATTGTTGTAAATGGTGTTGTAACCAATCCATCGGCTACTTTACCTAGAGCGCAGGGAGCAGATATCAACTGGTCTTCGGCCAACCAGCGCTATATTGAAGATGGTTCTTATACAAGATTAAAAAATATCACTTTAGGATATACCTTATCAGGAGAAACATTTGACAGCCATTTTTCAAATATTAGATTCTACATAAGTGGTCAAAACCTTATTACGATTACAAATTATTCTGGGTTAGATCCTGAAATTGCACGTGCAGATACCAATGCAAATTCTGCAGGTATCGACTTAGGAAGATATCCACAGCCTAAATCAGTAATTTTTGGACTTGATGTTAAATTTTAATATATAAGATGATGAAAAAAATAAAACATATAGTTGCAGCATTGTTGGGAGTTTTCGCAATAAATTCATGTGACACTTCGGAATTAGAATTAACTAATCCAAACACATTATCTCCCGACACGTTCTTTAAAACCGAAGCGCAGGTAGAATCTGCTGTAAATGCAGCTTATGCAAATTTACAGACAAGAGGATTGTATGCCCGAAATCTTGCTTTTGCCATGGATCTTATGGCGCAGGATGCAGCAGGAAATCCGCAGTTAGAAGGTAATAAAAAACCTTTTCAGGATTTTTCGTTTAATGCAGGAAATGACATTATTCAGTATTACTGGGAATCTTGTTTCTTAGGAATATCCAGAGCTAATTTTGTATTAGATAATGAAGGTAAGATTAATGATTTACCAACTTCAGTTTTATCACAAGCGAAGAAAAATAAATTTTTAGGAGAAGCACATTTTTTAAGAGCTTATTATTATTTTCTTTTAGTGAATCGTTTTGGGGATGTGCCCATTTATAAAACCGGAACTATTACAGGCGCCGCAAGAAGTCCTAAAGCAGAAGCTTTTGATTTGATCAGGGCAGATTTAGAATTTGCCTCTCAAAATTTACTGCCTAGAGGTACAGAAGTTGTAGGTAGAGTGACTAAAGAAGCGGCTTATGCTTATTTAGGGAAAGTATTATTATACGAAAAGAAATACGATCTGGCTTTGGCTGCCCTTAATAACGTTACAGGATTCAGTCTTGAAGATAAAGGCAGTTTTTACAACAACTTCATGGAAGAAACGGAGCATGGTAAAGAATCTGTTTTTGAGATTGAATTTAATGAAAACAACGGAACTGGGAACAAATGGGATGATGCAGGAAACAGCGGCGGAACTGGTTTTGCCGAGTCAACGTTGAGAGGACAGGAATATGGTAATTTAAGCTGGTACAATGTATATCCGCCAGATGCACTTTTAAATTCCTATGAAGCAGGGGATTTACGTTTTGGAGATACTTTTTATGTACCGGGTTCTAAATATTTAAACGGAACACGTACCATGACAGCGCAAAACTTTAATACATCTGCAGGTATTAGAAATGCAGGCTGGAAAAAATACCAGAACTATTATAAAAAAGAAGATGAGGCTACACAATCCAGTATTAACTTTAAAGTTATGCGTTATGCAGATGTACTGCTTATGAAAGCCGAATGTGAAAACCAAAGAGACGGAGGTTCACAAACAGCAGCCATAGCCTTTATAAAACAAGTTAGAGATCGTGCAGGTTTAACAACTAATATTACGCCTACAAAAGAAGCTGTTTTCGCTGCAATTGTTCATGAACGTAAAGTAGAATTTGCAGGAGAACAAAGCCGTTTTGACGATATTATGAGATGGGGAAATGCCAGTACAGAATTAGCAAACACTGGTTTTCAGGCAGGTAAAAATGAATTATGGCCAATCCCTAACAGAGAAACATCTTCTAATCCCAATATAAAACCAAGTGATAATAATCCTGGGTACTAAATGATTAAATTATGTTAGTTTGAGTTAAGTAAGTTAGTATTTTTGATAAACAGTGCACTTGTAATGCACTGTTTATTTTTTTGTTAAAGACAGAATTAATTTTAGATTTCAGATTTTAGGTCTAAAGTTTTAAGTTTCAAGTTTCAGGTTGAACTGAGGATATTTTAACGCAAAGTTCGCAAAGGTTTTTACGCAAAGGACGCTAAGTTTTTTTGATAAGCTAGGTTTTTATAAAACCAAAGTTCGCAAAGCTTTATGTTGATACATCTTTGCGAACTTTGTATTTTTATAAAAACCTTATATGCAGAAAAATCTTTGTGTGCTTTGCGTTAAATAAAAAGTTTCAGGTTGAACTGAGGATATTTTAACGCAAAGTTCGCAAGGCTTTTTTATCGTGTGCAACTATTAGATTTAAAAAGTTCGCAAAGCTTTGTGTTGATCCAGCTTTGCGAACTTTGTATTTTTATAAAACCTTATATGCAGAAAAATCTTTGTGTGCTTTGCGTTAAATAAAAAAGTTTCAGGTTTCAAAATCAACAATCAACAATCAACAATCTGCAATCTAAAATCAACAATCTGCAATCTAAAATCAACAATCTGCAATCTGCAATCTAAAATCTACAATCTACAATCTACAATCTATATTCTTCTTTCTTTCAAATCTGTTTCAATTTGAATTTCCATTTTTTTATCTATTACATTAAAGCATAATAAAATGGCACTTATAATAAATATAAAGCCCGGATAAATACTTATTGAAAGTTTAATCCCTTCAACAGCAGCCGGAACCTGATTGACTTCTTCGGCTATATAACCATACTTTGATAAAAAAGCGGCACCTAAAGCACTGCCAATACTTATTCCAATTTTTAATCCAAAAATCATTGCCGAAAAAACAGTAGCAGTAGCTCTTCGGTTGTTTTTCCATTCGCTGTAATCAGCCACATCAGCAATCATTGCCCACAATAAAGGAATTGTTACTCCGTAGATAAATCCATGCAATAATTGGGTCAAAAAAACCATTGCAATAGCGGTTCTGCTATAAAAATTAAAAAGCAGTAAACTCAAAGCAGATAAGAAAATGAAAGCGATATAAATATTTCTTTTCCCAAATGAATCTGCAAGAGATTTTGAAAACAGGATCCCGAATATCATAAAAATAATCCCTCCGCCATTAAAAAGGCTAAAAGCAGAAGTTGGAGCGTCTTTAGGCCATTGAAGATCTACAAATCCCATTGCTGTTAAGGAATTATTTACTCTTTCAATTAAAGCTGTAAAACCAATATCATTCAAAAAAAGAGTCTGAGCAGCAGGATCTAAGTAATATTTAAAGTAAAAAACATACATACCGCCCTTTAAAGACAAAGTTATAAATACCAAAATAGTAACTAGTAATATAACCAGCCAGGGTCCATTTTTACACAAATCAATAAAATCCTGCTTCACAGATGATTCCTGGTTTTTTGCAGGAATGATTCTTTCTTTGGTAGTAAAAAAAGTAATCAGAAAACAAATTACTCCAATAAAAGCAAATAGTATCATGGTGTTTTTAAAACCAACTGCTTTATCTCCATTTCCTAAAATTAAAACGAATGGCAATAAAAGCGACTGTACAATAAATTGAGCTATCATAACAGCAACAAAGCGATAGGAGGAAAGACTGTTTCGTTCTTTCATATCACCAGTTAAAACGCCGCTTAAAGCAACATACGGTAAGTTATTTGCGGAATAAAGTAGCACTAAAAAAAAGTAAGTCAGTAATGCATAAGTTGTTTTACCCGTTAATCCAAAATCCGGAGTTAAAAAAGAAAGCACAGCAGCAATCCCAAAAGGCAAGGCCGTCCATAATATCCAAGGCCTAAACTTTCCCCATCGCGTTTGAGTGCGGTCAGCAATAACGCCCATAATGATATTAAAAAAAGCACCAATAAAACCTCCTGTAAAAATAATAACGCTTGCAGTTCCGGCAGGAATTTTATATACATCTGTGTAAAAGAAAGCTAAAAAAGTCAGCAGAGTCTGAAAAATCAAATTCGCTGCAAAATCACCTAAACCGTAACCTGTTTTTTCTAGTATAGAAAGCTTTTGGGATGTATTACTCATAAATATTCAAGGATTGCTTTTACAGGTTTATATCCTGTTATATTAATTGCAAATTAATTTTTAGGTGCATTGCTATCAAAAAAATAACACTTCATTTTGCTCTATCTGACATGGAATGTTTAATGTAAAAATAGCTTGAAAGTTGAAAAAATGTGTATCATTTTTGAAGCCTATATTAACATATTTGAAGCATGAGTTTGTTTTTTGTAAATCTATTAAATGATTAATTATTAACACAACCAGTTGTTTTTTTATATTCTATATTATGACATATACTTGATTTTTATGTCTTTTAATTATTGATATTATTTTCACACAACCAGTTGTGTATTTGTTGTTTTTGTGTATATTTAAATTATTATAAAAGACTAATAAATAAACCTAGAAAATATGACTGTATATCAGATTATTACAAATGAATATTTGCTTAAAATCCGACTTTTTATTATCGTTTTTGCCTTTATTCCGGCTTTTATCATTAGTCAAAACAAAAACAAGGCAGATAAACCTCAATACCGTAATCTTTTTGCAGCAGCAGGTTATAGTCAAATTGATATTGATAATAAATTAGCAAAAGCATATTATGATGTTTTTGAAGGGCCAAATAAGGTATATTTTGAAGAAGGAGATTCGTTAGGATATGTTTCTGATGTAAAAAATAAAGATGCCCGTACCGAAGGAATGTCATACGGAATGATGGTTGCTGTTCAGCTCAACAAAAAAGAAGTTTTTGATCGTCTCTGGCGCTGGTCTGTCAAATACATGCAGCATCAGGACGGACCAAGAGAAGCTTATTTTGCATGGAGTGTAGATCCGCAGACCAAAAAACAAAATTCTCCCGGTTCTGCTTCAGATGGGGAATTATATTATATAACAAGTCTGCTCTTTGCTTCAAATAAATGGGGCAATGATACAGGAATAAATTATTACAAAGAAGCCAGAAGAATATTAGATGCCATGTGGAAAAAAGACGGTACAGGGAATATCTATAATATTATAAATACCGAACATAAGCAGATTTCCTTTGTGCCAGAAGGAGGTGGCTACAATTGGACAGATCCTTCTTATCATGTTCCTGCATTTTATGAAATCTGGGCATTATATGCCAAAGACGGTCATGAACAGTTTTATAAAGAATGTGCCGATGTTTCGCGTAATTTTTTACATAAAGCCTGCCATCCTGTAACAGGTCTAAATTCAGATTATACCGAATTTAATGGAGAGCCACATCCAACGCCCTGGATGCCGCCCGGATTCCGTTATGATTCCTGGCGTGTTCCTATGAATATCGCAATGGATTATACGTGGTATGGAAAAGATAAAAAATGGCAGGAAGATTATGCCAAGCGATTTCAAAATTTCCTGAGATCAAAAGGATTAGACACTTATGAAGATCAGTTTAATTTGGATGGTTCTACTCCTGACTTTATTCTTCAGGCAGGTTCGGTAAAAAAACTCAGACATTCAATTGGGTTAGTAGCCACTGCAGCTACGGCATCATTAGTAAATAAAGATAAAGAAAGTATGGATTTTGTTCACGCGGTCTGGAATGCTAAACTGGAGCCTTATGAAGATGGTTATTTTGATCCTTATTATGATGGGCTGATGTATCTTTTTAGTCTAATGCATCTTAGTGGAAAATATCAAATAATAACTCCGGAAGTAAAATAGCATTTTAATCCAGATCTACTTTTGAACTTTCTTTTATGTATATACGGAGTAACAACACAAACGCTGTTACTCCTTATATATATAATCAATTTGTTAGTGCAACATATTGATAAAGCATCATTGGATTTTCTGCTTCAGTAATTAAGAATTGGGCAACATCGGCTCTTGAAATCTTCCCAACTTTCATTCCTTTTTGAAGTCCTGATATTGCCTTATAAGTTGATTGTGCATCTCCGTTGGTAAGCATTCCAGGTCTTATGATTTCCCATTTCATAGTACTTTTAGTGATTATTTCTTCCATTATAGTTTTATTGATATATTGGTCTTTAAGAAATAGCGAAATCACCGTTCGCATAAAAAAGCTCAAATAATTTTTACTTTCTCCCGCTCCAAAACCTGTAATTACCAAAACTGGCGAAGAGAATTTTAAATCATCAGTAACTTTAACCAATGCATTGGCAATATCAGAAAATAAGGTAGTTGCTTTTTTATTTTTTGTTCCAACGGTTATAAGTACCGCATCAGATCCAGTTATGGCATGTTTTAAATCTATTAAAGATGTTGCGCTGCCATTTATTTTGATAAGATTGGGATGATTTGGAATCTGATCAGTATTTGTTGATAATGCCGTTACAATGTGGCCTTTTTTAAGAGCCAGTATGACCGATTCAATTCCAATTCCTGCTCCAGCTCCTATAATTGCTATATTCATTTTAGTTAGTTGATTTAATTTGCAGATATTTTTCAGTAATACTTTTTTGTGCCACGAGCAGGCTTTCGCTTCCCCATTTCCATGGAGTTCCTGTCGTTGTTAGGATTTCGGCACCAGCTTCTTTGGCAATAAGCAATCCTGCAATCCAGTTATAAGTGTCGAGATCTTCCTGAACAAACAAATCAATCCTGCCTGCACCAACATAAGCCAATTGCAATCCGTGTGGTCCGTAATTTCTAACAATTCCAAAATTCTGAATCAAATTAGTGACCGTAGTACCTATTTTTTTATTTAAATCATTATTTGATTTGTCCTGATGTCCATACTCAAAAACAGCAAGCATAACAGATTGATCTGTCTTGTTACTAAGTTCGAGTAATTTGCCATTCATAAATGCGCCTTCACCATCTTTTGCCCAAAACATTTCATTAGCCAATGGATCAAAAATTACAGAAAACAGCGGTTTTCCATGACGAATAAGCGCCAAATTTATTGTCCATCCTGCAATATGCTGAAGATATTGTATAGCACCATCCATGGCATCGCAAAGCCAGTACTCTTCATCGCCTGATGGATTTCTTTGTGAATCAGTATCAAACTCGTCGCCTATGTGCCAGGGAATATTTGGATACTGTAGCGCTAAATCTTCTTTTAAAGAACTCAGACACAAAGTATCGATATCTTCTAATTGTTTTAAAAGCTCATCCATAGTTTGTGGAATCGCATTTTGCTTATAGTTTTTTAAAAAGACGTTTCCCACTTTTCGTACTGCATCTAGTATGATTGGGATATTGATTTCGTTTTGCATATCATTATAAATTAATTACAATGCAAAATTAATTAGAGGATGATCTTTAATGTAGTTTGAATGAAGGGAAGGATAGTCCTAAACACGGAATTTTTTCCTAAATTCAAGAGGAGTAAGGCTGGTTAACTTTTTAAAAAGTTTTCCAAAATAAACAGGCTCGTCATAACCAACCTGATAAGCAATTTCTTTTACGCTGCTGTCTGTAAAGTAAAGCAGTCTTTTGGCTTCCATTATTGATGCTTCTTGAATATGAGCCGAAACCGGACTTCCTGTTAATGATTTTACAGTATCATTTAAATGCGCAGCCGAAATAGAGAGAGCCGAAGCATACTGCGTAGGCTGTTTCCAGGTTTTATAATGTTCTTTTGTTAGCTTTATAAAAGCTTCCTTAATGATAATACTGCGACTTTCTTTAGATTTATTAAGAGGTAAATTAGAAACGAGTTCCCCAGAAATTAAATTTAAAAGCGCATTTAATAAAGAATGAATACTTTTTTGAATGTAGGTATTTGTATTTTTAGACTGCACTTTTTCAATTAAATCCATTAGGATTGTAAGCTGTTGAAAAAAGGGAGATTCTTCTCGTAATAAAAATGGATTATTGATTTTATTCTCTAGTAGCTGCAGGAGCTCTTTATTAACCAGTGATGAATCAAAACTAACCATCCATCCTTTTGGGTCTTTTACCGTTATAATATGATGTACTTCTTCAGGAAAGATACAAAGTAAGGCAGGTCCGGTAAATTCTATAATTTCAAAATCAATATTTAATTTAAACTTTCCGTTTAAAGCAAACATTAATTGGCAATGATCATCCCGATGAGGTTTAGAGATGTCGTGATTCTCTATCTCTTTATCCTCCATATTAACAATAATAATTCCTGCTCTTGCAGAAGGTGGAAGTTCAAATTGTTGGATATTTTGGTTTTGATTTTTCAAGCTTATAATAGTATCATTTATGCTGCTTGCAAAAATAGAGATTAAAAATGTCAAATGTTTCAGATTTCATTCCTAAACAAATTAAAAAAGGCTGACAAGTCTCTCTTAAAACAGAATATTTGTTATGAAATGTGTAGAAATATGATTTTTATAAATATTGTTTTTGCTGAAAAATATTAAAAATAGGAAAAATCTTAAAATATAAAATAAAAAGTTTTGATGCAAACTTAATATTATCAGATAGTTAAGAAAAAGTTGCTGAAATATTTAAAAAAAAAGCGATAAAAAGTATTGTAAATGCTGATAAACTCACTACTTTTGCACCCGCTTTGAAACACAAGCGAAGTTAAAAAGAAATACACGTTCGTAGACATATTGAATTGACAGCCGTTCCGATGCAAATCGGAACAAAAGAATAAGAGTAATAGAATCGAGAGATTTGAAAAGAACCACTAGATAAAGCATCGAATAATAATATTTAAAATATACGATGAAGAGTTTGATCCTGGCTCAGGATGAACGCTAGCGGCAGGCTTAACACATGCAAGTCGAGGGGTAGAGCACTTCGGTGCTTGAGACCGGCGCACGGGTGCGTAACGCGTATGCAATCTGCCTTTCACAGAGGGATAGCCCAGAGAAATTTGGATTAATACCTCATAGTATTACGACTCGGCATCGAGATGTAATTAAAGTCACAACGGTGAAAGATGAGCATGCGTCCCATTAGCTAGTTGGTAAGGTAACGGCTTACCAAGGCAACGATGGGTAGGGGTCCTGAGAGGGAGATCCCCCACACTGGTACTGAGACACGGACCAGACTCCTACGGGAGGCAGCAGTGAGGAATATTGGACAATGGGCGCAAGCCTGATCCAGCCATGCCGCGTGCAGGATGACGGTCCTATGGATTGTAAACTGCTTTTGTACGAGAAGAAACATCCCGACGTGTCGGGACTTGACGGTATCGTAAGAATAAGGATCGGCTAACTCCGTGCCAGCAGCCGCGGTAATACGGAGGATCCAAGCGTTATCCGGAATCATTGGGTTTAAAGGGTCCGTAGGCGGTTTAGTAAGTCAGTGGTGAAAGCCCATCGCTCAACGGTGGAACGGCCATTGATACTGCTGAACTTGAATTACTGGGAAGTAACTAGAATATGTAGTGTAGCGGTGAAATGCTTAGATATTACATGGAATACCAATTGCGAAGGCAGGTTACTACCAGTTGATTGACGCTGATGGACGAAAGCGTGGGGAGCGAACAGGATTAGATACCCTGGTAGTCCACGCCGTAAACGATGGATACTAGCTGTTGGGAGCAATCTCAGTGGCTAAGCGAAAGTGATAAGTATCCCACCTGGGGAGTACGTTCGCAAGAATGAAACTCAAAGGAATTGACGGGGGCCCGCACAAGCGGTGGAGCATGTGGTTTAATTCGATGATACGCGAGGAACCTTACCAAGGCTTAAATGTAGATTGACCGTTTTGGAAACAGAACTTTCGCAAGACAATTTACAAGGTGCTGCATGGTTGTCGTCAGCTCGTGCCGTGAGGTGTCAGGTTAAGTCCTATAACGAGCGCAACCCCTGTTGTTAGTTGCCAGCGAGTCATGTCGGGAACTCTAACAAGACTGCCAGTGCAAACTGTGAGGAAGGTGGGGATGACGTCAAATCATCACGGCCCTTACGCCTTGGGCTACACACGTGCTACAATGGCCGGTACAGAGAGCAGCCACTGGGCGACCAGGAGCGAATCTATAAAACCGGTCACAGTTCGGATCGGAGTCTGCAACTCGACTCCGTGAAGCTGGAATCGCTAGTAATCGGATATCAGCCATGATCCGGTGAATACGTTCCCGGGCCTTGTACACACCGCCCGTCAAGCCATGGAAGCTGGGGGTGCCTGAAGTCGGTGACCGCAAGGAGCTGCCTAGGGTAAAACTGGTAACTAGGGCTAAGTCGTAACAAGGTAGCCGTACCGGAAGGTGCGGCTGGAACACCTCCTTTCTAGAGCCTTAGTGTTAGCTATATGCACGCTGGGGAAAAAAGATGCGAAACCTGTTGGTTTTGAATCGAGGATTATATTACTCTTGCTGTTAGTTCAAATAATAAATTTTTAAGTAAAACAGAGTCTCGTAGCTCAGCTGGTTAGAGTACTACACTGATAATGTAGGGGTCGGCAGTTCGAGTCTGCCCGGGACTACTTTTTAAGAATTGTTAATTATAAATTATGAATTGTAAATTATAAGAAACAAGAATAAATTAAAAAGACTGAAACTTAGAAAAAAGGAAATTTTAGAGGTTGAGTAACCGTTTTAAGTACTGTTAACTGAAAACTGTTAACTGACAACTAAAAAATGGGGGATTAGCTCAGCTGGCTAGAGCGCCTGCCTTGCACGCAGGAGGTCAACGGTTCGACTCCGTTATTCTCCACTGATTGTCTATAAAGATAGACAATAAAAGTTCATTGACATATTGAGATAAGAAAATAATAAGAAAGTAGAAAGCGTTTTTTACAATTTTATTGTAAAAAACAAAAAAAACGGTCTTGTTTTAAGAAACAAGATTGGTACAATAAGCAAAATAAGGGCGTATGGGGGATGCCTAGGCTCTCAGAGGCGATGAAGGGCGTGATAAGCTGCGAAAAGCTGCGGGGACAAGCACACATTGATTGATCCGCAGATACCCGAATGGGGCAACCCACTATGTTGAAGACATAGTACACCGATAGGTGGGCAAACCCGCTGAACTGAAACATCTAAGTAGGCGGAGGAGAAGAAAACAAAAGTGATTCCGTAAGTAGTGGCGAGCGAACGCGGATTAGCCCAAACCAGTGATGTTACGGCATTGCTGGGGTTGTAGGACCACGATATTTTATGCATGCAGAACCGGAAGTTACTGGAAAGTGACACCATAGAGGGTGATAGTCCCGTATGGGTAATAAATGTAATAGATAGTGGTATCCTGAGTAGGGCGGGGCACGTGAAACCCTGTCTGAATTTGGCGGGACCATCCGCTAAGGCTAAATACTCCTGAGAGACCGATAGTGAACCAGTACCGTGAGGGAAAGGTGAAAAGAACCGTGAATAACGGAGTGAAATAGATCCTGAAACCATACGCTTACAAGCGGTCGGAGCCCTTTCGTGGGGTGACGGCGTGCCTTTTGCATAATGAGCCTACGAGTTAACGCTGCTGGCGAGGTTAAGTGGTTAAGCCACGGATCCGCAGCGAAAGCGAGTCTGAATAGGGCGCTTTAGTCAGTAGTGTTAGACGCGAAACCGTGTGATCTACCCATGGGCAGGATGAAGCTGTGGTAACACACAGTGGAGGTCCGAACCGGTTGACGTTGAAAAGTCTTCGGATGACCTGTGGGTAGGGGTGAAAGGCCAATCAAACTCGGAAATAGCTCGTACTCCCCGAAATGCATTTAGGTGCAGCGCTGAATTAAGTTATATAGAGGTAGAGCTACTGATTGGATGCGGGGGCTTCACCGCCTACCAATTCCTGACAAACTCCGAATGCTATATAATGTTTCTCAGCAGTGAGGGCTTGGGTGCTAAGGTCCAAGTCCGAGAGGGAAAGAACCCAGACCATCAGCTAAGGTCCCCAAATATACACTAAGTTGAAAGAACGAGGTTTGTCTGCCCAGACAGCTAGGATGTTGGCTTGGAAGCAGCCATTCATTTAAAGAGTGCGTAACAGCTCACTAGTCGAGCGGACGAGCATGGATAATAATCGGGCATAAGTGTATTACCGAAGCTATGGATTTACAGTTTACTGTAAGTGGTAGGGGAGCATTCTAACAGGGTTGAAGGTGTATCGTCAGGTATGCTGGACTGGTTAGAAAAGAAAATGTAGGCATAAGTAACGATAATGCGGGCGAGAAACCCGCACACCGAAAAACTAAGGTTTCCACAGCTATGCTAATCAGCTGTGGGTTAGTCTGGTCCTAAGGCGAACCCGAAAGGGACAGTCGATGGCTAACGGGTTAATATTCCCGTACTACTAATTACTGTGATGGGGTGACGGAGTGATGAAAGCGCCGCGAACTGACGGAATAGTTCGTTAAAGTACCTAGCTATACGCTCTATAGGCAAATCCGTAGAGAGTGGTGAAATACGATAGTACTCGGAGTCTTCGGACAAAGAGATAGTGCGCCTAAGGGCTTCCAAGAAAAACCTCTAAACTTCAGGTAATTAGTACCAGTACCGTAAACCGACACAGGTAGTTGAGGAGAGAATCCTAAGGTGCTCGAGAGATTCATGGCTAAGGAATTAGGCAAAATAGACCTGTAACTTCGGGAGAAAGGTCGCCCCGAGCAATCGGGGCCGCAGTGAAGAGGTCCAGGCGACTGTTTATCAAAAACACAGGGCTCTGCAAAATCGTAAGATGAAGTATAGGGCCTGACACCTGCCCGGTGCTGGAAGGTTAAGAGGAGATGTTATCTTCGGAGAAGCATTGAATTGAAGCCCCAGTAAACGGCGGCCGTAACTATAACGGTCCTAAGGTAGCGAAATTCCTTGTCGGGTAAGTTCCGACCTGCACGAATGGTGTAACGATCTGGACACTGTCTCAGCCATGAGCTCGGTGAAATTGTAGTAACGGTGAAGATGCCGTTTACCCGCAGTGGGACGAAAAGACCCTGTGCACCTTTACTATAGCTTAGTATTGACCTTGGATAAATGATGTGTAGGATAGGTTGGAGACTATGAAGCGGCGTCGCCAGGCGTTGTGGAGTCATTGTTGAAATACAACCCTTTGTTTATCTGAGGCCTAACCCCGCGCTGCGGGGGACATTGCTTGGTGGGTAGTTTGACTGGGGTGGTCGCCTCCAAAAGAGTAACGGAGGCTTCTAAAGGTTCCCTCAGTACGCTTGGTAACCGTGCGTAGAGTGCAATGGCATAAGGGAGCTTGACTGAGAGACATACAGGTCGATCAGGTACGAAAGTAGAGCATAGTGATCCGGTGGTTCCGCATGGAAGGGCCATCGCTCAAAGGATAAAAGGTACGCCGGGGATAACAGGCTGATCTCCCCCAAGAGCTCATATCGACGGGGGGGTTTGGCACCTCGATGTCGGCTCGTCACATCCTGGGGCTGGAGAAGGTCCCAAGGGTTGGGCTGTTCGCCCATTAAAGTGGCACGCGAGCTGGGTTCAGAACGTCGTGAGACAGTTCGGTCTCTATCTACTGTGGGCGTTAGAAATTTGAGTGGATCTGATTCTAGTACGAGAGGACCGAATTGGACAAACCTCTAGTGTATCTGTTGTCCCGCCAGGGGCACCGCAGAGTAGCTACGTTTGGAAGGGATAAGCGCTGAAAGCATATAAGCGCGAAACCCACCACAAGATGAGATTTCTTTTAAGGATCGTGGAAGATGACCACGTTGATAGGCTATAGATGTAAAGGCAGTAATGTCATAGTCGAGTAGTACTAATAATCCGTAAGCTTATGTACAACCTTTTCCTCTCTCGTCCCAGACGAGAGGGGAGGAAACTTTCTAAATACTAAAACTTTCTTTATCTCAGTATGTTAAAATATTTGCCCGTCGCGGGCAGTCTTTAAGTCGAAAGATTAAAGTCAAAAGTCGAAAGACTTTACAACTTTAAGACTTGTGACTTTAGACTAACAACCTTAAGGTGGTTATTGCGGCGGGGCTCACCTCTTCCCATCCCGAACAGAGTAGTTAAGCCCGCCTGCGCAGATGGTACTGCAGTATTGTGGGAGAGTATGTCGTCGCCTTTCTTTTAAGAATCCTCATCATGTATTTGATGAGGATTTTTTGTTTTATAATACTTTTGGAAACTAATTTCAAAGAAAGAAATCTAACGTTTTCAGGGTTTAAACTGCAGGATATGGCCTTATTTTTTGAACTTGCTAAATATCGAGCGATATTCCTTTCTTTTATATCGAAATTGTATTTGTGTGTGCTTTTCGATAGATAATGCCTTAAATTTTATTTTTTGCTTGTTATTTTTTAAGTTTTAAAACTATTTCATTTCTATTTTATCTTTAGATAATATCCTTCTACTTTGCTGGACTTTTAAATGTATCATTAAATCAAAAAAAAAGTTTTAATTTTAAATTGAAATCTTTCTCCTATTCTGAAAGATTATTTTTTAAAGAAAATTGAAATGTCACAAATTAATGCAAACCCAAAAGTTGATTTCTTTTTTGATGAAGCCAAGAAATGGCAGGAAGAATTAATTTTAATGCGAAAAATTGCCCTTGAATGTCAATTAAGCGAAGAATTAAAATGGGGTGTTCCTTGTTATACTTATAAAGAAAATAACGTCGTACTAATTCATTCTTTTAAAGAATATTGTGCTTTTTTGTTTTTTAAAGGTGCTTTATTAAAAGATACAGATGGTATTTTGATCCAGCAATCTGAAAATGTTCAGGCAGCGCGTCAAATACGATTTACAAATCTTAAAGAAATTGTTGGATTAAAAGACATCTTAAAAACATATATTTATCAGGCAATAGAAATTGAAAAAGCCGGTTTGAAAGTAGAACTGAAAAAAACTTCTGAATTTGAAGTATCTGAAGAATTTCAGAAGAAATTAGATACTATGCCTGATTTACAAAAAGCTTTTTCTGCACTTACACCTGGAAGACAAAGGGCTTATCTTTTACATTTTTCTCAACCAAAACAATCCAAAACAAGAGAGGCGAGAGTAGAAAAAAATATTCCAAATATTTTAGATGGGAAAGGGTTGAACGATTAAATCATTCTGGTAAATATGGAAAGTAAAAATAATATTCAAAATAGAATTCTTCAAAGTAAAATATTGCTTAAGGCTCCAACGGATATAGTTTGGGAAATGTGGACAAATCCGGAACATATTTCAAATTGGTGGGGACCAAACGGTTTTACAAATACAATTCATAAAATGGATTTTAAGGAAGAAGGCGAGTGGAATTTAACAATGCATGGACCGGATGGAAAGAATTACCCAAACCGCAGTATCTTTAAAGAAATTATCTCACTTAGAAAAATTGTTTTCGAACATTTCAATCCGCATTTTATTACAACTGTTTTATTTGAATCTAACAATTCAGAAACACTATTAGACTGGACACTTTTATTCGATTCTGAAGAAATGTTTGATATTATTGTAAAAGCTCACAAAGCAGATCAGGGACAAAAAGAGAATATAGAAAAGCTTGAAAAATATCTCTCAGAATTTATTTCCTAATTTAATTCAAAAGCCATGAATAATCAAAAATATAAATTATCATCAGAACAGCAAGAATCATTGTTAAGTATTCTTGAAGCACGTTTTGAAAATAATAAACATCGTCATCAAAATATTGAATGGGAAAAAGTAGAGTCAAAGCTAAAAGCTAATCCTGAAAAACTTTGGTCTCTTGATGAAATGGAAAGAACTGAAGGAGAGCCGGATGTTGTAGGCTATGATGACAAAACAAATGAATATATCTTTTATGATTGTGTGGCTGAAAGCCCAAAAGGGCGTAGAAGTATTTGTTACGATCATGAAGCATTAGAAAAAAGAAAAGAGAATAAGCCAAAAGACAGTGCTGTAAACATGGCTTCTGAAATGGGAATTCAAATTTTGAATGAAGATGAATACCGCGAACTTCAAAAACTTGGAAAATTTGATACTAAAACATCAAGCTGGATTTTAACTCCCACAAACATCAGAAAATTGGGCGGAGCAATTTTTTCAGATTTTCGTTATGATACCGTTTTTGTATACCACAATGGTGCCGATTCATATTATGCTGCGAGAGGTTTCCGTGGTTCATTAAGAGTTTAAAGAGTAAAAATAGATATGATATTAGCCTTCGATACTTATTACTTTAATAATAAAGCAAAAACTGTATGCCTTGAATTTGAGAATTGGAATGAAGATAAAAACTTTAAAGTTCACACAGAAATAATTGATAATGTTTCAGAATATATTCCGGGAGAATTCTATAAAAGAGAACTTCCGTGTATTATCAGTTTGTTAAATCAGATTGATTTGGAAAATATAGAAGCTATAATTGTGGACGGATTCGTATATTTAGATGATGATAAAAAGCATGGTTTAGGCGGACGTTTATATGAAAAGCTCAATAAACAAATTCCGATTATTGGTGTTGCCAAAACTAATTTTGCAAGTATCGAAAAAGATAAAAAGCCTTTGTTAAGAGGCGACAGCGCAAAACCATTATTTGTAACATCTATTGGGATTGATTTAGAAGAAGCTTTCCAAAAAGTTGAAACTATGTCTGGTGAATTTAGAATGCCGACTTTATTAAAAGAGTTAGATCGTTTAACGAAAGAACTTTAATTTTTTATGGATATACAACTTTGGAATCAAATCGAAAATTTTGATCTCGACAAACCAAATGATCAATACGGATTTTCAACAAGATTAGCATTCGAAAATAGTTGGACTATTTATTTTACTAAAACAGCGATTTTAGAATATAAAAAATTCATGTATCTGGCCGCAACTTCAAACGAAATGGTTTCGCCTTCAGAAATTGTTGATATTGTCTGGCATCAGCATTTAATTTTTACAAATTCCTATTCTGATCTCTGTACAATTTTAGCAAAAAGAATTGAGCATATTCCGTCAACACACAATAAAGCGGAACACGAGAAATTCCATAAAGCAAAAGAAGTTACTAAAAACTTATACGAATTAAATTTTGGAAAACAGCCAGAAGAAATTTGGACTCTTGGAAATCCAATGGATTCTCTCCAATTAGACAACGCTAATTATAATCTAGGAATATTAAAAATAATTTTTTTAGGAGCATTTATACTTTTAAGTTTTCCTATTTCTCTTCTTATAAAACCAATTTTGATTCAAATTGATAATCCATATTTTGCATGGTATTACATATTCTTGTTCGCTTTGATAACCTTTTTATTGATGCAATTTGTTAAGAAAACTTGTGATTCGCTGATTGAAAAAATTAAGTCGAAATTAATCATTAGCAATCTCACACCTTTAGAATTGGTCTTCTTTCAAAAAAATAATCTAGACTATGTAATTCATGGAGTCGTAAATAATTTAATTGAAAATAGAAGAATTCAGGTTACAGGCAATAAATTAAACTTAATCGATGATACGCTAACAAATAATCAATATGAAAATTGTGTTATTGAGATCATGAAAGAATATGATTTAATACCTTATCTACAGTTACATCAGTTAATTATAAACAAACCAATATTTCAACAATTAAAAAAAGGAGTTGAAAAAATTAGAGAAACGATTTTAGATTCTAAACAATTTTTATTTATCATAAAAACAGCGTTGCTGGTTTTTGGACTTCTTTTAAGTATAGGCTTTAGCAGAATTATTACAGGAGTTTCTAGAGGAAAAGCTATAACTAATATTGTTATTATAACCATAATTTTAGCAGCGATCTCTTATCGTTACTATAAGAAAGTAGTGAACTATTTATTTTTTCATACAATTCACTCCTCTTTTAAAGAAGGAAAAAGTAATACTAATGTTGAACAAGACTGGCAGTGGAATTATTTTTTATACGGAGGACTGACAGCTTCTTTTATGCCTTTGGTCATGCCTGCAAATAACAACTTTTTGTCATCAAACAGTAATTCAGGATGTGGAAGTTCTGGAGGAAGCTCATGCGGGAGTTCTTGTGGCAGCTCATGCGGAAGTTCATGCGGAGGCTGTGGCGGTGACTAATTTATTTCGTAATCGTCATTTTGGCTAACCAATTGTCCAAAACGACTAAAAACAACTTCAGGCTTCGGCTGATCTTTGCATTATAATTTTAAAACAATTAAAAATGCAAAAGACAATTTTTATTACAGGAGCTTCAACTGGTTTAGGAAAATCAGCAGCAAAATTATTTCAAAGCAAAGGCTGGCAGGTAATTGCCACAATGAGAAATCCTGAAAAGGAAACAGAATTAACTTCATTAAAAAACGTAATCGTACTTCCGCTTGACGTTACAAATTCGGAACAAATTACTGAAACAATAAAAAACATTACAGAGAAATATGCTGTTGACGTTGTACTAAACAATGCCGGTTACGGATTAATTGGCGCATTAGAATCTTTAAGTGAAATTCAAATCGAACGCCAGATTGTTACGAATTTATTTGGTGTTATTAGAATTTCAAAAGCTTTTACACCACATTTTCGGGAGAAAAAAATCGGTACTTTTATAAATGTTACTTCTACTTTCGGATTAATTGGATTTCCGACTTGTTCTATTTACAGCGCAACAAAATTTGGAGTTGATGGTTTTTCAGAAAGTCTGGCATCAGAATTAACCCAATTTGGAATTCAGGTGAAAGTTGTCGCTCCAGGCGGTATGAAAACCGATTTTGCAATTCGTTCTATGGAAGTTGGACAACACGAAGCGTATGAAAAATTAACCGCAGAAGTTAGTAAAGGTTACAGCGCAGAACAATTGGAGAATTATACCAATGCAGAAGATGTTGCTCAAATTATATATGAAGCAGCAACAGATAACAAAAATCAATTGCGATATATTGCCGGAAATGATGCTAATGCTTTATATGATGAAAGAGTGAAAAATGGCGCTGAAACTCAAGTACAGAATATAAAAGCAATGTTTACTTTTTAATTTAAAATAAGATGAAAAATCAAGCGATAGAATTAACGACTTTTAAATTAAAGGGTTTTACAACACAGCAATTTATTGAAGCCAATGCAGCAATCGACGAATTTTTAAAACGTCAAAAAGGATTTCGTTCCAGAACCATTTTCGAATTGAAAAAGGGAATTGTTTACGATATGTTGGTTTGGGACAGCGCAGTAGAAGGTACAGATGCCATGCATAAATTAATGACAGAACTTAGCGATTCTGTTGTACATGATATGATTGATCAAAGTACAGTAAGCTGGAACATTGCCCCAGTCGAACATTTTATAAATTTGTGAAATGAAAAATCAACCTAAAATATTCAACAGCATTTCAGAACTGCATAAAGCTATGGGACAGCCAAAGCCCATGCATCCGCTTATTAGTATTTTAAATTATGGTGAAGCGATATTTGACCCAAAAGATTTTGAAAACGGAATTATTTTAGATTTTTATAAAATCTCTTTTAAAACTCATTTTTCGGGAAAGCTTCGTTACGGACATGGTTTTTATGATTTTGAAGAAGGCGGAATGTCGTTTGTTTCGCCGGGACAAATTTTAAAAATGCAGGAAGAAGAAGCCGATTACAGCGGAATGTCCTTAAATATTCATCCTGATTTTATTCGGCCTTATACATTAAACGCCAATATTAAAAAGTACGGATTCTTTTCGTATACGGCATCTGAAGCTTTGTATTTATCGGAAAATGAAAAAGAAACTATTTTAGATGTTTTTGCCAATATTCAAAATGAGCTGAAAGAACGAATTGATAATTTTAGCCAAGACGTGCTTATTTCGCAAATTGAACTTTTACTGAATTATAGCAATCGTTTTTACAACCGACAGTTTATTACCCGAAAAGCGGTTAATAATGATGTACTTTCGAAATTGGAAATTTTACTTGAAGACTACTTTAATAACGAAAAAGCACTTGAAAATGGTTTGCCAACCGTACAGTTTGTTGCAGATGAATTGGGTTTGTCTGCCCGATATTTAAGCGATTTGCTTCGGAATCTTTCGGGACAAAATACACAGCAGTTTATTCATGATAAACTAATAGAAAAGGCGAAAGAATATATTACGAAAGGAACTTTTTCAATTTCTGAAATTGCCTATAAATTAGGTTTTGAGCATCCGCAGTCTTTTAATAAATTATTTAAAAAGAAAACGAATATTAGTCCAATCGCGTTTCAGGAACAATTCAATAAAAATTAAATTATGGCATCAATAAATTTTGAACAGCTAAAAAAACGTTCTTTAGAAATAAGAAAGCGTTATCACGAATTAGAATTATCTCATCACGGAAGTGAATGGACAATTGAAGAAGATGCACTAGCATTTTTGACAGATGCCGGTTTAGTTGGGCGTAACGTAATGTCGCAGCAAGGAAGATGGCCAAAAGGAAATACAGAACAAGAACTCAAACATAAATTAGGAGAATCGATTTGGTGGCTGACCGTTTTGGCTGAAAGAATGAATATCGATATTGAAAAAGCAACGGAAGAATTTTTAACCAGTACCGAAAATTTACTTGGAAAATAACTTTTATGTTTTGAATCGTTTTTGCCAAATGACAAATTCCGAACAAATAACTTTGATTAACTTGCCTCTATGAAAGAATTTATAGATTATATATTGCAATTTGGAACTTTAAATCAGCATCAGCTGGATTTAATTGCGAGTAAAACAACTATATTGGAACTTAAGAAAGATGAATATTTTTCGGAAGCTGGTAAAATTGCTCAGCAAGTCGGTTTTGTTTTAGACGGAATTACTCGCGTTTGTTATTACAACAATAGAGGTGAAGAAATTACCAAATATTTTATCGACGAAAATAATCTGGTTGTTGACATGGAAAGTTTCGATAATGATATTTGTTCCAATGCTTATGTGCAGGCGATAACAGATTGTAAACTGCTGGTTTTTTCTAAAAAAGACTGGAGGGAACTTTTAGAAACTATTATTGGCTGGGATGCTATTGTGCACAGAATTATTTCAAAAGCATTGAGACAAAAAGTAGAAAGAAGAAGTCCGCTGGTTTCAGAAGATGCTACAACACGTTATTTAATGTTTTTGAAAATTTATCCAAACGTTATCAATCGCATTCCGTTATCTTATGTGGCTTCTTATTTAGGAATTACACAATCGTCATTAAGCAGAATTAGAAAAAACATCACTTAAAATTGCTTTTTGCCAAATGACAAAAGATTCCATTTTCAAAGTAACCAACTTTGTATTATAATTTTAAAACAATTTAAAAATGAAATCAGTATTAATAACAGGAGCAAACAGAAGCATAGGATTAGAAATAACAAAACAACTTTCAAAACAAGGATTGTTTGTTTATTTAGGAAGCCGCGATCTTGAAAAAGGAAACGAAGTTGTAAAAGAATTAAATAAAGATGGTTTTCAAAACATCAAAGCCATTCAAATTGATGTTACCAATCCGGATTCTATTTTAGCAGCAAAGAATATTGTAGAAAGCGAGCAGGGAAAATTAGATATCCTGATTAATAATGCGGGAATAAGCGGCGGCCAGTTTCCTCAAACCGCTTCAGATACCAGCGTAAAAGATATTAAAGATGTATTTGAGACAAACTTTTTTGGTGTTATAAGTGTTACTCAGGCTTTTTTAGAATTACTTAAAAAATCAGACAGTCCCAGAATCAGTAATATTACTTCGGGACTTGGTTCTTTGACTTTGCATAGTGATCCAACCTGGAAATATTACGATTTCAAATCGGCAGCTTATGGAACTTCAAAATCAGCATTAAATGCATATACCATTGTACTGGCTTTTGAACTAAAAGATTTGTCTTTTAAAGTAAATGCAATTGATCCGGGTTACACCGCAACAGATTTTAATCATCATAGCGGACCTGGAACTGTAGAAAGTGCAGCATCGTTTATTATTAAACATACCGTAACAGATGAAAACGGACCAAATGGGCAGTTTTTTAGTAATGATATTGAAGATGAAACAGGAGTAAGTCCTTGGTAAGACTAAAAAAAATAATTTAATGAAAAGACTCCAAATCTATATTTGGAGTCTTTTTTATTTTAATGCAAACTGAATTTATTCATATTTCAGATATTTCAAAACATCAACTTTTGTTGCCTGATAAGCCCTTGAAAGAACAACTAATAACGTTAATGAAAGTAAAGCTGTAAATCCAATTAAAAAAGGATACATAGAAATGGTAATTCTATAGGCGAAATTCTCCAGCCATTTATTTAGTAAATAATAAACAGGGAATAAAGCAATTAAAAAACCAATGATGCAGAAAAAGATATACTGTTTACAAAGTTCTATTAATAAAACATTCGTTTCTGCACCAAGAGTTTTTCTAATAGCGATTTCTTTCATTCGTCTTTCAATCGAATAAGAAGCCAGAGCAAATAGTCCGAAAAGGGCAATAGTAATTACGATAATGTTTAATAAAGAAAAAAGATTTTTTTGTTTTACATAACTGCTGTATGACTTTTTATATTCTTTATCTACAAAATCATATAAAAACGGATAGTCAGAATCAACTTTTTTTGTCCACAAATTTTCTATATCGGCTATAGTCTGCGACATGGTTTTAGGATCGGCTGTTACATAAATATTATTCAAAAGGCTCGTAAACCACGGTACACTTTTAAAATGAAATATAGTGACAGGGGGTATGGCTTCGCCGGGATTTCCAATGTTAAAATCTTTTACAACTCCTACGATAATGGCTTCTTTTCCGTCCCAGTTAATTTTTTTTCCTATCGGATCTTTCTCGTTTAATAATTTTAAAGCGGTTTCATTAATCAGCATCGAACTAATAGTATCCTGAGAATAATCCGGACTTAAATAGCGTCCTTTAACTATTTTTATTTTCATCATTTCAAGAAGGCCAAAGTCTACCGGAATATTATTTCCATCTATATTTATGTCTTTATGATGATATGAAATTACCGATTTTGCACCGTTTCCCAGAACAAATCCGCCGCCAGAAACTTGTTTTACTCCCTTAATACGCAGCAATTCATTTTTAATGCCGTTGTATTTGCGCATTCTGTCTTCATTACTAATTTTTTCGCCATAAATATTTCTATAAGAGATATTCAGAATCTGGTTTCCGTTAAAACCGACATCTTTTGAGTTCATATAATTAATCTGCTGATATACTATATAAGAACCAATAATAAAGAAAGCTGCCACAGCAAATTGAAAAATCAACATTCCGTTTCGAAGCCAGATACCATTTTTACTTCGGGCAAAATTTCCTCGCAATACTTTTAAAACATCAAAGTTGGAAACATATACCGCCGGAAAAATTCCTGCTGCAATTATCATTATAATGAATATAACGAAAAGCTGCAGATAAAACTGATTGCTTTGTAATACAAGTGTTTTTTCTAAAAAAACATTGTAATACGGTAAAGAAAGTTCTACAATAACAAGCGATATCAAAATAGAAAACAATGAAATTATTGCGGTTTCAAAAATAAACTGTTGTATGATTTCTATTTTCGATGCTCCAACGATCTGACGAACGCCAACTTCCTTAGCTCTTTTTACAGCATTTGCAGTAGCCGAATTGACATAGTTTACAATTGACAGTATTAAGACTAAAATTGATAATCCGGTAAAAATTAATAATAGCTGATAATTTCCGTTAGATTCTATCAAACCACCGGTTTTAGTATGTAAACGAACAATCGATAAAGGTTCTAAATGAGGTTTTACTTCGCCAAATTTTTTAATAAACTCTTGCGGACTCATACCTTGAGCTTTTGCCCGCGGCATCATCATGTTCTCATAATAAACTTTAGCCAGATTTTTTGTAACGATTTCTGAATCAGTTGGTTTTTTTAATTTTAATAAAAGAATAAACTGAAAATTCCCCCATTGCTGAATGCTGTTTTTTACTCGTGTGTCCATGAAATTGACTACACACGAAGGATTAAAAACCGATTTTTTATCCAGTTTGTAAACACCTCTAACAATTAAAACCTGATTTTGTAAAATAACCTTTTTCCCTAAAGCGCTCTCGCTTCCAAAAAGCTGCTGCGACAAATCTTGGGATATACTAATACTATTTACATCAGGCAGTGCATTTTTTATATTTCCTTCAATAAAGGAATAAGGAAAATATTCGAAAAAGTTTTTCTGTGCTACAACAATTTTGTCAGACTGTACTTTTTTATTATTGTAACGAATAATTTCATTGTCATAATTGCCATTTAAATAACAAAAAGATTCGACTTCGGGACTTGTATTTTTTATGGCAGAGCCTATAGGTGCAGAACTTGAAGCCCAATAGGTGGTTGGGTCCATTTGATTGGCTACTAAAAATACATTGTCTTTGTTCGGGTTCCATTGATCATAACTCTGTTCGTCGTTCCAATACAAAATCGCAAAAATTAAACCCGCAATTCCAATACTCAATCCCAAAACATTCAAAACCGTAAACAGCTTATTGTTTTTTATATGATACGTAAAAACATTAATCCAATTTTTCAGCATGACCTTATTTTTTAGAAGTTACTAAAACATCCACATTTCTCTGATTTAATTTCTCCGAAAGAATAACTCCATCTTTCATTAAAATTATTTTCTGCGAAAAAGAAGCGTCATAATCAGAATGTGTCACCATCAAAATTGTAGAACCGGCAGCATGAAGATCTGTCAATAATTCCATTACTTCATTTCCGTTTTTACTGTCCAGATTTCCTGTAGGCTCATCGGCAAGAATAATTTTAGGGTCATTAATTAAAGCTCTTGCAACCGCTACACGCTGCTGTTGCCCGCCCGAAAGCTGCTGCGGAAAATGTTTTAAACGATGTGAAATGCCTAAAACAGCTGCAATATGCTCTATTTTTTTCTTTCTTTCAGATGACGGAACATTATTGTAAATCAACGGAAGTTCGATATTATCATAAACCGATAATTCATCAATTAAATTAAAATTCTGAAAAATGAACCCAATATTTTCTTTTCTGGCTTTCGATTTTAATTTCTCTTTCAGGGCAATCATTTCCTGTCCCAGCAATTCATAACTTCCGCCAGAAGCGCTGTCTAATAATCCGATGATATTTAATAAAGTCGATTTCCCGCTTCCGGACGGTCCCATTATCGAGACAAAATCACCTTCGTTTATGGTTAATGAAATTTCGCTTAAAGCATTTGTTTCTACTTCTTCGGTTCTAAAAATTTTAGAAAGTTTTTTGATCGTAATCATAATTGATTTTTTAATGTTTGATTGCTATTCGTTTTCTGATTTTTTTTGTCTTCTGAAGTAAAAGAAACACACCCGAAAATTAAGATAATTAACAATGCGATTTATAGGTTTTTATTTTGCTATTTTTACTTCCAGAAGGCTTTAATAATTAATGATTTACAAGTAGAAAAGTGATTTTCATGCCAAAAATTTAAACCTTGTAACTGCCTTATTTTTAAAATTTTATTATCCGAAAAAAAGCTATAGTGTCCAGAATTGGACACCTTTTGTCCAAAACCGAACAAAAATGAAAAAGACAAACGCATCAATATTAATCATCGACGATCAGGAAGACATACTTTTTGCATCAAAAGTGTACCTGAAAAAGTATTTTGAGAACATTCATACACTTAATAATCCAAAAAAAATAGTCGAATTATTGTCGAAAAATACCATCGATGTCGTTTTGCTCGACATGAATTACAGAATAGGTTTTGAGGATGGAAGAGAAGGTTTATACTTGCTGAAAGAAATAAAAACGCTTTCGCCGAAAACTGTTGTGATTTTAATGACGGCTTTTGGGAAAGTAGAAACTGCGGTTGAAGGATTAAAATCGGGTGCTTTTGATTATATCTTAAAACCCTGGGAAAACAAGAAACTTTTAGAGTCTGTAAAACAAGCCGTTGACAAATCCCGAAAAGAACAAAAAAAGAATAAAGAGATTGAAACCGATAATGACTTTTTTATCGGCACTTCAGAAATAATAAAAAAAGCATATTCTCTTGCCGATAAAGTGGCAAAAACTGATGCCAATGTTTTGATTCTTGGAGAAAACGGAACAGGAAAATTTGTTTTGGCACATCATATTTACAGCCAGTCTGAAAGAAAAAATAATCCATTTATAGCCGTTGATTTAGGTTCGCTGAATTCGAATATTTTCGAAAGTGAATTATTCGGCTACGCAAAAGGCGCTTTTACCGATGCAAAAATTGATACGCCCGGACGTTTTGAAATGGCGCAGAACGGAACTATTTTTTTAGATGAAATAGGAAATGTTCCGCTGCATTTGCAATCTAAATTATTGCAGGTTATTCAAACCAAAACCGTAACAAGATTGGGAGAAACTAAAGCAAGACCTTTGAATGTTAGAATCATTACGGCAACCAATTTGAATTTAAAACTGGAAGTGGCCGATAAAAATTTCAGAGAAGATTTGTATTATCGCATTAATACGATGGAGATTGTACTGCCGCCGCTTCGGGAACGAAACGAAGATAAAATTCCGCTGGCAGAATATCTTCTCGATAAAATGATTGAAAAATATGGAAGAAGCGAAATTACTTTTGATAAAAAGGTTTTGGAACAAATTGAAAAACATGCATGGAACGGAAACATCCGCGAAATGGAAAATAAAATTGAACGCGCTGTTATTCTTTGTGAAAACAATACAATCACGGTTTCTGATTTAGATTTAGAAACCATAACTCCTTATGATGAAAACCCGGATGATATTCAGCTTTCTTCTGTAGAAAAGGCGACGATTGAAAAAGCGCTTCTTAAGCACAATAATAATATCAGTAAAACTGCCGATGAATTAGGTTTGTCAAGAGGTTCTTTGTACAGACGTTTAGAGAAATATAACATCAATATCAACTAGTATGTTTAAAACACTGCAAACTTATAAACTGCTCTTTTTTCGATTAATCGCCATTGTTTTGGGAATCGAAATTTCGATTTATTTCTTTAAAATCGATTTGCTGTTTACGGGAATATTTGGCTTTTTTATTGTTTTTCTACTCATTCGCGAAATGTATTTTTATGTTCGCAATTTTATTTTGCTTTACGATAAAACCATTTCTTCGATTTTGCAGAATGATTTTTCATCTGATTTTACCAAACATAAAGCCAATAAAAATTATGGTGATTTGTTTCAATTGTACGATACTTTGAAAAGCAGACAAAACGAACAAATTTCAAAAGATATTATTTACAGCTCTATTTTAAATAATATCGAAACAGGAATTATCATTTTAGAAAAACAAGAAAATGACTGGGATATATTTTTGATGAATGATTATTTCTCGTCTCATTTTAATGTTCCTAAAGTTTCGAAATGGAAATATCTTAAAAATCAATTACCATCACTTTGTGAAATTATTGAAGAAGATGATTTTCATGAAATAAAAACGTCTGTAGAAATTAGTATAAACGAACAAGCCGCACAGACTTTTGTTTTACAGGCATCTAAAACAGAAATTTATGAACGAGAATATTGTATCGTTTTACTCGATTCTATTCAAAATGTAGTCGAGAAAAAAGAAAAAGATGCGTGGGTTAATTTGATGAAAGTGATTTCGCATGAACTTTTAAATTCGATAACGCCCATTCGTTCTATTTGTCAAAACCTGCAGGATTTGGTAGAACAGGATTCACTTTCGGCAGAAGATTTAGAAGATATCAAAAACAGCGTTGAAACCATGTTAAGGCGAAGCGATCATTTGCAGAAATTTGTTGAAGGTTATCGAAAACTGGCGATGCTTCCGTCTCCAAAAAAACAAAAAATAGAGTTGCAGCCTTTGATTGAGAATTGTCTGCAAATCATGAATCCGTTGTTTAAAAAAGACGGAATTCAAGTTGTAAACACAATTTCACTAAAACGCCCAATTAATGTTGACCCGCAGCAAACGGAACAGGTTATCATTAATCTTTTAACGAATTCTGTTTATGCGTTAAAAAATACGACTCAAAAGCAAATTTTAATTTCGGCAGAAGCCAAAGAAAACAGAACCTACATTAAAATAACTGACACCGGAAGCGGAATTGAAAAAGAAATCGAAAATAAAGTTTTCCTGCCTTTCTTCACCACGAGAAACGAAGGCGCCGGAATTGGTTTAACGCTTTCTAAAAATATTATTGAAGCGCACGGCGGTTATGTTTCTTTTAAAACTGAGAATGGGAAGACTGTTTTTGAGATTTGTTTGGTGGAGGGATGAAGTTATTGATGATAAGGTTCGGTGAAGATATTTCTTATATTAGCTCTCAAAATAAATAGTTTTTTAGCGAGATACAACTGTTTATTTCTGTATAAAACAAGTTAAAAGTATTTAAATGAAACACATTACAAAAGATATAATATTGAATATTGCATGGATTCTGTGCTTTAGCTTATTGGCCTATGTACAAATTGAAAGACTGAAAGAACCATGGGAAAAATCACTATTCGCAGCACTTAGTGTGATTACAGTATTATTGTTCATAAAAAATGTAAGCAGGATTAAATATTATACGCTCATTGATGATGTTTTAACTATTCGTCAAATATTCTCGAAGCCGAAACAATACAGTTTAAAAACTGTTTCAGGTTGGAGTGAAAATCAGTATGAATTATTTGGTTTTAAAACGGGACGAAATATAATTTTAAAAACAAAAGAAGGATCAAAAATCAATTTAGTCAAAAGGAATTCTAAAGATTTTGAAAAGCTTTCAGATTATTTGAATGAAAATTTTCCTGGATCGTTTGAAAAAGAGTAGATAAAAATTGATTATTATTAGTTTAGTCCCTACAGGACAAATATTTCGGTTTGATTGTTTTTTCTACCGATATTTAACTCCTAACGGAGTTTTCGTAGAAATTAAATATCGGTAGAAAAAGAAGATCCAATAAACGAATAATACTCCGTTAGGAGTTAAATATCGGTAGAATAAAAAAGGAACCCGCAAAGAATATCCCGTAAGGGATTATATATAAAACGAACCAAATGATAAAAAAGATACTCGTTCTTATCTTTAGTTTTTGCTTAACTGCCGGCTTTTCACAAAATGATATAAAAGAAAATAGTGATGAATTTATTAATTCATAAATTGAATCTAAAATACCTGATTTAAAATCCTTGGTTGAATCAAATGTGATGAATCCATTTACAAAGAAATTGTATTCAGATTTTGCAATTGACACTTTTAGAGTTGGATATTATTTTAGAAATAAGAACAGGAAAGTTCCTGTAAATTATAAACAACAAGTTGATTTAGTTAAGCATGTGACAAGCAGGTATGAAAAATAATTAATAAATACTATCAATTATTAAAGGCGAAGTCAACTGAAACGCAGAAAAAAGCTCTGATAAAATCTCAAAATGCCTGGGAAATTTTTAAGAAAGAAGAATCTCTATGGATTTTAACCCGTTTAAGAGATGATTGGTTTGATTACAACTACTATTTAGATTATTGTAATATCATGAAACAAAGAATGATAATCTTGTTTGATTGTTACATTGATTTTGAAGAACATGGGAATTATTGAAATATAGGTGTATTATACTTGTTTAGTCCCTACGGGACAAATATTTAGCATTGATTGTTTTTTTTCTACCGATATTTAACTCCTGCCGGAGTATTTCGTAGAAATTAAATACCGGTAGAAAAAGAAGATCCAATAAATGAATAATACTCCGTTAGGAGTTAAATATCGGTAGCAAAATATCGGTAGCAAAATATCGGTAGCAAAATATCGGTAGCAAAATATCGGTAGCAAAATATCGGTAGCAAAATATCGGTAGAAAAAAATAAGAGCCCAATAAAAAATATCCCGTAGGGATTATACTCATATCTAATAAAAAACCTCCAAAATTATTCCTCAATAATTTTTTTTCGATGTTCAATTCCCCAATCGGTCAAATTATTGATAATTGTCTGCAGTGTTTTTCCATGATCTGTAAGTACATAGTGAACACTTACAGGCTGTGTGTCTAGAACCAATCTCTTAATTAGTTTATTTATTTCCAGCTCTTTTAATTCCTTACTCAGCATTTTGTTTGAAATGCCCACAACATCATTCAGGATATCTGAGAACCTTCTTTCGTTATAATAACAAATAGAAGAAATAATAGATATTTTCCATTTTCCGCTCAACACATCCATTGAATCCTGGACAGCCATCATCTCTTTTTTGTGCTTCTCTTTTTCACGTACTACACATTCCATAAGGTTACTTTGTTACTTCAAGGTTACTGTTACTTTTAGTTACAAAGTTACTAAAATAAATTAAACTGACATAAATTTGCATCAGTAACATAATTTAAAATTATAAAAATGAGCAAATTAAAAAATAAAGTAGCAATAATTACAGGCGCTTCAAAAGGAATTGGTGCTTCTATTGCTAAATATTTTGCAGCAGAAGGTGCAAAAGTTGTAGTGAATTATGCATCAAGTAAAGAGGATGCAGACAAAGTAGTAAAAGCAATAAAAGATAACGGAGGAACAGCAATTGCAGTACAAGGCGATGTTTCAAACGAATCAGATGTGACAAGACTTTTTGAAGAAACCAAAAATGCTTTTGGAACATTGGATATTTTGGTAAACAATGCAGGTATTTATCAATATGCGCCAATTGAAGAATTGTCTGCGCAATCTTTCCATTCACAATTTAATATCAATGTTTTAGGATCATTACTTTCCATTCAGGCGGCTTTAAAATTGTTTGGAGAAAAAGGCGGTAACATTATCAATATCAGTTCAGAAGCCGGAAAATCGCCTCTTCCAACAGGATCTGTATATTCTGCAACCAAAGCAGCTTTAGACGCCATTACGATTTCTTTATCTAAAGAATTTATCGGAAGAAACATCAGAATCAATTCTATTTTGCCAGGAATAGTAGAAACAGAAGGATCTCATTCTGCAGGTTTTATTGGCAGTGAAGCCGAAACAAAATTTGTTGCCAGCACACCTCTTGGCCGCACGGGACAGCCGGAAGATATTGCAAAAGTAGCTGTATTTCTAGCCTCTGATGATTCAGGGTGGATTACCGGAGAGAAAATTTCTGTTTCGGGAGGGATTTTCGGATTATAATTTATTTCCAATTTTTAAAAAGAACAAAATGAGCAAATTAAAAAATAAAGTAGCCGTAATTACTGGAGGTAATAGCGGAATAGGTTTTGGTATTGCAGAAGCATTCAAAAATGAAGGAGCTTCAGGAACTATAACCGGAAGAAATGAAGTAACATTAAATAATGCTGTAGCAGCTTTAAAATCAGATTTTATAGGTATTGCCGGAGATGTAACCAAAAACGATGACTTAGAAAATATATTTAAAAAGACTTCTGATAAATTTGGAAAAATAGATGTATTGGTAGTTAATGCAGGCGGTGTTGTCGACGGCGTTCCTATGGCTGATATCGAAAATATTACCGAAGAAGGTTATGACCGATATATGGATTTGAATTTGAAAAGTTCCTATTTCACCGTAAAAAAAGCACTTCCATATTTAAATGATGGCGCATCAATAATACTTATCGGGTCGAGTGCTGCACATCGCGCTGCGCCGGGAATGGCAATTTATTCCGCAGCAAAAGCAGCAATTATATCATTGGCAAAAGGTTTATCATTAGATTTATTACCAAGAAAAATACGTGTGAATACACTTTCACCCGGATCTATAGACACACCAGTATTTGGAAAATTAGTGCCGGAAGAACACTTAGATGCTGTAAAACAAATGTGGATTGATATTACTCCAGTAGGTAGACAAGGTCTTCCGTCAGACATTGGAAACGCAGCTGTATTTTTGGCATCAGATGATTCTGCTTTTATAGTGGGAACAGAAATCTTATCAGATGGCGGTTTAACCAATATCAGCCTGATGAAATAAAATAGTAACATCTTTTTAATGAAAAACTCCAAAATCAAATGACTTTGGAGTTTTCTATTTTATCTAATTATTTTTAAATATGCGGTATAAACATCATCTTTAATAGAAGTTCGCATATAATATAAATCTTCATCTTTGGTACTTAAATCAAATTTAATTAAACCCGCATCACAATAATAAAATATAGTATCATCAACCGGAAATTCAATATTTGAAATAGGCTGCGTTGTTAATTTTAGTTCGAATGCTATTTCACCATTGTTTATGTCTAGCTGAAAAAGTCTTCCTTTTTTGGTGTAACCCCAAATATTATCACTGTCTTCCGTTATGTATTCTACATTATTATTTTGAAAATCCCTTTTCCAAATTTGAGTTCCTGTTTTTGAATCTACAGCATATACCGAAGAAACTGTTGTGCCTTGTGCGGCAAAATATAATTTTTTGTCTTTAGTAAAAATGCGTTCCTTAATATTATATTGATCTTCTGGTAATTTAAATTGCCATAAAATGTCCAGTTTATCTGGAGTTAGCGCAAAAAGTACATCTTTTTCATTGGCTATAAAAACATTTTCACCATCGGTTACAGGTTTGCTGTGCATACTTTGGTCAAAGCTTTTTTGAGTAAGGACTTTTCCTGTATTGGCATCAAACACATATAAATTAGTTGCACTCGGAACAAAAACTTTGTTGTTAAAAAATAATACCGGAATATCGTTAGTTGGAGTATCCAGCTTGTAAGTCCATACTAAACTTCCATCTTTTGTATCAAGTGCATAAATATTACTGCTTCCGTTTTGGTTTTGAGCAGTTATATACAACTTTCCATTATTTACAACCGGAACCTGATCTTTAAGAACAATTTGATCTGTGATATTTCCTAATCTTGATTTCCAAAAAACATCACCGCTTTGGTTATCTACGGCAACAATTTCACCGTTTATAAACGGAATGTACACAACGCCATTAGAGATGGTTACTTTATTGGCGCACATTTCGGTAAAAGGACTTGTAGCTTTTACAGTCCAGCCAATTTGTTCAGATTCTAAATCGTATGAAAAAAGAGCACCGTCGTAATCATAAATTAGAATCGACGCTTCGTCTAAAGGAACTTTTTTAAGCGCGCTTACAACTTTATTAGTGACCTGTTCAGTAGGCGGTAAAGTTTTATTATTAGTATTGGTAGTTTTTGATGCGGCTGGCGTTTGCCCAAACGTATTTATAACAGCAAATACAAATAAAAGAGTTATTAGGTTTGTTTTCATTTTTAAGATTTGGGTTGATGATTTGATTTTCTTTTCAGCAAAAAAGCTGCCAAACAAAATAATATCCAGATCAAATATAGTTAAAAATTGTTACAGGGTTTTAGAAGTTATTAAAGATGAAACGGCTAACAACCCTAATTGAAAATCTCCAAAATAATTACAAAAGAATCTCGAATGAATGACGAAGTTTGTTTAGTTTTATCGGATGAACAAAAAAACATTGGAATTGCTCTCATGTTTTTTGGGAATATTATATAAAAGCCATTAAAAAACTTAAAATGAAAATCGTAAAATTATTTTTAATTGTACTTGTTTTTGCATCATGTAAAAAACAAACTGAATTTATAAAAACGCAAACTATTCAATCAGAAGTAGACAATTTAAAAACTAAATTAGAAATAGAGAAATTCATTCAAAAAATTGATACGAATTACAAAAAGTATGAATTGAAAAACCTTCAGGATTTTAATAGAAGTCACGATGGTGATAGCATCAATAAGATTTTAGCAAATAAACTTAATGTCAAAACATTTTATACAAAAGCTGATTTTGATAATAATGGCTACACAGACTTACTCGCTATTGGAGATAATCATACATGTTATGGAGAAGGAGAAAAATCATGTAGTTTTTCGCCAATTGTAGTAATGAATTTTGGAAAAAATAAAACCAAAATATTTAATATTGATTTAGAATGGGGAAAATCAATAGTACCAAAAGTTGAATATATAGATTCTCAGCCTTTTTTAGTTGTTTACAAGAAAAAATTAGTGGATTGGCAAAAGAAAAGTTATTCAGAATTAAGAATTGTTTTAACTTTCAAATTTGGAAATTTTATTGAATATAATGAAAATCCAAAAAAGGATAAAATTACCAAAATTGAATTTAGTACATCGGGTTGTTTTGGAACCTGCCCGGTTTATAAACTAACATTAAACAGAGATTCCTTATCAGTATTTAATGCCCGATATTATAACTTCAATGAAAATGAAAATATTACTTATGGTAAAGAAGAAGGAATATTTTCGACAAAGATTAGTAAAACTGAATTTGATAAATTAGAAGAATATTTAAATTACTGTGATTTTGAAAATTTAAATAAGGAATATTATGTAATGCATACTGATGATGAAACAGGAAATTTAAAAATAACTTTTAATAATGGTAAAGTAAAAACTATAAGTGATTATGGAATGGTTGGGACTTACAGTTTAAAAAACCTTTATGAAAAGCTGGCGAAACTAAGATTTAGCGAAAAATGGAAGAAAAATTAATTAACCGAGCTGAGACGAGTGTTTCACTTATTTATAAACTGTATTCACGAATGAGGCATTCGCGTCAGCAGGGTTAATTAATTTTATTACTTAACAGCCGCCTTTGCGAGGAACACGTTTAAAAATTACTTTATTATCTCGTTCTACATAGCTGCCCGATATTATGGGATAGGAATACTTAGGCGCGTATGATACTCCGTTGCTTTTTAAAATTATTGTGTCGTTAACTTTCAGGCTGTACAATTGCTGAAGCTGGGACTTTTCTGGCTCAAATCTCAGAATATAATCATCACCATCAATCCTGGCCATCACTCCAAAACCTAATAGCGATCCTGGCGGAAGAGAAAGAGACGTTATAACAGCCTCCATATTGGTATTCTTGCTTATTTTAGCAGCGCCGGCAAGCACTTTTTTACCTTGGGGAGACATTTCCCAGTTTTTGAACTTTACACCATCTGGGGTTGCTTCCCATTTTTTCAATTTGGCTTTCCTTTCAGCAATAGAGAGCGTCTTTGAAATTGGTTTTTTTGGAGTTTTATTTTTAGTTTCACAATTTGTAAAAACTAGTCCACTTACCACAACCAGCGGTAAGATCAGCGCATAAATGATTTTTTTCATATTTTTTATAGGTTTAATTAAAATAGATCTATCTCCAGATAAATCTTGTTCATGTAAAGCATTCTTTTTATTTTTCATAATCTTTAAAGCTGTTGTATCAAAATTACTTTGATATATTTCAGTCTGAGGAGTTTAGATTGTAAATAAAAATGTAAACTTTGTAAATAAAAACTTGACACGATGCATTATAGTCGAAATCTCCTGTACGGAAAAGGCAAGTACATCTTTGGATTGATACTGCTTTTGTTTATATCTGCAATCTGCACAGTTTTCAGTATGTCTGATAATGACGACTTTGCTATTGCAAGAAGGGAAATTTTGCTTCGGAGAATTGGACATGAATTACTTTTACAGTCGGGAGATAAAACATCAAGGGTTCTTCCCGTAAAAAAGATTGCTGAAAATGAGTACCAGATCAGGTTCGAGAATCAGTTTACTTTTCAAACAGATTCTTTGGTGAATATTACGCAGCGTTTGTTAGCCCAAGATCCATTCGCACAAGATTATGTTGTTAACGTAGTGAACTGTGAAAATACCAGTGTAGCTTATGGATATGCTATATCAAAAAATAAGAAAGATGATATTGTGCCATGTAAAGGAAGAAAACAGCCCAAAGCATGTTACATGATTAATATCAAATTTAAACCATTGGGTATATATACAGCAAAGAATAAATATTTTTTGGTAGGCGGTTTGTCATTTTTAGCATTTGTTGGATTTGTTTTTTTTAGATCTGCTAAGCCAAAAGTAACTTTATCTAATGATTCTGCTAATCTGTTCACTTTAGGTTCGGTATTATTTGATGCGAAAAACCGTAAGCTGATCATAAATGAAAATACATTAGACCTCACCGGAACAGAAACCCGTTTATTGCTCATTTTTGCATCATCTCCTAACGAAACCATAGCAAGAAGCCGACTGCAAAAAGAGATATGGGAAGATGAAGGTGTTATTGTGGGCCGTAGTCTGGATATGTTCATATCAAAACTTAGAAAAAAACTGGAACATGATCCAAATGTCCAAATTGTTGTTATACGTGGCAAAGGGTATAAGCTTAATATTACTTCTTAAGGAAGTTTCTATATAATATTGATTCCTTCAAATACTCCGTTAGGAGTTATATGTCGGTAGAAAAAAAACAAGAACCCAATAAAAATATCCCGTAGGGATTGTATTGGAAACCTATAAAATTGCATTTGTTTTTAGGTGATGCTTAGAAACCATTTTTTCATTATTGGGATTTTGAATTCTCTATTTTAGACAAAGATTTGTCATTTCGACTGAAAGGAGAAATCGCACAATCCCGAAGCTTCGGGACGCAAAGTATGTCACCAATCTTTGTCGATTCCCGAGTGCGATTTCTCCTTTCAGTCGAAATGACAATGTTTTGCGATTATTAGATTAATGTAGAAGATGTGGAGAAAAAAATAACATAAAAAAAACTCCATTAGAAATAATGGAGTTTTTTATGGCTTAAAAGGTTATTTTCCTTTTATTATTTTTTCGAGATATTCAACTTTATCTTTTTCGGCTTGGATTAATCGTTCATAAAGTTTTTCCTTTTCTTCGTAAAGTTCTACAACTTTATCAAGCGGATTGAATGAAGGTTGAACATTGACTCCATTAATTGTTGAACTGTCATGGCTATTAAATGTGTTGTTAATTACACTTAATATAATTTCATCACTATAACTTTTAATAGCTTCTGCTGAAACACCTAAAACTTCTGCAATAGCGTTTAGTTTTTCTTCATCAACAGTTTCACTTCCTTCAATATTAGAAACAGACTGTTGAGATACACCAATTGCAAAAGCAAGTGCTTCTTGCTTCATTCCTCTAAGCTCTCTAATTCGACTTATGTTTCGTCCTATATGTTTTGGTTTTAATATCGTGCTCATAATTCAAAGATAATAATTAAGTATAATAAACCGGAATTGTAAAAAACATAATTTAAAATGTAGATTACAAGTGTTCTTTGGGAGCGGTAAACAAAAATACAATTTTTCTGATAAGTATTTTGAATTTTAAACCCAAGCACTTTTACTCTGTTTTATTTCTATCAATAAGATTTGCCATATTAGAATTAAACAACGGAAGATTTTCATCTAAAGAAGAAAAGAAATCAAGATCGGCGTTTTCTACTTCAATAAGACCTTTTTGCAAAATTGTTTCGCCTGTATTTGTTAATCGAATGGTTTTTGCCCTTGTATCAGTTTCGTGTTCATGTCTGGTAATAAAACCTTTTTCTTCCAGTGTTCGCAATACTTTTGAAACCATCATTCTGTCAGAATTACTCTGGTTAGCAATATCAATTTGTGTTACAGAATCATTTTTTTTTGAAAGCCAGCCCAAAGCAGCCAGCAGCACAAATTGAGTCTGAGTTAAATCTAACGGATCTAAAACTTTTTTTAGTTTGCGCTGCCAAAGCATTGTTAGCTGCCCAAGTAAATACCCGGGGCTGTCTTTTGGACTTTTAAAATGAAAATTAATTTCCTTAGCCATAATAATGTTGAAGCATTTGTGTCAATATTAAAAATCAAGTTTATTGATTTCAAAGATAGCCATCAGAACCTTTAGTAAATTGGATAACGGAAATTTTTTCTTCCTTAATCTATTTTTAAAATCACTGATTATTTGCTTTTATTTTGTCTCCAAAAAAGTAAGTTTATAACCATCAAGATCTTTTACGTGGAAAGCTCTTCCAAACGGAGTTTCTATAATTGGTCCCGCTGTTGTTATTCCGTTTTCAATAAATTTCTCTTTTAATTTGTCTACATTTTCCGTAACAGCAAACCAAAGCGCTACGCCAACTCCTAATTCCCGATCTTCTAAAGGTTCAAGCGGAGTACGAATAGCAAAACTTGCTTTTCCTTCGTCGTATTTAAAAATACAAGCCTGCGGATTAGTATTTCCAACTTCAAACCCTAATTTCTTTTCGTAGAAGTCTTTTGATGCTTCTAAATTTTTTACCTGTAGTGATGCAAATGTAAGTTCTCTCATTTTTTCTAAAATTAAATTGTTGTCACAAATATAATATACGCGACAACAATATGCAAATGAATTTGCTTTTTTGATTTTGATTTTTAGAATTTACACAATCTTGTCATTTCGACTGAAAGGAGAAATCGCACTAGAAATTCTACAAAGTATGTCGCCAATCTTTGTCAATTCCCGAGTGCGATTTCTCGTTCCTCGAAATGACAATGCTTTGCGTTTATTAGATTAATGTAAAAGATGCGGAGAAAAAAAATAGACATAAAAAAAACTCCTTAAGAAAATTAAGGAGCTTATTTAAGAACTTTTTTATGATGTGAAGAACTGTTAGCTAAATCGATCAAAACCTATAACCTACGTTAAGTTCAATTTTATTGACAATATTATGATCTGTTTTATTTGCATTAAATAATAAGGCTCCATAACCGACGTTTAGTTCAAAAATAAATCCACTTTTTGTGGCCCATTTTCCACCTAAACCTGCACCAAGAGCAAAATCATAAACATCAGGATTTTCAATAAAAACGGAATGATCTTCTGAATCATATATTTTTTTTCCATCGATGGAAGTAAACATTCCAAATCCTTCAACAAAAAAGCCAGCGCCATATTTCTTTCCAAAATACCTTCTGTAGTATGGCGAGATAGAATAATTTAAATCTTCATTGTTTGTATTGTCATATACTTTAAAAAAAGAAAGTCCCAATGAGGACTTATGGTTTAAATGCCTTTCGTAACCTATCTCAAAAGATCCAGATAAAGGAGCAAGTACATTTAATTTAATTTCATTATTTTTCTGATAAGGATTTGAATCAATTTCATTTTGAGCCTGAACAGAAAAAAATGAAAGAACCATAAAAGTTGCCAAGTAATTTTTCTTCATAAAATTAGATTTGTTTAAGTAAGGTAAACATATAATAATTTATTTCTGAAGATGTTAAAATGTGTTAAGCGGCTTGTTAAATAATATCCAAATTAAAACAACGGATTTTACGGTTTATAAATCTCAGTTAAAAGTTATGATTTCAGGTCGGGTTTGTAATAGTAAAACGAAGAATAATATTTCTCACGTGCTAGCAGGAGAAGAAAAATTGAGCTTTATAAAAAGTAGATTGTAAAGCTACAAATCGAACATGTTTCTTACCGATTTGTAGCTATTATGGTAAGCCACTGTCAGCAGTAGTTTTAATTATAATACTCTGATATTGTAATAATTGTGCTTTTTTCTTTTTCTGAAATTTCTATCCCTTCAGAAATTAAATCGTCTTCTGGATCATCATCTTCAAACTCCAAAAAAAATGATGAATTACTATTATCAATTTTTTTAAATTGACCTTCAATAAGCTTTTTACAATAATTATTAAATTTAAATTTACAGGCTACATCGTTAATTTTTCTTATCAAGGTACTGTCTAATTCCTTATTTGGGTAGATATTGGTTTTAATTTCTACTGAACTGGCAAAATGGTCACAGCCGCCTTTATATACAGTTAGGGTATCACCATTGTATATTAATGTTGCTTTGTTACTTTTTGAATCCCAAACATATTTTTTGATTTCAAGTTCACTTAGCCATTCTTCTGTTATTTTTTTGTAATTGTCATCAAATACACAATCTGAATCGTTTTCTAATTCATCATCATCTATTTTAGCAACCGAATCGGATTTAACATTTTTAATTATAACATTTTCTGTTTTTGTCTTTTTTTCTGTACAAGAAAGGCTTATAATTAATATTAATACAGAATAGAATGTTTTTTTCATAAAATTACTCTTAAATAGGATATATGTTTAATGATGTTCGGCTTATTTACCTCAAAATTGGGTTGGTATGTCTGAATAATGTTGGCTTTTTTTTTGTTTTAAAAATAGAATTTTTATTTGATAAAACTTGAAGCGTGTCTCTTATCTGTTTAATATTTTTTCCTGCTCGCACATAAAAGAGGAATTGCATGATTTTAAAGTTTTAGATATTTTTTGAATAAGCATAAAAAAAGTCCTAATTTTCATTAGGACTTTTTTGTGGGGAGAGCAGGATTCGAACCTGCGAAGTTCACACAGCAGATTTACAGTCTGCCCTCGTTGGCCGCTTGAGTATCTCCCCAAATATGAAGGTGGATTTATAATCCTTGAACATTCGCAAAAGCGTAAAAAAAACTCCTTAATTTCTTAAGGAGTTTCTTGGTGGGCGATGAGGGGTTCGAACCCCCGACCCCCTCGGTGTAAACGAGGTGCTCTGAACCAGCTGAGCTAATCGCCCTATTTTACTAGGTTGCTATCGTTTGTGATTGCGAGTGCAAATATACGCTAGTTTTTGAGTTCTGCAAAGAAAATCGAATAAAAAATAAAACTTTTTTAAAAATAAGCTATATCTCTCTGTTTATGAATTTGTTATTAAATCGGTTTTTTTAGAGTTTTTTCTAAGATTTAAGTTTAGATTGTTACAAAGGCAATTCGGCAACGACAAAAGTGCTTCCGCCAACGTAAATAAAATCATTTTTTGAAGCGTTTTGTCTGGCTTTCGCGAAAGCGCTTTCAACAGAATCGTATTTTTCTCCAATTAAATTAAATTTCTCTGCCGCATTTTGAAGCGTTTCAGTTGGTAAACCTCTTGCCGAATTCGGACTGCAAAAATAATATTGTGCTTCTTTCGGGAAAAGCGGCAAAATAGAATCTAAATCTTTATCGTTTACAACACCCAAAACAATATGCAGTTTTTCATATTTTTCATTTTGAAGCTGATTCATCACAACAGCTAATCCGTGTTTGTTGTGCGCCGTGTCACAGATAATTTTGGGATTTTCGCCAAGCTGCTGCCATCTTCCTTGTAAACCCGTATTTTTTACGACATTCAATAAACCTTCTTTTAATTGTTCCGTCGAAACTTTAAAATTGGTTTGATTATTAAGAATCGAAATCGTCTGCTGAACCGTCTTTTTATTATGAAACTGATAATCTCCAATTAAATCAGACAAATAAATTTGATCAATTAAATCTGAAGCGAAAGAAATTGGTGCGTTGTTTTCTTCGGCTTTAGCCAAAAATATAGGCTGAGTTTCATCTGTATATTCTCCAATTACAACTGGAACATTTGGTTTAATAATTCCCGCTTTTTCGCCTGCAATGGCTTCAAGCGTATTTCCTAAAAATTGTGTGTGGTCTAAACCAATATTGGTAATTACAGAAACAAAAGGCGTAATAATATTAGTCGCGTCCAGTCTTCCGCCCAAACCAACTTCAATAATCGCGATATCTGTTTTTTCTGAAACAAAATAATCAAATGCCAAACCAACCGACATTTCGAAGAAACTCATATCATTAGCTTCAAAAAAATCTTTATGTTTGGAAATAAACTCGCAAACAAAATCTTCTGAAATTTCCTGACCGTTTACTTTAATCCTTTCCCTGAAATCTTTTAAGTGCGGCGACGTATACAAACCCACTTTATAACCTGCTTCCTGCAAAACCGAAGCCAGCATATGCGATGTTGATCCTTTTCCGTTTGTTCCCGCAACGTGAATCGTTTGTAATTTCTTTTCGGGATTACCAAGATGTTCTGCCAGTAACTTGATGTTTGTCAGGTCTTCTTTGTATGCCGAAGCACCCTGCAGCTGATACATTGGTAATTGATTAAACATCCAGTTTGTTGTTTCCTGATAGTTCATTTTGTTTGGATAAAATAGTTGCTGATTGAAATAATTTCCAGTTTTTTTAGTTTAATATAACAATGAAAATTATCTTTATTGCAAAATTGAAATATTTTTTAGAATTAATTATTAAAAACCAGAATTAAAATATGTTTAGCTCCATTCAACTACAAGCTGATACTCTCGCAAACGCCTCAAACGTAGTGATCGAAAAAATTGCTCACCCGGAAACCGAAATTTCTGTTTTAGGATTTATCTTAAAAGGAGGTTTCTTCCTTATACCAATTGCACTTTTATTGTTTTACACGATTTATGTAATTTTTGAACGCTACTTATATATCCAAAAAGCGTCAAGAATTGATGCCAGATTAATGCAGGATGTTGGCGATAAATTACACGCCGGAAACATTGAATTAGCCAGAACAATTGTAGAAAGAAACGACACGGCTGTTGGAAATATTTTAAAAGAAGGTGTTTTGGTAATTGGAAGACCAATTGCAGAAATCGAATCAAACATGGACCGCGCTGCCGATATTGAAATTGGTGAAATGGAAAGACGTTTAGGTCATTTAGGTCTTATCGCGGGTATTGCGCCAACGCTTGGTTTTATTGGAACTATTTCTGGAGTTATTAAAATTTTCTACAGTATTTCGGTTACAGAAAATATCAGTATCGGAAATATTTCAGGAGGTTTATACGAAAAAATGATCAGTTCCGGTTCAGGACTTATCGTGGGAATTATTGCCTATAGTGCTTACCATTTACTGAACGGAAAAATTGATGATTTTGCTTTAAAAATCCAGAAACAGATATTAGAATTTGTAAACATAATTCAAAGATCATAAGGTATGTCGATTAAGAGAAAAAGAAGATTTCACGCTGAGGTTGCGACTTCATCTTTAAGTGACATTATGTTTTTCCTGTTGTTGTTTTTCCTAATTATTTCAACACTGGCAAATCCGAATGTTATTAAGATGACGCTTCCAAAAGCGAAATCAAATGAAAAAACGAATAAACAATTAATCAGTTTATCGGTTACAGAAGACAAACAGTTTTATATCGACAAACAGCCCGTTGCTTTTGAAGAACTGGAAACCACTTTAATGAATAAAATTGGAGCAGATAAAGATCAAACGGTCGTAGTTAGAATTCCGTTTAATTTGCAAGTTCAGGATTTAGTCGATGTATTGCAGATAGGAGTGAAGAACAATTTGAAGTTTGTAATTGCAACGAGTCCGAAGTAAAATAATCATTAGGGCGTGACCACAATAAAAAAATGGGCCAATCAGCATAACGTTGATTCGCCCATTTTTTTATTCCGGTCGTCCCGATAGCTATCGGGAGCGCTACTTCGGTAGCCAGCTTCTATCCCTCACGCGAAGCAACACAATCAAAGTCCTTGCGAGGAACGAAGCAATCTCACTTTTATAAGTAAGCGCAATTTTGTCATTTCGACCGAAGGGAGAAATCTCCGCAAGGAACTCCGTAACGGGAATCTAATCTTTGTCGAGCTTCTTGTGGAGATTTCTCCCTTCGGTCGAAATGACAAACTGGACGAAAAAAGGCTTTCAGATTTCTGAAAGCCTTTTTGTATAATAATAGATTTCGTGAAAATCCGTGAAATTCGTGTTTTAATTCAAGTTAAAATTGTAAATAATCTTTCCAACTTGTTTGGCAGCTGCATTTTCATCGGCAGACCATTTTGTGTTTAATGCGGCTATTTTTGCTTGTTCTAATAAACAACTTGCCTTGTTTGTAGTTCCTTTTATTCCGGCAGTTGCACTCACGGTTTTCCCATTTTGATCTACTGTAACTTCGACTACAACTGTTCCTTCTTCGTTGCAAGTATATTTAGGAGCTGGTTTAGATAATGCTTTTCGACCATTTAAAGAATATCCTGATCCGCCGCCAGAACCACCGCCGCTTCCTGGTCCGTAACCGCTTCCTGTACCAATTCCATTTCCGGTTCCGTTACCGCCTCCGGTTCCTCCGCCTGAGCCGCCAGATCCGTAATAACCTTTAGAGTTTAAATCTCCTCCCAGTTTTCCTTTATTTCCTGCTGCTTTATCATCGCCGTCGCCGCCTTTTTTCGAACCTTTTAAAATGCTTGACAAAGCATCGTTTGTAGAATTTGAAACTTTAGGTTTTTCAGGAACAGGTTTTTGTATTGGTTTTTCAACCGGAACAGGTTTTTTAGGTTTTTCTTTTACAGGAATTACAACATCAGTTTCATCAGCTTTTGTATTTTCCTGAGAAATAATAGCTTCTTCTTCAACTGCTTTTGCCGGAGCTTGTTTTACTTCATTTTTCACCTCCAGAACTTCGCTTTTATAATTGGCTCCGGAACCTAAATCGCTGTCGCCAAAATTTACCGTTACGCCGCCACCGCCGCCACCGCCATCTGCAAGTGCGACGTTATTTTCTGGATTATATGGAGGCCAAAAACGTATAAAAAACAGCAATACAATGATTGCCGCATATATAGCAGTTGTGAGTAGTAATGATTTCTTTTTATCTGAAGAAATAGTGAAACTCATTGTAATTCTGAATTTTGAAATTGTATTAAATAAAAACGTTTAAAAGTACTAAAAATTGTTTAGACTGAAAGAGCTGTGTGTAATTTAACCGCAAAGTCCGCTAAGGTTTTACGCAAAGAACGCAAAGTTTTATCTGTTTAGATTTGTGTAAATCTGTGGGCTGAATAGGAGGTAAAGTTCTCAAAGCTGGGATTTGTTTTAACGCAAAGTTCGCTAAGGTTTTACGCAAAGAGCGCAAAGTTTTTTCTGTTTAGATTGTGTAACTCTTTGTGGTGAATAGAAGGCAAAGTTCTCAAAGCTGGATCTTATTTTTAACCGTAAAATTTTACCTGTTTAAATTTGTGTAAATCTGTGGGCTAAAAATTCACAAAGCAGGAATCCAAATAATCCTTTTAATCTGTGGCAAAAAAAACGAGCCATATTTGGCTCGTTTATATATAAAGTATAAAATAAATTATACTAACTGTTTCAATGCGATTTCAAATGCCGTTGCACTGATATTTGTTTTTGATGAATTTAATGCGTGCGCTTTTACAATTGCATTTTTTATAATTTCAGAAGTATCGTTGAAAATAGCCTCATCCGTCATTTGCACTTTTTTCTCCATGAAATAAGCAAAAACTCTCGCCATTCCGCAATTAGAAATAAAATCCGGGATTAAACTCACTTTATGATCAACTTCTTCCATAATAGGACCGAAGAAAATTGCTGCATCAGCAAAAGGAACATTCGCTCCGCAAGAAATAACTTCTAATCCATTTGCGATTAAGCTGTCGATTTGGTTTTGAGTAACCAATCTTGAAGCTGCGCAAGGTGTGAAAATTTCAGCACCAATTGTCCAGATTTTAGAATTGATTTCCTCAAACGGAATCATATTATCGGCAACTAATTTATTTCCGTCTTTATTTAAAAACAACGTTCTGATTTCTTCAAAAGAAAAACCATCTTCTTTAATTAATCCGCCATCGCGATCAATAATTCCAATCACTTTTGCGCCCATTTCAGCTAAATAAAAAGCAGCTGCAGAACCAACGTTTCCAAATCCTTGTACGATTGCTTTTTTGCCTTTAATGTCTCCGCCGTAAGTTGCGTAGAAATGACGAACCGCTTCGGCAACTCCATAACCGGTAATCATATCAGCAACAGTATATTTTCTTGTAACATCTGGTGAGAATTTTGGGTTTTCGATAACCTTAATTACACCCTGACGTAATTGACCAATTCTATTAATTTTATCCGCTTCTGTAGGTTTAAAATGTCCGTTGAAAACACCTTCCTGCGGATGCCAGACACCACATTCCTCTGTCATTGGGATTACTTCGTGAATTTCATCAACATTTAAATCTCCACCAGTTCCGTAGTAACTTTTTAATAATGGAGAAACCGCTTTGTACCAACGCTGTAAAACTCCTTTTTTGCGAGGATCATTCGGGTCAAAATTTATTCCAGATTTAGCGCCGCCAATAGCCGGACCCGAAACAGAAAATTTAACTTCCATTGTTTTGGCCAGTGACAAAACTTCGTTCATGTCTAAGCCTTTTCTCATTCTTGTTCCTCCGCCGGCAGCTCCTCCGCGCAGCGAATTAATTACAGTCCATCCTTCAGCTTCTGTTTCAGAATCTTTCCAGTTAAAAACAATTTCAGGTGCTTTATTTTCAAATTGTTGTAATAAATCTTTCATTTTGTTGTGATATGTTTATTTTGTGTAAATGTATAAAATAGAATAATGCGAATAATGTATTTTGCATCAAATTTATTAAACAAAAAAGAAAAGCCGAAAACTATTCGGTTTTCGGCTTTTTGAATATGTAAAATTTTAAGGATTATATTCCTAATAAGTGTTTTTTCAAAGTTTCATCAACTGGTTTATCAGAAAGCCAGATTCCGAATAATGCTTTTTTGAAATCAAATCCCTGAACTTTTCCTTTCAAAACTTCATTTTTAAAAACATTGATAGTTTGATCCAGCGGATTGTAAGCTAAAACGAACACATCTTTTTCTGTAATAGCATCGCTTAAGTATGTTTTGAATTGTTCGATTCTTGGTCGTAATTGTTCCAGATTGCTTCCTGCCGATTTTTCGAAACCAACATTCATTGCTTTGGTTAATTTATTTGAAGAAACCATAGACGATGTGATTTCAATTCGAATCGCCATTTCGGTATCGCTGTCAATAATAAATTTTGGATCCTGGCTTAATTGAGATAAATACAAAGCCTGCACATAAACTTCTAACCACATTTTAGATCTGCCGCCAGCGCCGTTAAGCTGCAAAGTTTTGTTTTGATAATCTATCTTTCTAGGAACAGTAACGCCATTTACCTCTAAATGAGTCTGGGCAGAAACTGCTGAAAATTGTAAAGTTAAAAGGAGTGTAAGTACTAGTAAAATCTTTTTCATGTTCTGTCAATTATTTAATTTTAAGGCAAAAATAATGTTAATTTATCAATATTATTGTCTTTTTTTAGAAGTTTTTTTTTGGAAGTTTTTTATTTTTTTTTACTCTATCGGTTTAGTAATCAAATTAGTAGGACTAACTTTACGTAGATTTACGCGCTTTAGGAAATGTTTAATCTTTTCTGCGGAGAAAATAGCTTAAAATTTACTTTTTTGAGGTTTTTAAATTGCATTTTTTCATCTTGTATTTTACAAAAAACGCTGCAAAATTATAGTCTGTTTGAAGCAAATCATAAATTATTACGAAAACGTTATCGTTATTCTTGTCGATCTATTAAATTTATATGCATGCATTGTAAAATCCGCATTTAAAAATTATCTTTGGAAGCCTTTTAACCATAAATTGGCTTTTCAAAAAAAAACAAATAAAAAACCACGAAAACTGAATTCTAAATTCAGTTTAGAAAAAACAATAAAATAAAACTATGGATTTTAATCTTACCGAAGAACATTTGATGATTCAGCAAGCTGCAAGAGATTTTGCTCAAAATGAATTATTACCCGGAGTTATTGAACGCGACGAGAAACAAATTTTTCCAACCGAGCAGGTTAAAAAAATGGGTGAACTTGGGTTCATGGGAATGATGGTTGATCCAAAATACGGCGGAAGCGGACTTGATGCAATTTCTTATGTTATTGCAATGGAAGAAATTTCTAAAGTTGATGCTTCGGCTTCTGTAGTAATGTCTGTAAATAATTCTTTGGTTTGCTGGGGATTACAAGAGTTTGGTACAGAAGAACAAAAACAAAAATATTTACCGGGATTAGCTTCAGGTCAAATTCACGGAGCTTTTTGTTTAAGCGAGCCGGAAGCAGGAAGTGATGCAACTTCGCAAAAAACAACTGCGATTGATATGGGCGACCATTATTTGGTAAACGGAACAAAAAACTGGATTACAAACGGAAACACAGCTTCTGTATATTTAGTAATTGCACAAACGCATCCTGAATTGAAACATAAAGGAATCAATGCTTTGATCATGACGAAAGATATGCCAGGTTTTTCTGTTGGTCCAAAAGAACAAAAAATGGGAATTCGCGGTTCTGATACACACTCTTTAATGTTTAGTGATGTAAAAGTTCCGAAAGAAAATAGAATTGGTGAAGACGGTTTCGGATTTAAATTTGCTATGAAAACGCTTGCCGGAGGTAGAATTGGTATTGCGTCTCAGGCATTAGGAATTGCTTCCGGAGCTTATGAACTGGCTTTGAAATATTCTAAAGAGCGTAAAGCTTTTGGAACAGAAATCTGCAACCACCAGGCAATTGCTTTTAAACTGGCAGACATGGCGGTGAATATCGAAGCAGCACGTCATTTATGTATGAAAGCGGCTTGGGATAAAGACCAGCATAAAAATTATGACGTGAGTGGTGCAATGGCAAAATTATTTGCTTCGCAAGTTGCAATGGACACGGCAGTTGAAGCAGTCCAGATTCACGGAGGAAATGGTTATGTAAAAGAGTATCATGTAGAGCGTTTTATGCGCGATGCAAAAATCACTCAGATTTACGAAGGAACTTCAGAGATTCAAAAAATCGTTATTTCAAGATCTGTTATCGCAGGATAATTTTTCTCTTAAATATATTTAAAACCCTTTCAGGCTTTCTGCTTCGAAAGGGTTTTTTGTTGTCCAGCTAAACTATAATTTGAACGCTGATGACGCGGATTCGCTATCGCGAAGACACAGATTGACGCGGATTTTTTATTTTCAAAAATAATAGAAATCCGTTTTATCGGCGTTTTCGCGGTAGCGAATCTGTATAATCCGCGTGCTTAAAACTTATCAGAAAGATAATCACGCAATTGTTAAATTAATTACATTTACACCAACAGATTTAATTTTTATGTACGAAGATTTAAAATATTGGTACTTGCGGGATCATAAATTGTTTAGAACGCTGAGTTATTCACAAATCAAGCAATTGTGTATTATTACCGGTTTTAAAAAAGCAGCAAAAGGAGAAATCATTTATTTTTCTTCTTCAGATGTACCCCGTATCTTTTTACTTAAAAAAGGAAATATAAAAATTGTTGCCATTGATGATGATGGCAATGAAACGATAAAAGACATTATTCAAAAAGGAGATTTATTTGGCGAATTGACTTTAGAAACAGATAATAAAGTCGAAGAATATGCAAAAGTACTTTCTGATGATGTGGTAATCTGCAGTTTTTTAATGTCTGATTTTGAAGATTTATTGCTGCGAAATCCAACATTGGCTATTTCATATACCAAATTTGTTGGTTTAAAAATGAAGCGTGTTAAAAATAGTTATGCCAATTTAATTTCTAAAGATGCCAAAACGAGATTGTACCAATTCCTAAAAGACTGGGCAGAACAAGAAGGTGTTAGAAACGGAAATACAGTTGCAATTGAAAATTATTTAACCCAAAATGATATTGCGCAAATCATCTGTACTTCAAGACAGACTGCTACGCAATTACTAAATGAAATGGAAACCAACCAGCTCATAAGTTATAACAGAAAAGAAATTATCATTCAGGATATAACCAAATTATAATTATTTTAAGCGAAGTGTAAATTAGCCGACATTTTGCTTTTTCATAGTACAATAATTTTACATCATCAAAAAGATGTAAAACCACTACACTATGAAAAAAATGCTTTTAATTTTTGTGGCAGCGCTAACCTCGGCTGCTCACGCGCAAAGCGAGATTCCTAAATCTGCGCTTGATATTGCTCCTTTATTAATAGGAGAAAAAATCCCGGAGTTTACTTTAAAAACTGCTGAGAATGCAGATGTAAACCTTTCAGAATTACTTAAAAAGAAAAAAACAGTTCTTGTTTTTTATCGCGGCGGCTGGTGCCCGTATTGCAATTTACATTTGCAGGCATTGGCTGGAGCCGAAAAACAAATCATCGACTTAGGTTATCAAATTATAGCCGTAAGTCCGGATTCTCCAGAAAATTTAAAAATTACAGAAGAAAAGGACAAAGTAAAATACACCTTACTTTCTGATTCAAAAGGAGAATTGATAAAAGCCGTAGGAATTGCTTATCAGGTTCCGGAAAACTACAAATCAGTAATTAACGTACATTCTAAAGGAATCAATACCAGTTTGCTGCCTGTTCCTTCTGTTTTTGTTGTTAATACTGAGGCCGATATCCTTTTTGAATATATCTCGCCAGATATTAAACAGCGTATTTCCACAGAATTATTAGTGTCAGTATTAAAAAACCTTAAATAAAACAAAGATGAAAAAGATAGTATTATTGTTATTGATTTTAGTTTCAGGCAGTTCATTTGCTCAAAATGATGCCAAAAGAGTGAGCCAGTATAATTTAGAAAATAAAACAGGGATTCAGGGTTATGATCCGGTTGGGTATTTTAATCAGGGAAAAGCAGTTAAAGGGAAAAAAGAAATTTCAACTTCCTATCAGGGAGTGACTTATAATTTTTCATCGGCTGAAAATAAAAATGCGTTCTTAAAAAATCCATCAAAATATGAACCTCAATATGGCGGATGGTGCGCTTATGCAATGGGAAGTGCAGGTAAAAAAGTAGAAATTAATCCAGAGACTTTTAAAATCAGTGATGGAAAACTTTATCTGTTCTACAATGCTTATTTTAATAATACGCTGAAAAGCTGGAATCCGGATGAAGCAGAGTTAAAAGTGAAGGCCGATAACAACTGGAAAAAAATATACAAATAACTCGAAGCTATGAAAAACGAAATTATACAATGGATTTTGAGAATAACGGCTTCAGTAATTTTATTGCAAACCTTGTTTTTTAAATTCAGCGGGGCAGAAGAAAGTATTTATATTTTCTCGACTTTAGGCGTAGAACCATACGGAAGAATTGGTTCTGCAATTGCCGAATTAATTGCTGCAATTTTGATTTTAATACCGAAAACAATCTGGCTTGGTGCTTTTGGCGCAGCCGGAATTATGATTGGAGCTATTTTGTCTCACTTATTTGTTTTAGGTATTGAGGTTCAAAACGACGGCGGATTACTTTTTGCTTTAGCTGTTATTACATTATTATGCAGTTTAGGTTTGCTTTATTTCAATAAAAACAAATTGTTTAATCTTCTAAATTAAAAGTTATGTTACTAAAATCAATACGCCGCAGTTTAGATGAGTTAACAGATTTATTAAATCAATTATCTGATAAAGATTATTCAAAATCCTGCCAGGCTTTAAGCAATGCCACTATTGGCGAACACACAAGACATATCCTTGAAATGTTTCAATGTCTTCAAAACGGATACGAGTCGGGAATTATAAATTATGATAACCGCGAGAGAAATATCAGAATTCAAACCGAAACCGAATTTGCAAAACAATGTATTACCGAAATTAAAGCTGGATTGCAAAGCGAGAATAAAATAATGTTTCTGGAGCAGTTTATTGACGGACTTAATATGAGAATTCAAAGTAATTATTATAGAGAATTGCTTTATAATTTGGAACATTGCGTGCATCATCAGGCTTTAATAAAAGTGGCTGTACTGCAATTTGAAAATATTTTAGTAGATGACAATTTTGGCGTAGCGCGCTCGACTATCGAATATAGAAAACAATGTGTACAGTAAGTTTTATTAATAATAAAGGAGTTGCCATTATTACTTCAAACCGGGACGAAAAAGTAATTCGTCCCGGTGCTGTTGTGCCAAGAAATTATTGTCACAACGGTAAAAATATAATGTATCCAAAAGATTCAAAAGCAGGAGGAACCTGGTTTGCAATGGATGAAAACGGAACTGTTTTGGTTTTATTAAATGGCGGAATTACAAAACACATTCCCGCACTTCCGTATAGAAAAAGCCGCGGATTAATTGTTCTGGATATTATCGAAAAGGATTCACCAAAAGATTTTTGGAAACAAATTGATCTCGATAATATAGAACCTTTTACGCTGGTTCTATATCAGGAAAAAGTTTTGTATGAATTGATTTGGGATGGTTTCAGTAAAAGAACAACAAAGCTGGATGAAACCCAAAACTACATTTGGTCATCGGTTACTTTATATCCTGAGGAAATTAGAAAAGAAAGAGCCAATTGGTTCTTTGATTTTGTAAAAGATAAAAATGAAATCTCGGCTCTGGATATGCTCGATTTTCATAAAAATACACACAGCGATGACGCGCAAAATGGTTTAATCATTAACAGAGAAAATGTGATGAAAACCTTAAGTGTGACGCAAGTAGTTACTGAACAAAATAAAGGCGCAATGAAATATTACGACTTAATAAAAACAGAAGATTTTTCAACCTCTTTTATTCGAATTTAAAATGTAAACCTATGAAACTATTTTTTCACAAAGTAACCAATTGGGAATATTGGCCCTTTCAGGTTTTGTACTTTCCTATTTATTTTCTTTGGGCTTATTATGCAGTCAAAGCAAGATCAATTTTCTTCTTTAATGCCTCCAATCCCAAAATTAAAAATGGCGGTTTTATTATGGAAAGTAAAAAACAGATTTACGATTTACTGCCCAAAAAACATTATCCCAAAACAGTTTTGATTCGGGAGAAATCGGAGTTAAAAGATATAGTCAATTTATTGGTCGAAAAACAAATCTATTTTCCCTTAATCGCAAAACCAGATATTGGATTGCGAGGTTCCGGCGTAAAGAAAATCAAAACAGTTTCAGAATTGACTGATTATGCGAGTAAAGCAAATTTTGATTTTTTACTGCAGGATCTTATTCCGTTTGAAAAAGAAGTCGGTATTTTTTATGTACGCCGTCCGCTTCAAAAAAACGGAAAAATTACAGGAATTGTTTCTAAAGAATTTTTGATCGTAACCGGTGACGGAAAATCTACTATTGAAGATTTAATCAAACAAACTCCCAGATTTGAACTACAGTTTGAGGTTTTAAAAGAAGAATATGGAGAGGAATTGCAACGAATTTTGCCTAAAGACGAAACATTAAATTTAGTTCCGTTTGGGAATCATGCCCGAGGCGCAAAATTTTTGGACGGCAGCGATTGGATAACACCAGAATTAACAAAGACAATTAATGAAGTTGCAACTCAAATTCCGGGATTCTATTTCGGACGTTTCGATATCATGTATAACACATTTGAAGAATTAGAACGAGGAGAAAATTTTCAAATTGTAGAACTCAACGGAGCCGCGAGCGAGCCTACACATATTTACGATCCTAAACATTCCGTATGGTTTGCTTGGAAAGAACTGGCAAGACATATTACTTATATGTATGAAATAAGTGTTGAAAACCATAAAATGGGAGTTCCCTATTTAGATTACAAAGTAGGAATGCGCGAATACAAATTGCATTTGGCACAAAACAATAAAATCATGAATTTTTAAAAATGAAAAGTTTAAAAAATAGCTTAGTTGGATTTGTCGTGAGTTTTCTGGGATCAATTCCGTTAGGATATTTAAACCTTGTTGGATTAGAAATTTATACCAAATCAGGACTTCATGATTTAGTTTTCTTTTTATTTGGAGTTATTGTAGTCGAAACTTTTGTTATTTATTTCACGCTGCTTTTTGCTAAACAACTCATGAACAATAAAAAATTAATGAAGATTATTGATTTTTTTGCGGTAGGATTTATGTTTGTTCTGGCCTTTGCTTTTTATTTCAATTTTAATCAGGAAACAAAATCAAACGGAATTTTACAGAACTATTTAATCTATTCTCCGTTTGTAATTGGGATTATTTTAAACTGTTTCAATTTTTTACAGCTGCCTTTTTGGGCGAGCTGGAATTTATATTTGCTTAACGGAAAGTACATTACCATCGAAAGAAAGTTAAAATATTATTATATTGCAGGAACTTTGATTGGTGTTTTTTTTGGGATGTTTAGTTTGATTGTAATTTTGCAGACTTTTTTTCAAAAAACGAATCATTTTTCAGAGTATATAATACCGGTTTTTATTCCCGCTTTTTTTATAATTCTGGGAAGTATTCAGGTATTTAAAGTGTATAAAAAATATTTTAAATCAGCAGTTTTAGAAATTTAATCTAAAGAGCATCAAATTTTCGTTTATGAAAAAACTATACTTTCTACTTCCATTAGTTTTTATTGCTTGTAAAACAAGTACACCAACAGTCAGTGAAAAAGAATCGAAATCAGAATCAACTGAGATCACTTATAAAGTGGAAGAATCTGAAGTTTCTGATTTTTTAAAATTTCTTTCTTCAGATGAATTAGAAGGACGTGAAACGGGAACAAAAGGAATAGAAAAAGCGGCAGTTTTTTTAGAAGATTTCTTTAAGAAGAATAATGTAAAACCGTATTTCGCTTCTTATCGAGATACGTTGACTAATTTTAAATCTCCGGCTTTTAATATTGTTGGCGTTTTAGAAGGAACAGATCCGGTTCTTAAAAATGAATATGTTGTTTTAAGCGCGCACTACGATCACATCGGAATTGAAAAAAAGAAACAAGCAGATCAAATTTTTAATGGTGCCAATGATGATGCTTCGGGCGTAACTGCTGTTGCGCAATTGGCAAAATATTTCAGTAAAACCCATTCTAATAAAAGAAGTATTCTTTTTGTGTTTTTTGCTGGAGAAGAAAAAGGGCTTTTGGGATCAAAAAGTATGGCTCCGAAACTTAAAGCAAAGAACTTTAATTTATATACTCAATTAAATATCGAAATGATTGGCGTTCCTATGAAACGTGATTATTTGGCATACATTACAGGTTTTGATAAATCGAATATGGCCGAAAAAATAAATGAATATACGGGGAAAAAGACAATTGGATTTTTACCAAAAGAAGCCGAATATAAATTGTTTTACAGATCTGATAATTTTTCGTTTTTTGAAGCTTTCGGGAAACCGTGCCAATCTATAAGTACTTTTGATTTTGAAAATTTCGATTTTTATCACCACGTTTCAGATGAATTTAAAGTAATGGATATTCCGCATATGACGGCTTTTATTCAGGAGTTTTTACCAGCAGTAACTAAAATTGCGACAACTCCAACAGAAGAAATTACAATGAATAAATAACAGTTCATTATTTTGGTTTTGCTTATTTTTGCTGCATGAAAAATATTATTGTTACCGGAACGAGTAGAGGAATTGGATATGAATTAGCATTGCAGTTTGCCAATGCCGGAAATCAGGTTTTAGCGATTTCAAGAAAAATTCCACAAACACTATTAGAACATCAAAATATTACTTGCCTTTCGATTGATTTGGCAGATGAAATAGCATTGAATGAAGTTGATCATTTTCTTTCTTCAACATGGAAAAAAGTAGATGCTGTAGTTCATAATGCAGGTGCTTTGATCTGGAAGCCTTTTGAAGAAACCACTCAGGCTGATTTTGAGAGAATTTATAAAGTAAATGTTTTTGGAGTGGCAAATCTTACAAGAATTTGTCTTCCATATTTGCAAAAAGGAAGCCACGTTGTAACTATAAGTTCAATTGGCGGCGTAAGAGGAAGTTTGAAATTTGCAGGATTAGCGGCTTACAGTTCCAGTAAAGGCGCTGTAATTACTTTAACCGAATTATTAGCAGAAGAATATAAAGAGAAAGGTATTTCGTTTAATGTTCTAGCTTTGGGTTCTGTACAAACCGAAATGCTAAATGAGGCTTTCCCAGGGTATCAAGCTCCAATTTCTGCTGAAGGAATGGCGACTTATATTTATGATTTTACATTAAATGGAAATAAATATTTTAATGGAAAAGTTTTAGAGGTTTCGTCAACTAATCCGTAATTGAAATTCCAATTTTTAAATTCCAAATTCCAATTGAAAAACAACTCATAACTCATACTTTATAATTCATAATTATTTTGAGCGATACATTAGCAAAATACATTCCGGAACATGCAGTAAAGCCTGTTTTTGATTTGATTGTAGCCAATCAGGTTCATCTTAAAATCGTAAATGAGCGTCAGACGCGTCATGGTGATTATAGGAGAGGGCCGAGCGGTAAACATGAGATTACGGTTAATGCGAGTTTAAATAAGTACCGATTTTTGATTACACTGATTCATGAAATTTCCCATTTAGTTGCTTTCGAAAAATTTGGAAGAAATATAAAACCACACGGAAATGAATGGAAATATTCTTTTCAACGTTTAATGGTTCCTTTTATAAGACCAGAAATATTTCCGAGTCATTTACTGCCTTTATTGGCGCGTCATTTTAAAAATCCTTCGGCAAGTAGTGATACAGACACGACTTTATCTTTGGCACTAAAACAATACGATAAAGAGAGTGATAAGAACTATGTTTTTGAAATTCCCTACGGAAGTATCTTCCGAATTAAAAACGGAAAAATATTCAAGAAAATAGCCGTTAGAACAAAACGTTTTGAATGCCTCGAAATAAGTTCAGGAAAGACCTATCTATTTAACCCAAATGCTGAGGTTGAACTTTTGCCGGGTAATCATTAGAATATAAAAATTCCAATATATTAAATTCCAAATTCCAATTTTATTAAGATTGGGATTTGGAATTTTTTTATTGAGATTTCCTGTTTCATTTGGAATTTTTAAAACACTATATTTAGAAAATTATTTCATTCTTATAAATAGATTATGATAAAAAAACTACTTCAGATTACTTTTGTTCTAATGCTTTCGAATTCAATTTATGCACAAGAAACCAATAAAACTTCAAATCCAATAATTTATTTTGAAGGTTTTGGAGGACCTACAATTGGTCAGAGTGTCGGTATTTCCGGAGGTTTGGAATTGAATTATCAAACCGGAGAAAATCTTTTTACTTTTAGATTTACAAATGCAGTAGGATATTCTGAAAGATCAGATAATTATATCATAATGCCGAGATATTATAAATCTGAAGACAATAAAGAATATGCTTTTTTATATGGAAGACGCTGGCTGAGCTCTAATCATTCTTATAGCGTTTCGGTTGGGGTTAGCCGCAATAATTTAGAAATGAAAAAACTAATAGAATCAATTGATCCTGAAGAGTTTGAATCTGAAAAGGTTTTTTCTGCTAAATCTATAAGTTATTATGGTGTACCCTTTGAAGCTAATTACAAATGGTTTTATTCAAAAAAGAAATCCAGACTAATCTATAATGCCATAATTCCAAGTGTTGGTGTTAAGCTTTTTGGAAATTTTGGAAAATACACTTTTATTGGCGCAGGAGTGACGGTTGGTTTAGGTTTAAGCAAAAAATATTAGAGAGAATTATTATAAAAATTCCAATAAAAAAATTCCAAATTCCAATCTTAGTAAATTGGAATTTGGAATTTTTTTAATTGAAATTTAAAAAGCTTCTAGCCTTTCAAATAAGCTTCGCGTACTTTTTTAAACAAATTTGAAGAGTAAACAAATTTTACAATGTCTTTGTTGTCAGTTATAAAGATTTCTTCCTTAGTTCCCTGCCACGCTTTTACTCCTTTTTTTAAGAAAACAATATTCTCTCCAATTTCCATTACAGAGTTCATATCGTGCGTATTAATTACGGTTGTGATATTGTATTCTTCTGTAATTTCCTTAATTAAATTATCAATCAAAGTTGAGGTATTTGGATCAAGACCAGAGTTTGGTTCATCACAAAACAAATACTTTGGATTATTTACAATCGCACGGGCAATCGCCACACGTTTCTGCATACCTCCAGAGATCTCTGAAGGAAGTTTTTTGTGTGCATCAACCAAGTTTACTCTTTCTAAAACAAAATCAACGCGTTCTTTTATTTTAGCTTTATTATCGTTTGTGAACATCTTTAGAGGGAAAGCGACATTTTCTTCAACAGTCATTGAGTCAAATAAGGCACTTCCCTGAAAAACCATTCCAATTTCAGTTCTTAATTCTCTTTTTTCATCCGGATCTAATTCAGAATAAACTCTACCATCAAATTCAATTGTTCCAGAATCTGGTGTATGAATTCCTAGTAAAGTTTTTAATAAAACAGTCTTACCAGATCCACTTTGTCCAATAATCAAGTTGGTTTTTCCAGTTTCAAAAACGGTAGAGACACCTTTTAAAACTTTACTGTCACCAAATGATTTTTCTATATTTTTTACTTCTATCATTATCCTAATAATAATTGAGTTAATATATAATTAAAAAGAATAATACAAACAGATGTCCAAACAAATGACACCGTACTTGCTTTACCCACTTCTAATGCTCCACCTTTCATGTAATATCCGTGAAAAGATGGAATTGTAGCTAATAACATTGCAAAAATTAAAGTTTTAATGAAGGCATATGTAATGTGAAACGGAATAAATTCCATTTGAGCACCCTGAATAAAATCCTGACTGGTCGAAAATCCGCCGTATGCACAAGCAAGCCATCCGCCAAAAATTCCCAAAAACATACTAATACCAATTACAAAAGGGTACATTAATAAAGCTACTATTTTAGGGAAAACAAGGTAATTTAAGGAATTAACTCCCATAACTTCTAAAGCATCAATTTGCTCTGTAACACGCATTGTCCCGATACTTGAAGTAATGTAAGATCCCATTTTTCCGGCCATAATTACCGAAATAAAAGTAGGAGCAAACTCCAAAATTACCGATTGACGTGTAGCAAAACCAATTAAATATTTTGGGATTAATGGATTAGTTAAGTTTAAAGCCGTTTGGATGGCAACAACTCCTCCAATAAAAAAAGATATAAAGCAAACGATACCAAGAGAGTCGATTATTAAGTCATCGATTTCTTTGAAAATCAAATTTTTCATAACAGGCCATTTGGTCTGTTTATTGAAAATTTCTTTAAGCATTAAAAAATATCTTCCTATTTGGGATAAATAACGAATTAGCATCATAAGTTTTACAAATATTGGCTAAATTAAGGATTAGTTTACAGTTTACCGTTTCACTTTACAGTTTTTTAAGTTTTAAAAAACTAGAAAAGCTTTTGTTTCATTTTTTGTAAACGGTAATTTCTAATAAATTTAGCTTGTTCAGAGGTAACTAATAAAGGAGTTTTAGCTTTTTTAGCTTTCAAAAATCCTTTGATATAATCTAAAAAGAGGAAAGGTTTTTTCTTCATCATCGCCAGTTTTGCCGAAGCAATTGCCGTGATCCAAAAACCATAACCTAAAGTATAAAAAGCTTCGCCTTGTTTATAACGAGCTGTTTTGTTGTAATTAGCGCCTGTTGGTTTTAAATGTTTTACATGTAAAGATTCATCGGTAACAATTTTCCAATCGTAATATTTACAAAGTAATTCATCTACAGTATCCCAACCCATTGCAGGTTTTAAACCGCCAATTTGCTGAAAAGTTTCCTTGCGATATGCTTTTAAAGCACCGCGAATATGGTCTTTGTCGGTTAGGTTTTCAAGAACCCATTCGCCGTTTTTGTCGATATAACAAAATCCGCCAACCATTCCGATTTTGGGATCAGATTCGAAATGTTTAATTATGGTTTCGAAATAATTAGAAGGAAAAATTAAATCGCCGTCTATCTTTACAATAATATCATAATCAGAATCCAGCGTTTCAAAACCTTTCTGGAAAGCCTGAATTACTTTACTTCCCGGAAGGTGAATCGCATCTGAAGTTTTGTTAACAACAGAAATAAACGGATTATCCTTTGCAAAACTCAAAACAACTTCTTCTGTTTTATCAGTAGAATTGTCATTTACAACCACAACTTTTGATGGCAAAACAGTTTGAGAAACCAATGATTGTAAAGTCAGGCCAATTAAATCTTGCTCGTTGTGCGCGGGAATGACGATATAGTACTTCATGTGAAAAATTTTAGATTTTAGATTTTAGATTTTAGATTGTGTGAAAGTCATCTATAAATCAAAAATCAAAAATCGTTAATCTGCAATCTTAGTTCTTGACTTTTTCAGCAACAACAAGATAATATCTCGGAGTGAAATATCTTAATAAAGGTCTCAATCCAAACTTTTTTACTGGGTGTGTAAACTGTAAACGGTCTGTTATTTTCCATCCCGTTTTTTCTAAAAGCCAGTCTAACTGCCAGTCTTCAAATTCATGATAATGTCTGTCCCACATATCAGTTTTTGAGCGATATGCCGGTGAAAACCATAAACGTAACGGAATTGAAATTAGCAATTTATCACATTTTACATTTTCTAAAATCGTGTATGGATTTAGCAAATGTTCGAAAATTTCAAATGCTGTAAAAACAGTATAATCTTCTGTTTGCAAAGCCGTTTGATCGTTGTCTAAATCTTCGCCTTTTGTATTTTTTACGGTATACCCATTTTCTTCCATTATTTTAGAAAACGGATTTGGAACACCAAAATCAAAAATGGTCTCTGATGTGCTAACGTGCTTTTGTAAAAACTCTAAGGTAAGTTTGAATCTCTTATTCGGAAATGTTTTTTCGTACATTTTTTATTTTTTATCAGCAAAGGCGCAAATATACTAAAAAAGTCCGCACTATTAAGATGCGGACTTTTTTAGTTTTCAGTCTCAGTCACAGTTTACAGTCTGTTAAACTGAATACTGTGACTGTAAACTGAGACTAGTGTCTATAAACAAAAGCATTGATATTCATCCCGGCTCCTACAGAAGCAAAAATGATAACATCACCTTTGTTGATTTCTTGATTTTCAATTTTTCCCTGAAGGATTAAATCGTATAAAGTTGGAACGGTTGCAACGCTGCTGTTTCCTAAATCATGAATACTCATTGGCATAATAGCTGCAGGAGCCGTTTTGTCGTATAATTTGTAGAAACGTTCGATAATGGCTTCGTCCATTTTTTCATTTGCCTGATGAATCAGGATTTTTTTCACATCGTCGATGGCAATTCCGCTTTGATCCAAACAGCTTTTCATTGCTAATGGAACATTGCTCAAAGCAAACTCGTAAATTTTACGACCGTACATTTTGATGTATTTAATATCTGGATCTAAATCTGGATTGTATGATTTTCCGAAGAAAAGATAATTTGCTTCATCATTAGCATAAGTAGCACTTTCATAAGATAAAAGACCAGATTCATCAGTTGAAGCTTCTAAGATAGAAACTCCGGCTCCGTCAGAATAAATCATCGAATCACGATCGTGATCATCAACAACTCTTGAAAGCGTTTCGGCACCAATTACCATCACTCTTTTTGCCATTCCAGATTTAATGAATGCATTGGCTTGAAGAACTCCCTCAATCCAGCCCGGACATCCAAAAAGAATATCGTAAGCCACACATTTAGGATTTTTAATACCTAATTTGTTTTTAACACGAGTCGCTAAACTTGGTAAAATATCAGTTTGATGCGTTCCGGTTTTTACATCGCCAAAGTTGTGGGCAAAAATAATGTAGTCTAAAGTTTCGGCATCGATTTTTGCATTTGCAATTGCTTTTTCAGCTGCAAAAAAGGCTAAATCTGATGCTGTATATTGAGGTTCGGCATAACGGCGATTTTCGATTCCGGTAATACCTTTAAATTTTTTTATTACGACTTCATTCGGGTAACCAAAAGGGGTTCCATCTTCATTCAAAAAAATATGCTTGTCAAAATCTGTGTTTTTTACTTCTAAATTAGGAATATAACTCCCAATGCCAATAATTTTTATTTTCATTTTTTCCCTTAATTATCCGATAAATTTCCTGCTAAAGTATAAATAAAAACATGATAACTATCATAAAAAATACTATGCACGCATATAATTATGAAATAACTATTTTTTGAATGATATAATGGTTATTTTCTAATGATTTTTTAATTTTTCCGAGATTTCAAACGATTGAAGTGAAAGTCGTAGTAAAAGTTTTTTTTGTTTCAGGTTTCAGGTTTCAGGTTTCACGTTACGTTGGAACCTGAAACTTGAAACCTGAAACTTGAAATTTCAAATAAAAAACAAAACCCGACAGGTTTTAAAAACTTGTCGAGTTTAGATATTTATAAGAAAAACTATTTCTTAGTTTTCCATGTAAGCTTCGATAGGAGCACAGCTGCAAACTAAGTTTCTGTCACCGTATGCATCATCTACACGACGAACTGATGGCCAGAATTTATTTTCAGCAATATACTCTAATGGGTAAGCCGCTTTTTCTCTGGTGTAAGGGAAATCCCAAGAATCTGTAGTCAACATTGCCAATGTGTGAGGTGCATTTTTCAATACATTGTTTTTATCATCAGCAGTTGCAGCTTCAATCTCTTTTCTAATAGAAATAAGAGCATCACAAAAACGATCTAATTCTGCTAAATCTTCAGATTCTGTTGGTTCAATCATTAAAGTTCCAGCTACTGGGAAAGAAACTGTTGGAGCGTGGAAACCATAATCCATTAAACGTTTTGCGATATCACCAACTTCAATTCCGTTTTCTTTAAATGAACGACAATCTAAAATCATTTCGTGAGCTGCTCTTCCGCATTCTCCAGTATAAAGAATTGGGTAGTGACCTTCGAAACGAGATTTCATGTAGTTAGCATTCAAGATTGCATGCTCTGTAGCACTTTTTAATCCTTCAGCACCCATCATTGTGATGTAACCGTAAGAGATTAAACATACTAAAGCAGATCCGTAAGGTGCAGATGAAATTGCTGTAATAGCTTGTTCGCCGCCTACTTTTAAGATTGGGTTTGTTGGCAAGAACGGAACTAATTTTTCGTTCACACAAATTGGTCCAACTCCAGGTCCACCGCCACCGTGAGGAATAGCGAATGTTTTGTGTAAGTTTAAGTGACAAACATCAGCGCCAATTGTAGCAGGATTTGTTAATCCAACTTGTGCGTTCATGTTTGCACCATCCATATATACTAATCCGCCATTATCGTGGATTAATTTTGTGATTTCGATAATTGAAGATTCGAAAACTCCGTGAGTAGAAGGATACGTTACCATTAAACAAGATAAATCATCTTTATGTTCAATTGCTTTTTCTCTTAAATCTTCTACGTCAATATTTCCTTCCGGAGTCGTTTTAGTAACAATGATTTTCATTCCGGCCATCGCTGCAGAAGCAGGATTTGTTCCGTGGGCTGATGATGGAATTAAACATACATTACGGTGACCTTCGTTTCTTGACAAATGGTAAGCACGAATCGCCATTAAACCTGCATATTCCCCCTGAGCTCCAGAGTTTGGTTGTAATGTTGTTCCTGCAAATCCGGTAATTACATTTAATTGCTGCTCTAATTTTTTAAGCATTGTGATGTAACCTTCTGCTTGCTCAACTGGTGCAAACGGGTGAATGCTGTTCCAGTTTGGCATTGATAAAGGCAGCATTTCAGAAGCTGCATTTAATTTCATCGTACAAGAACCTAATGAAATCATCGAATGATTCAACGATAAATCTTTACGCTCTAATTTTTTGATGTAACGCATCAATTGGCTTTCAGAATGATGATTGTTGAAAACATCATGCGTTAAGAAAGGCGACGTTCTTTCTAATGAAGCTGGTAATTGACTTGCAGCAGTTAATTCAGAAACAGTGAAAGTTTCTTTTCCTAAAGCTTCAGCAAAAATGGCAATAATTTGGTTGATGTCGGCAATTGAAGTTGTTTCGTTTAATGAAATCGAAACAGAGTCAGCATCAGGATAGAAGAAGTTTACTTCGTTTTTCTCTGCAACAGCTTTTACTTTTTGAGCGTCTGCTTTTACTAAAATAGTATCAAAGTAAGCTGTGTTAGTTTGGAAAACTCCTAATTTATTTAAAGCTTCAGCAGTAGTAACCGCCGATGCGTGAACTTTGTTTGCAATATATTGTAAACCTTTTGGTCCGTGGTAAACCGCATACATTCCGGCCATAACCGCTAGTAAAACCTGAGCTGTACAAATGTTTGAAGTCGCTTTTTCACGTTTAATGTGCTGTTCACGAGTTCCTAACGCCATACGTAAAGCACGGTTTCCATTTACATCAATAGAAACTCCAATAATACGACCTGGCATAGATCGTTTGTATTCGTCTTTAGTCGCAAAAAATGCAGCGTGAGGACCACCGTAACCCATTGGTACACCAAAACGTTGTGAAGTTCCAACCACTACAGCAGCGCCCATTTCTCCCGGAGAAGTTAAAGCAGCAAGTGATAAAATATCAGCAGCAAAAGCTACTTTAATTTCGTTTTCTTTTGCTTTAGCAACAAAAGCGCTGTAATCGTTTACCTGACCATATTTTCCTGGATATTGTAAAATCGCTCCAAAAAACTCAGTTGAAAAATCAAAAGTTTCATGGTTTCCAACAACTAATTCAATTCCGATTGGAGTTGAACGTGTTTGCAATACAGATAAAGTTTGTGGTAAGATTTCTTCAGAAACGAAGAATTTATGTGTATTGTTTTTCTTTTGATCTCTTGTACGGACATCAAAAAGTAAAGCCATAGCTTCTGCAGCAGCAGTTCCTTCGTCAAGTAAAGAAGCATTTGCAATTTCCATTCCTGTCAATTCAATAACAGTAGTTTGGAAATTTAAAATCGCTTCAAGACGACCTTGCGCAATTTCTGCCTGGTAAGGCGTGTAAGCTGTGTACCATCCCGGGTTTTCGAAGATATTTCTCTGAATTGGCGCAGGAACAATAGTTGGATGATAACCCAAACCAATATATGATTTGAAAACTTTATTTTTCTTTCCTAATTCCTGAATATGGTTTGCAAATTCGTATTCTGTCATTGCAGGATCCAAATTCAAAGGCGCTTTTAAACGAATATCGTCCGGAAGGGTTTCATAAACAAGTTGTTCGATCGAGTCAACACCAATGGTTTGTAACATGTGTTGAAGATCTGTTTCTCTTGGACCAATGTGTCTTAAAGCAAAAGCATCTGTTTTCATCTGTAGCAGTCTATTTTTTTAAAGATCAAAAGTAATTTGCCGAGTGTTTCTATACGATTTCACAAGGTTTATTACAATTTATAGTAAATGTGTTGTTTTTTTGTGGCGCAAAATTAAGTATTATTAATAATTTAATGGGTATTTTTAACTTCAATTTTTATCAAATTTATAACTAAAGAGTTGATTTGTTACCAATTGATTAGATTTGAGGCATGAAACTTTTAAAACAAATTTTCGATTTTTATTTAAACAGCAGTATTCACGTGGCTTTGTCGTGTTATGCTCTAGTTCGAATTACGTTTCATTTCTTTCATATTCAGTATGATGAAGCCATGGCATTGTTTGTTTTTTTCGGAACAATTGTAGGATATAATTTTGTAAAATATGATGCTTTGGTTCGGGTGAAAAGAAAACCGGTTGGCATTCAATTAAAAATTATTGCTGTTTTAAGTTTTGTTTCAGTGATTTTAGTGGGTTATTATTTTTTCCACCTAAAGCGAATTACCCAAATTGTTTCCGTAGTAATTTTTGCCATAACGGCACTTTACACATTGCCGTTTTTCCCAAACAGAAAAAATGCCCGAAATTGGGCAGGTGTAAAAATTTATATCGTAGCACTTTGTTGGGTTGGTGCGACTTTGGTTTTGCCATACATTAATTCCGAAATTCCCTTTACAGCTAACTTTTTTATAAAATGCATTCAGCGTTTTGTTTTGGTTTTTGTCCTGATTTTGGTTTTCGAAATTCTGGATTTGGCAAATGACGATCCGCATTTGCAAACCGTTCCGCAGACAATCGGTGTAAAACGAACCAAGATTTTAGGATTTTCACTTTTGGTTCCGTTTTGGGTTTTAGGAATTTTGTCTTTTACAGTTCACGATCTTATCATTAACCTCATTATGGTTGTGACCTTAATGCTTTTTATCTTTTTTGCTAATACAAATCGTTCCCGATATTATACTTCCTTTTGGGTCGAAAGCGTACCGATATTTTGGTGGCTGATGATTGCTTTTTTATAAAAAGACGTAAAAGTTTCTAATAATTTGGGCGTGTCCCTCCGGGTCGGGCTATCCGCTCCAAGTCCTCGCACTTCCTTCGTCAGGCTGTGGGCTATCCGCTTCTATCCCTCACGCAAACCGTAAAACGAGAAAATTCATTTTCCAAGATATATATTATTTTCTATTGAGATAACATAGCCAATGGTTTCAACCATTGGGACGGTTTCTTTTGACAACGTTTCCCACGGTTGAAACCGTGGGCTATGTTTGAATTGTAGAGTTTGAAAATAAATTTTGATTTAATTGCCTCCAGCTTTAGCTGGAGGTAAAAAATAAGTCTCCTAAGAGGGCTTTAGCCAAAAGATAAAGTTTGGCTAAAGCCAGGAATATTTAATCCTAATTAACCTCCAGCTAAAGCTGGAGGCAATTGAAAATATCTTTTTAATCTGCTTAATCTGCGTGAAAAAAACAACGACATTATCTTTTAAAAAAATCTATTTCGTTTTTTGTTCTGCAAGAGCTTTATTCAAATCAGCTTTTGCCTCATCAAGTTTTTTTCTCTTTTTGTCAATTTTTTCTTTGCTTTCTTTGTCTTTAATCGCTTCGTTCAAATCGGCCGTTCTTTCGTTAACTTTTTGCTGTTTCTCTTTTACCTTTTTGTCCAGATCTTTGTTCACTGTTTTAGTCGTACAGTTTTTCTTGGTCTGCGCTATAGCATCTTCAACTCCTTTAATCTGATTTTGATTTCCGGCTTTTTTAGCAGCGGTTAATTTTGTATTTAGTTCACATAATTTTCTTTCGCATCCTTTTAAGGTTGTACAATTGCTTTGCGAAAATCCAATAAAAGAAACAGTAAAAAGAAATACAGTTAATATCGTTTTTAATTTCATAAGTATGTTTTTGATTAATTTATCTGATTCATTCAGAAGTGAATTACTTATAAAAGTAAGAAAATTATCTTAACTAGTTTTTTCTGAAACTTCTTTCAAAACCTTATTTCTTTCCAAAAGAAACTGAGTCATATGTTTTTCTAAAAATAAAATATCAAAAAGTTCTCCGAAGATCCCAAACGGAGTTTCATATTGTAATACATCTTTCATGATTGTTACGCCATTTTGTTCCTCAAAAATATGTTCATGTCTGAAAGATTTGAATTTTCCTTCTTCCATTTCATCTACAAAATAATCATAGAAATCCATTACAGGAATTCGGGTTTTGTGTGTGAGATAAACCCCGAAATGTTTGCCGCGCCAGGTTACTGTTTCGTTTAAATTTATTAATCCAGATGTTACGCCGGCAATTGCTTTTTCTTTTGTAGGACTTGTAGATTGCTGGTGAATATCGATATTTCTTGAGGCGTCAAAAACGATTTGTTTTGACGCTTTTATTTTTGTTGTGAGGTGTATTGTTGTCATTGATTTGTTAGATTTAAGTTTGTTTTTTGCGCAATCTTGTCATTTCGACGAAGGAGAAATCTTCACAAGTAACTCCGCTATGTGAATCCAATCTTTGTCGAGCTTCTCGTGGAGATTTACTTCGTCTGTTCGCTATCGCTCGAGTCTCCTTCGTCGAAATGACAAAATTGTGTGAATTTGGGATCTATATTAAATCTCGAGAAGCATTATCAATATCTCCAAACTTAAATTGGAATCCATTTTCCAAAAGCCTTTTCGGAATCACATTTCTGCTTTTCAAAACCAGTTCTGTTTCTGTTCGAATAAAAAATGCTCCAATTTCTAGAAAGAATTTGTTAAGCGGAATTCCGAAAGGAAAACCAACAGCTTTTTGAAGTTTCTTCATAAAATCAATATTTCGAATAGGTTCTGGAGAAACAATATTGATAACGCCTGTAATTTCTTTTTGAATAACAAGATCAATTGCATTGGCAAAATCTTCTTCGTGAATCCAGCTTACAAATTGACTTCCTTTTCCTTGTTTTCCTCCGAAACCAATTTTAGCTAAAGTCTTTAACGGAATTAAAGCGCCTCCATTTTTTCCTAAAACTATTGAAGTTCTCAAAGCTGTTTTTAAAGTATTTGGAGTTTCAGTTTTAAAGAATGCTTTTTCCCAGGAAAGCGCAACATTTATAGAAAAATCATTCCCAATTTCGCCATCAACTTCATCCATTTGTTTGTCTAAAGAAAAACGATAAATAGTTGCCGTTGATGAATTCAGCCAATGTTTCGGCGGATTTTTGCAATTCAAAACAGCTTTGTTTAAAATCTTGGTACTTTCAATTCTAGACCAAAGAATTTCTTTTTTATTCTCTTTAGTATAACGACAATCAACAGATTTTCCGGCGAGATTAATTAAAACTGTCGCATTCTCCAATTCATTTTCCCAGCCAGAAAAAGTTCTGGCATTCCAGTTTACATATTTAATTCCGTCAATTGTCTGAGATTTTCCTCGGGTAAGAATTACAATTTCTTCAAATTTATCTTTGAAGTGATTGACTAAAACTTGTCCGAGAAAACCTGTTCCGGCTGCGATTATGAGTTTTTTCATTGAGGGTAGATTTTTTGCCACTAATTGCACGAATTTCCACTAATTTTTTTGGAAATGTTTTTGTTGAATATTAATTCGTGAAAATTCGTGCAATTAGTGGCGAACATTATTTGTCAATTAAAAAGTGTTCTTTTTTTCAATATCTGGAAATACATCATCAATTCTTTTTGCGAGTTCTGGTAATTTAATTGTTGGAACAGCCGGAAATAAATGATGTTCTAAGTGATAAAACATGCTGAAAGTAATTTTGTTTTTCCAGCCTTCTCGCTGTGTTCTGGCAAATTCCGGAGAATCTTCTGTATCATGGTGCACGGTCCAGACAGCAAAGAAAGCCATTAAAAATTCAGCGAAGACCATTATAATAAAATGATAGATCAGGAAATGAATTTGAAAATAGAAAATTATAAAGGTTACAACTGCAATTGAGACAAGCTCTAAGATTACGTTTTTGACATAATTTCTATTTCCTTTTTGCAAGGTTACTTTATGAATCAAAAACATGTGAACTGGCCCATAAAGAATAGCGCCGTACCAAGTCATTTTTGCTGATTTTCCTTCGTAATCTTCATCAGACAAACAATATTTATGATGTCGGATATGATTGAATTTAACAGCATGAATTGAAACCATCAATAAAATACTGTTTGAATAAAGTGTAAACCAGGTTAAGAATTTGTTTGTTCCCAATGAATTATGAAAACCATTATGCACTTGTCTTAATCCGGCTAGAAAGAAAAAAGCTGAAAAAGGAATGGCTGCTAAATAATAACCAAAATAAGCAAGTGTCATAGAAACTAGAAACCATGGAATTGTCAAGTTGTTTTCAATTAGCATTTCTTTAAAGCTAAGCGTTTTCAAATCTTTCCATTGTACTTTTTTGAGTATTTCCTGATGTGTCATTTTTTATGATTTAAGGTTTTCTTTAAACCGACAGTCCCGAAGCCTCGGGATAAAACCTGTCGGGTTTGTTTGGAATGTTTATGCTTTAAAGACTAATCTTTCTTCTCTTTGAGCTTCTTTAGCTTTTCGTTTTCCTCTAAAAAAGAAATACAAGTTGAAGAATAACATGATACCAAGATAAATAGAAAAACCGCCAATTTTGTAACTTAAATTTTCAATTAATTCCTGATAACTGTCTCGATATAATTGCATTTCTAAAATCATTAAGGCAAAACCAATATTTAAAAGATAAAATCCGGTTTCAAAAAGTTTGTTGGTTGCCTCAGCAATTTCTTCACGGCCTTTAAAGATGTCAAGCATAAAGATTTTTCCGTTTTTAAAAAGTGTTTTAGAAACGTAATAAGTTAGAAATAAAGCGACTGGTAAATAAATACTGTAACCGATTAAGATTTTTGTAGTTTCCATAATATTTAGTTTTTGTTGTTATGAATTAGTTTTTGAATGTATTTTGTTATAATTAAAATGTTGAGGTAATGCAGAATTGAAATAATAAAAATTATGACAGCTGTTTTTATGCAGATAGTTTCAATCAATTGTGTTGATGAAATAATTTTCTGCCAGGAAATTAAAGTCATAGCACAATAACCAATATTTAAAAGGTAATAAGCTAAAAGCAAAACCTGATTAATTTTTTGGCAAATGTCAGCATGATTCGGGATTAGATCTGCCACATAAATATTTCCGTTTTTGTAACAGATTTTTCCAACTTTTAGAATGATGAAAGTCGTAATGCTGAGATATATTAAATATCCAATGATGTTGAAATTCATAATTTCTTTTTTTGATTGTAAATAATAAATGTTAGGAAGAATATTAATGAAATAGGCAATAAGAAAAGCCAGGTAAATTCTCCGTTCCAAATGAGGAAGAAAAGGATTACTAAGCCAAAATAGATGTAGATTAGTTTGTTTCTTGGAAATAGTATTACAAATAAAATAGCGGCTAAAACTTGTAACGCTCCTGTAAATACTATTCCATAACCGCCAAGTAATAAAAACATTAGAGCAGCTATATTTATAATTTCTAAAACTTTGAAAGTTGTTTTCATAACTATTTATTGTTTTTAAACTTTCAGAAAAAAATGAAAGTTTTGATTAAATTTTTTTACTTCATCATTTTGATAACTAATTTCCCTAACCAGTTTTCATTGAATTCAGTCATTTTATCTAACATATTATCTGCCTTTAAAACGAAATCGTATAATTTGGAAGTTTGATCCACAAAGTGTTTTTCTTCTGCAGAATCTTTTGCTTCAATTGTCGAAACTTCTTTTAAGATTTTAAGCGCAGGTTTGATTTCTCTTTTGCTTCTTTCTCTGGAGATTTTTGCTGCTAATTCATCTAAATCTTTTTCGGCAGTAAAAAATTCTCTTCTTTCGCCGGCTTTAAATTCTTTATAAACAATTCCCCAATCCATTAATCCTCTCAGGTTCATGCTTGCGTTTCCGCGTGAAATCTGCAATTCTTCCATAATGTCTTCCATAGAAACAGCTTCGTTTGAGATCATTAATAAAGCGTGGATTTGTGCCATCGTTTTATTAATTCCCCATTGAGAACCTAAAGCTCCCCAGGTTTGTACAAACTTATTTTTTGCTTCTTTGAATTCCATAGATCAAATGTAAGTAAAAGTTTTTAAACTTTCAAAAATAATTGAAAGTTTATTTTCGGTTATTTTTATTCTTTTTTAGACTAAATAAAAACGTGTTTCATGTATTGATTTTAATTAATTGATAACCAATATTCTCTGTTCTGCGGCAATTTTTTTATTTGGCTAATGCATCTGCAATAATTTTGAAATCAGAAAAAAACAAGCTAGCAATCTTTTTTTCAAAGCTTGTTTCAAGCTGAAAGAATAAATTTTATGACTTTCTCCCTGAAACAGCAAATCAAACAAAATCACTAAGTGAAGCTGTCTCGCACAGAAAAAAAGCGGCTGCGTAAACCGAAAAGCAGAAATAGAGTAGGTCATAAAATTTTAAAAATTAATTATCATGGCAATTCAAACAGTAGGAAAATTTAAATTAAATCAACAAGGCGGATATGTTTGCAGAACTGAGTTTGTATACTTAGACTCAAATGGACAATTACAAAGTTCTTCGCAAACGGGTAATGAACTTTTAGGTCAGTCGTATACAACAGATCCGGGTAGTCTTGGCGTTCCGGACGGATCAACGCTTTGGATGAAAATCTGGGTTATGGCCGGACACGATAATCAGGCGCAGCAAGCGTTTATATATCAGTCAGGAAATTCGGCTGTTGCTGATTACACTTGTTCAGGAACTACTCTTTCTAACCATTTAGCCTTAGATGGTGTAAGTTCATAGTAATTTAAATAAGTTTTAAAACCACTGATATTGCAATACAATATTGGTGGTTTTTTGTTTAAAGCAGGTGTTTTTACGGGTAAAATTTTCTCGTGTCAAGCTTAACCTGCTTCATGTCAAAGAAACTCCATTTCACATCATTTTTTCCTTTATGTCTACTTATCTGATATAGTTTTGAAGTAGAAATAAACCAAAGTATTCATATTTAAAACATTCTAATTTAAATAAGAATATACAAAATAAAATATCAAATAGGTGGAGCAGACCCCACTTAAAAAAACGAGGCGGTTCCGAAAAGCCTTATGAGTAGGAAAACCAAAAAATACAAAAGTTATGGCAGATTTATTAGCAGGTGCTTATTTAGTAAGTGGTACAATAGGAAATGTAGGAACACCAGGAGCTCCGATCGTATCATTTAGTTTAGTTGTTGTACCATCACAAAATTCAGTTTCTGGTACGGCAGTTATTAAACAAGCAGTAAATGGTCCTGATTCTCATATTGTTGTTCCTGTAACAGGAAAAATATATGCAGCTGGACTTGGACAGTATACACAATTAGTTAGTTTTAAAGGACAATATGTTCAAACTTTTCCAGCTCCGGCAATTGGTGCTTTTTTAGCCGATTTTGACGCTCATTTATCTGTTGATGCAGAATGGAACGGAGTAGGAGGTTTTTCATACTACCAACATCATATTGAAAACGTACCTGTAAAAGCAGTAAAAAATTTACAACCAGAGTTGGCATAATAAAAGACCCCAAATATTAACAACTCGAATTACGAAACATATTAGGATTTAATTGCGCCTGATTTGGTTACAGTTTTGATTGAAAGGGTCGTCTTTTAGACGGCCTTTTTTATTGCCAAAAAAATAAATCACAAAAACATGAATAGAAAACCGATTATTATAATCGTATTAGTTGTCTTTATTGCTGCAGCTGTTACAATATTCTTTTTGAATAAAGAAAAGATTTTGGGAAAAGCCGGAGTTTCAGGATATGCTAAAATGGAAGCAGCAACCACACCTTGCGAATGCGAATCAAGCTGGTTTCCGCACGAACAAACACCGCCGCCTGCAGAAGGAGACGGAAGCCCTTTTGATACTTCAAGTACCACAAATTGTATTTTTCATCAATGGTCATGGCAAAAATTCCTTTGGGTCACAAAACCACTTCCATCTGGAAATCCGTTGTTTTTAGATTCTTTGGATGTTGTTAGTCCTGAGATGGCGCCAGTTGCTCCGCAATTAGGATTAAAATTAGTTTTAAGCTCTATTAATCAGGCAGGTCCGGAAGGCGTACTAGTTTCTAATCCGAAATTTGTTCCCGGAAAAACAGCTGGTGACACGGTATATTATTCTATACACGTAAATAAAACATTACATGATAAAGCCATTATTGCAGCTTCTGAAATTAACAGCGGAAAAGTTCCGTATTCTAATTTAGAAACATTTCCTGTTGGGTCATTAGAATTAAAAGTTTCATGGATTAGTACCGATGCAATTCCGAAAGAAAAAATTGGAGAGTATTTCGTTACTAAAGCAGCATTCAAAAATAAGCAAAGACAATATGTAGCAAAACCTGTTGCTTTGTTAGGAATGCACGTTGTAGGCGTTGTAAAAAATCATCCTGAATTTATCTGGGCAACTTTTGAGCATAAAGAAATGGCTCCGGTTTATGACTGGAAAAACAATTCTGTTACATCAGCAACTGAAATGCTGCTTTATGAAAGCGGAACAACTTCTGGTTTGAAAGGAATAAAATGGGATAAAGTAAACAAGAAACCATTAGAGCCGTATAAAGCTTTTGTTCTTTATGAATATGGAGTTCCTAAAGTGATAAGTACAAATGCTTATATGACAACAAGCCAGGCAGAACCTGCTAATTTTGACAACATCGATACGATCAATAAATGTGTAGCTTCAAAATTAACAGACGTTTTCAAGAATTACTTCTACAACGGATCAATTTGGTTAAATACAGACGGATTAACTCCGGCACAGCAGGCACAAACTATCGTAAAAAGTGATATATCAAGTGTTCTTCCGGATTCATTGGCAAGAGGTTCTGCTAATTTAGCCAACATTACAATGGAGACTTACACGCAGACTTTTCAGGATAGTATACATAAAATTAATGCTGGTAATTTAGCGAATTGTTTTAGCTGTCATCAATCTCAAAATTTTGACACTACAAGAGGAATTGGAAAATCTCCTTTGTATTTAAGCCACGTGTTTGAGTCTTATTTGTATACTACAAAACCTCAGCCGGCAACTGCTAAAAATGTTAACTTAAAAGCTAAACGCATCGAAGAAACAAAAGCACTTAAACTTAAACAGTTTGAAGAAGTGTTTGTTCGCCGACATAAATAGTTCATTTTTTGCAAAACAAAAAGTGTCTTATTTTAATTTTGCTCCAAATGAAAAGCCGAAGTATTACTTCGGCTTTTCTATTTTATCGTTTATCTTCTTTAGAATAATTAGAAGGACCATTAATGTTAATTGGAGTTCCCAGAAAACGAGGTTCGCGATTTCTTAAAACATCAAAAAAGGATTTAAAAATGGAACCATATTCTCTAAAACAAACATATTTATATCCGTGATATTCTCCATTATTTGCAGAATATCCAGCGGATTTTATTCCAAGTTTTTGTCCAATATAAATCGCTCGGTTCAAATGATATTCCTGAGAAATTAATGTCGCTTTTTTAATCTTGAAAATATGTTTTGCACGATACATTGTTGAATAAGTATCGAAACCTGCATAGTCAATAAATATTTTTGTAGTGTCAACTCCATGATTAAAACAATAGTTTTTCATAACCGTTAATTCATCATATTCATCACGGCCATTATCTCCCGAAAGTAAAATTTTATTGATGCGTTTCATTTTGTACAATAAAATTCCGGCATCAAGACGATCTTTTAAATATTTACTTGGCTGATTTCCATTAATTCCCGCACCAAAAATAATTCCGACATCATTTTTAGGAAACTTTTTAACCGAATAATAAATCTTGTTTTTGGTAGAAGATTTTACATAGTAGTTTACAGAAACAATAGCAATCAATCCAATAATTGCAAGATAAAGAACTATTTTAAAATATTTTTTCACGGCTTGTATTTGTAAGATTAAGATTTAAAAACACGAAGATAACTAAAATTATTTCTAAGAGAAATCAAATAAAAAAACCGAAGCGATTATGCTTCGGTTTAATGTAAAAATTTATTAGAGATTAAGATTAAAAAATCTAAAATCTACAATCAAAAATCTGCAATTACAGAAGTCCCGCTCTTTTTAATAAAGCTTCAGGTTTAGGTTCTTGTCCTCTAAAACGTTTGTACAAAGTCATAGGATGTTCAGTTCCACCTTTAGAAAGAACATTATCTTTAAATTTCTTAGCTATTTCTTCATTAAAGATTCCGTTTTCCTGAAAATACTCAAAAGCATCAGCATCTAAAACTTCTGCCCATTTGTAGCTGTAATATCCAGAAGAATATCCGCCTTGAAAAATATGAGAGAAAGCTGTACTCATCGCATTTTCTTTTACATCAGGATACAATTGCGTGTTGGCAAATTGTTCTGTTTCGAAAGCTTTTAAATCGGTAATTGAAGTTGGGTCTTGTCCGTGCCAAGCCATATCTAACAATCCAAAACTTAATTGACGTAACGTTGCTAAACCTTCCTGGAAACTAGCACTTTCTTTAATTTTCTGTACATATTCAATCGGAATAATTTCTCCCGTTTCATAATGATTTGCAAACAAAGCCAAAGCTTCTGGTTCGTAACACCAGTTTTCCATAATCTGACTTGGTAATTCTACAAAATCCCAATAAACAGAAGTTCCAGATAAACTTGGGTAAACTGTATTTGCTAACATTCCGTGTAAACCGTGTCCAAATTCGTGGAATAAAGTCGTTACTTCATTAAAAGTCAATAATGAAGGTTTTGTTTCTGTTGGTTTTGTAAAATTACAAACGTTTGAAATGTGCGGTCTTTCGTTTACGCCATCTTTTATAGATTGTGATTTGAATGAAGTCATCCAAGCACCGTTTCTTTTTCCTTTTCTTGGGAAGAAATCAGCGTAGAAAATTGAAACTAAATTGTCATTAGCATCTCTTACTTCATAAGTCGTAACTTCTTCGTGGTATTTATCGATATCAAAAACTTCCGTAAAAGTTAAACCGTATAATTTTTTGGCAACGGTGAAAGCACCATCTAATACTTTCTCTAATTGAAAATAAGGTTTCAGCTTTTCATCATCTAAATTAAAAAGCTGTTGTTTTAATTTTTCAGAATAATAAGCACCGTCCCATTTTTCTAGCTGTTCGATTCCGTCCAGTTCTTTTGCGAAAGCAGTTAATTCTGCAAATTCTTTTTGAGCTGCCGGTTTTGCTTTTGCCAGTAAATCATTCAAGAATGAAAAAACTTTCTCCGGACTTTCGGCCATTCTTTCCTCCAGAACAAAATGTGCGTGCGTTTTATATCCTAATAAATTAGCTCTTTCAAAACGCAGTTTAGCAATCTTTAAAACATTTTCCTGATTGTCAAATTCATTATTCTGAAATGCTTTTGCACCAAATGCAATTGCCATTTTTTTACGCAATTCACGATTATCCGCATAAGTCAAGAACGGAACATAACTTGGATGATCTAAAGTAAAAATCCATCCTTCTTTTTCCTGATTTTTTGCTAATAATCTTGCGGCTTCGATAGTGCCTTCCGGTAAACCAGATAAATCCTTTTCGTCGGTTAAATGCAGTTCGAAGTTGTTGGTTTCTGCCAAAACATTTTCACCAAACTGTAAACTCAATTTCGATAATTCTTTGTCGATTTCTCTTAATTGGTTTTTTTTGTCTTCTGGCAGATTGGCTCCGTTTCTTGAAAAGCTTTTGTATTTTTTATCTAATAAAGTCGTTTGTTCAGGATTTAAACCTAAACTTTCTTTTTGATCATAAACGGCTTTTACTTTTGCAAATAAATCAGCATTTAAGCGAATATCATTTCCGAATTCTGAAAGTAAAGGCGAAACTTCCTGAGCAATTTTCTGCATTTCGTCATTCGTTTCAGCCGAATTCAAATTGAAGAAAATACTAGAAAGACGATCTAAAATATCTCCCGAAAAATCCATCGCTACAATGGTGTTTTCAAAAGTCGGCGCATCAGGATTATTTACAATTGCATCAATTTCGGCTTTAGCCAAAGCAATTCCTTCGTTGAAAGCAGGGACATAATCTTCGATTTTAATTTGTGAAAAAGGTGCGGTGTTATGTTTAGTTATAAATTTTGAAAGTAAAACACTCATTATGATATTATATTTTTTATTAATAGAAGTCGATTTTTTTGAATTTCAAAGATAGCAATTTATAAAAACCTAATCATCTAAACAAGATCGATTCTCGGCATAAAATCCTCTTAAATTGTGTTATAGATATGTTATTTATTTCTGTAGGCGTTTTTAAAAGCGTAAATTGAAAAAATAGATTTAGCATTATAAAATGCTGATCATAACTAAAAATAAAATAGGATGAATTATCAAGTTGTAATAAAGAATATTGATACTGTTAATGAAGTTGAAGGATATTGGTCAGACGAAGATTTTATTGCGTTATTAGAAAAATTCAATTATCCCGATGGCGCAGCCGCAGAGAAAAACAGTTTACCGGAATTATTAGAAATGGCTATTTCAGATTATGAGCCTAACGAAGCTGCCGAAATAGTTTTGCAATATAAATTAGGAGATCAATTAAGCGAAGGACAAATAGAGCAAATATCGAACGATATGTTAATTGATAAGGTTTGCGAAGAATATCCGGAAATACACATGCAAGGCACTTTGTTTCACGTCAATCAATTGCTTTTTAAAGCCTATAACGGAAAATTTCCAAATGCAAAAGCCTCGATTGTTCATTTTTCACTAACTCCAACAGATGGAGAAACACAAAAACTGACAGCGGAAAACGTGTTGAAATTATTGAATAATGGTTTATCTGATAGAAATCTGATCAAAAGATTATTCGAAAATCAAATCTCTCAAAACATTCCATTTCCGGAAGCTGACAGTATTGTTTGGGAATTGAAGACTGAAGACAATATAAATTACGATTTGGTGACTTCAGAAAATTGGATAAATAAAGAAGATATAAACGAATCTGAATTTGAATCTATTTTAGAAGAGGTTGAAGATGTAATTTAATTTCAAAAAATAAATAAAAAAAGGCTTCCGTACACGGAAGCCTTTGCATTTTTATCCTGCAAGGTTTTCAAAACCTTGTAGGTATTTTTGAAGTATTTAATTTTGATTGTGATAATCAGACCTACAAGGTTTTGAAAACCTTGCAGGAATCGGGAAAACTTATTTCTTTAAACCTTCAGCAGCTTTATTAACCGCCGCTTTTAATTCTTCTTTATAAGAAATAATAGTATCCAAAACTTTTTTATCGTGGCTTCCGATGATTTGTGCTGCTAAAATTCCGGCGTTTTTTGCACCGTTTAAAGCCACAGTTGCAACTGGAACACCGCCCGGCATTTGCAGAATTGATAAAACAGAATCCCAGCCATCGATAGAATTACTTGATTTTACCGGAACTCCAATTACAGGAAGCGGAGACATTGAAGCCACCATTCCAGGTAAATGCGCCGCACCACCCGCACCGGCAATAATTACCGAGATTCCGCGAGTATGTGCATTTTTACTGAAATCAAATAATTTCTCCGGCGTTCTGTGTGCCGAAACGATATCTACTTCAACTTCTACATTAAATTGTTTTAATATGTCGATTGCATCCTGCATAACTGGCATGTCTGAGATGCTTCCCATTATAATGGCTACTTTGCTCATTTGTTTTTTGTTTGTTTTTGTTTCAGGTTTAAAGTTTCAAGTTTTGTTGAGACTGAAAACTTTTATTTTTATTCTAAGTTGTAAACTGTGACTGAATACTAAAAAATTACTGACCACTAATCACTTTAATCGTGTTCTTAACTTCCTGTGCAATTCGTCTTGCTTCCTGCATGTTTTCGTTTACGATTGTAACGTGACCCATTTTTCTAAACGGACGTGTTTGTTTTTTTCCGTAAATATGTGGTGTAACGCCATCCCATCCTAAAATGGTTTCGATGTTTTCATAAACAACGTCTCCAGAATGACCTTCGGCACCAACTAAATTTACCATAATTCCGGCAACTTTACTGTCTGTGTTTCCTAATGGAAGATCTAAAATAGCACGTAAATGATTTTCGAATTGCGAAGTATAACTTGCTTCGATTGAATAATGTCCAGAATTGTGCGGACGCGGTGCGACTTCATTCACTAAAATTTCATCTTCATTGGTTTGGAACATTTCAACAGCCAAAAGTCCAACGTGATTGAATTTCTCTGAAACATTTAAAGCAATTGCTCTGGCTTTTTCGGCTACTTTTTCGTCGATTCTTGCCGGGCAGATTACGTATTCAACTTGGTTTGCTTCTGGATGAAATTCCATTTCTACAACTGGATACGTTTTTATTTCTCCTGATGGATTTCTTACCACAATTACCGCCAATTCATTTTTGAACGGAACCATTGTTTCTGCAATACATTCTACATTTGGTAAATCGTCCATGTCTGAAATCTGACGAATCACTTTTACGCCATTTCCGTCGTAACCAAATTCGGTGCATTTCCAAACAAACGGAATTGTGATTTCATTATTTCCAACTGATTTTTGCAAATGTGCCGGACTTTCAAAACGTAAATAGGATGCAGTTGGGATATTGCTTTCGGTATAAAAATCTTTTTGAGTTCCTTTATTCTGAATTCCTTTTAAAGTTTTTGGAGACGGATATACTTTTACACCTTCGTTTTCTAATTGTGTTAAAGCTTCAAGGTTTACCAATTCGATTTCAAAAGTTAGAACATCGACTTGTTTTCCAAAATTGTAAACCGTTTCATAATCCATTAAATCGCCTTGGAAGAATTTATTGCAGGCAATTTTACTCGGCGCTTCGTCACTCGGATCTAAAACATAAGTTTGTATGTCAAATTTTCTGGTGTCGAACAAAAGCATTTTACCCAATTGTCCGCCGCCTAATATTCCTAATTTAAAATCAGAAGAAAAATAATTCATTTTGTGTTGTGTTTTTGCAAAGATACCTTTTAATCTTTTTTTAGCCAAAATTTAGTGGTTTTCTAGTTTTTAGCCACGAATTCACGAATTATGTTTTTAAAGTTTTGCCACGAATTACACTAATTTCCACGAATTGTATTTTAAAGTTTTTGCCACAGATTAAAAGGATTAAAATGATTTATCTCTGTGCGGGTTTTTGTTTACCACGAATTACAAGAATTACCACTAATTTTTAGATTGAATCTAAAAAAAATAATTCGTGAAAATTAGTGTAATTCGTGGCAAACAAAAAATCCTTCTAATCCTTTTAATCTGTGGCAGAAAAAAACTATTCGATTTTCTTTAAAACTTCGCGTGCAACGGCTTTGTAAGCGGCAGAATGATCTCCGTAATCTTTGTTTAAAATAACCTGAAGTTCAGGATGAATCCAGTTGTAATAATTTCCCAGAACGTATAAAGTTCTTATAGAATAGGCTTTTGTAGCTACTTTTACATCATTTATAAGCCAATCGAAACTCGCTTCAATACAATCCTGAAGATTTTCTTCGGATAATGAAATACTGTTTTCGTCTTTTTTAAAATGAGATTTTACTAAAAGCTGTACCACTTTTGCAATTGGTCTGAGCGAACTTTCATCTTTCAGAACTTTCAAATTAGAACAGAAAAAATCAACGTGAGGCTGAAGCCAGATTAATTCTTCATACGATACAAATTCCAGGATCCAGCAGGCTTTATGATTGTTTTTATTTTCGGGCGAAAAGCAAATCGAAACTAATTCTTCAAATAAAGATGGATTTTCGAGAATGTCTTGCGCACACTTTAACCGGTTTTCCCGATAGGCACTTACATAATCCAGTTTTTCATGTAATACAGAAAGCATTTTTTTAGGTTTGGGGGTGATTTCAAGCATCTAAAATAAATAATTTAATGAGATAGTTCCGTAATAATTTATAGGAAGACCAGGATAATAATAGCGCGGCGCCGCGTTTCCAACGGCAACGGCATTTGGCAGTATCAGAGAAGCATATTTTGTATTTGTAACATTATTTACTCCAACAGCAAAATGTGAGGTTAAGCCTTGCAGGATCTCAAATCGATAACCTGTTTTTAAATTGATAAGATTATAAGAATCAGAAAAAGCAGTATTGGCATCATTCATCGGGATTTCATCTACGAATTGGTAATCGGCATTGAAATAAATTCCAAGATTGGTGTTTAAAATAATTCCGGCGTTGACTTTGTTTGCTGCAACTCCCGTTAATTTATTTCCGGAATAATCATTTCCGTTATCAACGAATTCTTTGAACTCATAATTTCCTAAAGATCCGGCTAAATAAGAATTCAGGGAAAAGAATCGATTGATTGGCCAATTGTGATTTAAAGTAATTTCGATTCCTTCATGAAATGTTTTTCCGGCATTTAAACCTACGTATTGATCATCGTCAACTCTTTTGGCGACCAATAAATCTTTAATTTCCATTCGGTAAACTGCAATTTCAGTATAAAGTTTTTTATTGAAGAAATAGAACTTTCCGCCCACTTCAAAATTATAACCGTTTTCAGGTTTTATATTTGTATTAATTGTGCCTTCGCTTGTAAGCGTTTCTTCTGTTGCTGGCAATGAAAATCCTCGGCTGACCGAAAAATAAACCGTCTTTTGAGAATCTGGTTTAAATAATAAAGACAATTGCGGTGAAAAAATACCGTCATAACTATATTCCTGATTTGAGTTTTCAGTATAATTGTCAAGACTGAATTTAGTTTTATTATAATTTAAACCTGCCTGAACTTCAAATTGATCTGAAAGTAAAGTTCGCAATTGAGAAAAGATATTATAGAAATGTCTTTTTTGTCGGGTTTCTGTAAGTTGATCGCCTTGTAAACTTCCTAAACCATTATTTTGCTGATACAGATTTTCGAAAGTATTACCTTTATAAGTATCCGTAAAATATTCAATTCCGGTAATGAAGTTATTTTCTATTTTTCCAATTTTAAAGTTTCCAGAGAATTGCGTTCTTGCGCCCGTTGCAAAAGTATATTGACGTAAAACATCAAAAGGTCTTGGTTCATTGCTGTCTTTATAATTGATAAAAACTGAAGTTGAGTTTTTTAGATTTTCATTAATTGAAAAATCATAAGCCAATCCGCCCAAAGTCGATTTGTATTCTTTATAACCTTTTGAAGCAACCCAGGTTGGTGCACCAGATTCCGGATTATTTTCAAAAGCGTTTTTATTTATCGAACTCGGTATAAAAGCTTTTAAATAAGTATAATTTGAAAAGTAAGTCAGTTTGCTGTTTTTCTTTCGAAATAATTCTCCTGCAAGCGTAATTCCTTCGCGTTTGTATGCACTGTTTTCACGCCAGCCATCGGTTTTTAAATTGTGATAACTAATGTTTAGACTTCCGTTTTTTTCATCTAAACCAAAATTCACACTGTTTTTCAATAATCCAAAAGAACCAAAAACAGAACTTATTCCGGCACTTTGTTTTCCGTTTTTAGAAAGCTGAGGTGAAATTAAAATCGCACCGCCTAAACCAGCACCGTAAACACTCGAAAGCGGACCTTTTATAATTTCAATTTGGTTGAGGTTTTCGAGGTCAATATCGTCAATTACGGTTTCGCTGTTTCCGGAAGTCAGCGGAATACTGCCATAAAAAGCCCTGATTTTGTTGGTTCCGTAAGTAGTTCGCGCACCAATACCGCGAATCGAAATTCGGGTTGTGGTAAAATTAGAAGACTGCATAAAAACACCCGGAATGGTATTGATTACAGTTGTAATATCTGTGGTATTATTTTGCAGTAAATCTTTTTTAGAGAGAACACCAATTGAAGCCGGAGTGTTTAATAAATTGTTATCAATATGAAGTGGACTGATTACAACTTCTTTCAGCTTTTCGGTTTTTAAGGAATCAATTTTTTTGCCTTCTTTTTTCTGCGCTTCAATGTTTTGGAAAACAAAAATCACAAAAAGAAAAAGACAATGTTTTTTTAAGATCATAAATGATTTGAATTAAGACGTAGTTTTTAAAACACATAGAAACATAGGATTCATGGAGGCAAAAAAGGTGTTTCGCTTTTAATAAAATATAAAATCTATGTTTCTATATGTTTAAATTATCTGTACAGAATTGGAATTTTATTTAGCTGTAACCTTCCAAATCGTATTTCCACTGTCATCATTTACTAAAAGCGATCCGTCGTTCATAACCGTAACTGCAACCGGACGTCCGTAAACTTCAGCTTTATTTTCATCTGAAACAAAACCAGTTAAAAAATCTTCCGGTTTTCCCGATGGTTTTCCATCTTTAAAAGGAACAAACAGCACTTTATAACCTGAAATTTTAGAGCGGTTCCATGAACCATGCTGCCCAACAAAAGCGCCATTTTTATATTTTGCCGGGAATGCATCTTTAGTATAAAAAGCCAATCCTAACGATGCTGTATGCGCACCAACGGCAACATCTGGAACAATTGCTTTTCCGACCAAATCTTTTCTTTCGCCTTTCATTCTCGGATCAGGAATACTTCCAAAATAAGAATAAGGCCATCCATAAAAACCATCTTTTTTTACACTCGTAATATAATCAGGAACTAAATCATCGCCCAAATCATCACGTTCATTTACAGCTGTCCAAAGCTCTTTATTAACAGGATTCCAATCCATTCCAACAGGATTTCTAAGACCCGAAGCGTAAATTTTTTCGCCGGTTCCATCAGGATTAATTTCTAGAATTCCGGCACGGCGCACTTCTTTGTCAACGCCATGTTCGGCATTATTACTTCCTGAACCTACAGAAACATAAATTTTGCTTCCGTCAGGACTGCCTAATAAATTTCGGGTCCAGTGATTGTTGTAACCTCCCGCAGGAAGTTCAAGAATTTTTTCGCCTTTTGTTTCTAATTTTAAAGGATTATTTTTATATTGATAACGATATAATCCGTCGGTATTTGCAATGTAGAAAAAGTCCTTTAAAACCAACATTCCAAAAGGTTTATTTAAATCTTTAATGAAAATTTCACGAGTTTCAAATTTTCCATCTTTGTCTTTATCACGCAAAACCGTGATTTGATTTTTACTGGCGCGTGTTCCGCTTTCAACAACAAAAATATCACTGTTTGGCGCAATGTAAGTCCAGCGAGGGTTTTCAAAACCGTCTGCAAATTTCGTAACCGTAAATCCTTCAGGAGCTTTTGGCGTAACACCGTTTGGCCATCCAATAACTTTGCTGTTATTCGTTTTAGATTCAGTGGCATATGGCGGCGGAAGTGTAATGTCGCCAACAGCAGTTTTTACAACATTTCCGGGTTGTTTCGCAAGCGCTTCTTTTTCTTCTTTTTTAACTTGTCCGTTGCAGGAAGTCATTAAAATTAATAAGGATATAGAAAATAGTGGTAAGTAATTCTTCATTGGTATTTGGAGTTAAATGATTATTCAACAACAATTTAGTAAATTAAAAAGTAGCTGCAAGAACGATTTTGTAATTATTAACTGATATTTAACATTCGTAAAAAAGTCACCTTTCGATTCTATTTTCATGTGGGCAGATTGGTTGTAATTCTGTATCTTTGTCCATTATTTTAAATTTAAAAATAATGATACAACTTCACGATAAACAATTTGTTCCGTTTATTTCGGCTAAGGAAATTGATTTTGCTTTAACCAAATTAGTTGCACAAGTAGAAGATGATTTTGGAGATGATACTCCAATTTTTATTGGAGTTTTGAATGGTGCCTTTATGGTGGTTGCCGATTTTCTAAAAAAATATAAAAGTCCCTGCGAGGTTTCATTTATCAAAATGGCTTCTTATGAAGGAACTGAAACAACAAATTCAGTTAAAGAATTGATTGGAATCAATCAGGATTTGTCTGGAAGAAGCGTTGTTATTATCGAAGATATTATCGATACAGGAAATACGCTTGAAGAATTAAAACATTTATTTAAAGCACAAAATGTAAAACACTTTAAAGTGGCTACTTTGTTCTTTAAACCAGAAGCTTATAAAAAAGATATTAAGATAGATTATATCGGAATCAGAATCCCGAATAGATTTATCGTTGGCTACGGTTTAGACTATGACGGTTTAGGCAGAAATCTGACTGAGGTATATAAATTAGCAGAATAATATTAAACAAAACACAACTATATATTCATTTTAAACTTCTTCAAAAAATAAGAAGTCACACAACTCAAACGTACTATGATTAACATTGTTTTATTTGGAAAGCCTGGAGCAGGAAAAGGAACTCAGGCAGAATTTTTAAAAGAAAAATACAATTTAACACACCTTTCTACAGGAGATATTTTCCGTTTTAATTTAAAAAATGATACTGAACTAGGTAAAAAAGCAAGAGTTTTTATGGACAACGGAGAACTAGTTCCGTGCGAAGTAACAACTGCAATGTTAATTGACGAAGTAAATAAACACCCGGAAAGCGCAGGATTTTTGTTCGACGGATATCCAAGAACTTTAGATCAGGCCGAGGCATTAGATAAATTTTTACCAACAATTGGTTCAAGTGTAACAGCAACAATTGCATTAGAGGCTGATGACGAAATTTTAGTAGCGCGTTTACTTGAAAGAGGGAAAACAAGCGGAAGACCAGATGATCAGGACGAAGAAAAAATTCGTGTAAGATATCAGGAATACAACGAAAAAACAGCTCCATTAATTGGGTATTATAAAGAGCAGAATAAGTTTCACGCCGTAAACGGAATTGGAACTATCGAAGAAATTACAGAGCGCTTAACGTCAGTTATAGATAATTTGTAGAAGCTAATCCAGCTGTACGTGAAGTCCCGATAGCTATCGGGACGCTAAAAAAACTATTTTTCCAAACCATAAAACGAGCTTCCGCTGGTCGCTGTTTTCTGGCAGGAAAAATTAGTTTTTTTAGCTCCGGGCTCTTCACTTCCATCTGGGCTAAAAAAGAACAATAAGAATTTATACCAAACAACGAACCAAACAAATAACGAATCTACTAAACATTGGAAATACTAATAATATTTTTTCTAATACTATTAAACGGAGTTTTCTCAATGTCTGAAATTGCATTGATTTCGGCACGAAAAAATAGACTGGAAACAGCAGCAAAAAAAGGGAACAAAAGTGCCAAAACAGCGCTTGATCTGGCGAATTCTCCAAACAAATTTTTATCAACGGTACAAATCGGAATTACCTTAATTGGAATTTTGACAGGTATTTATTCTGGTGATAAAATCACATTAGATGTAGAAACATTTGTGAGTGGTTTTGAAGTTTTAAAACCATATGCACATTCGGTTGCGGTGGGGATTGTGGTTGTAGTTTTGACGTTCTTCTCTTTGGTTTTAGGAGAATTACTTCCAAAACGTATCGGATTAAACTATCCGGAATCAATTGCCAAAATGGTGGCGATGCCAATGAAAGTAATTTCAATTATCACGGCACCGTTCATTTGGTTACTAACTTCTTCAACAGATTTTTTATTGAATGTTTTGCAGATAAAACCAACTGCTGACGGAAAAGTAACGGAGGAAGAAATTAAAGCCATCATTAAAGAAGGAACAGAAGTAGGAGAAGTTCAGGAAATTGAACAAGATATTGTGGAGCGTGTTTTCCACATTGGAGACCGAAAAGTAAGTTCGTTAATGACGCACCGAAAATCAGTTGATATGCTGCCGCTAAATGCTGATAAGACTAAAATAAAAGAATTAGTTGTTCAGGATTTGCATACCGTGTATCCGGTTTACAATGAAAACTACGATGACATTGTTGGGGTTGTAACGTTGAAAAACATATTTGCCAATATCGAGAATGATAATTTTGATTTTGCTGCTATAATTTCTGATGCGCCTTATTTAATGGAGCAGACAACGGCTTATAAAGCATTAGAAAATTTCAAAAAAACAGGTGTTCATTACGCTTTGGTTTCTGATGAATATGGCGTTTTTCAAGGTTTAATTACTTTGAATGATATTCTGGAAGCTTTAGTTGGCGATGCATCTGAATTTTATAAAGATGAATTCCAGCTTATAGAAAGAGAAGATGGATCGTGGCTGGTTGACGGACATTATTCATTACACGATTTCTTAACGTATTTCGAATTAGACGAACTAACAAATGATTACGAAGTAAATACAGTAAGTGGAATGATTATGACCGAACTTTCACATATTCCAAAAGAAGGTGAAAAACTAATTTGGCAAAAATTCATCTTAGAAGTTGTCGATATGGACGGCGTAAAGATTGATAAAGTGCTTGTAAAAGCGCTTAAAGAATAAAAAGAAAATAGTATTCAGTCGCAGTATTCAGTCACAGTTTGTGCTGAAAATCTAGACTGAGACTGAAAAGTAAATAAAATAGAGTTTAGACATAGAATTTAGAGCAATCTAAAATCTAAAATCTAAAATCTGAAATTCAGAAAAATGACAGAAGGAAATTTTGTAGATTACGTTAAGATATATGTTTCGTCCGGAAAAGGAGGAAAAGGATCTACGCATTTACATAGAGAGAAATTTATTGAAAAAGGCGGCCCGGATGGTGGTGATGGCGGTCGAGGCGGACATGTGTATTTAGTGGGAAATAAAGGACTTTGGACATTATTTCATTTAAAGTTTGCGCGTCATATTAAAGCCGGACACGGTGGAGACGGTGGAGGAGACCGAAGCACGGGAGCAGATGGAGATGATAAATTTATTGAAGTACCTCTGGGAACTGTTGTAAAAGACAAGGAAACCGGAGAAGTGCTTTTTGAAATTACAGAAGACGGTGAAAAAAGAATTCTTGCAAAAGGAGGAAAAGGAGGTTTAGGAAACTGGCATTTTAGAAGTTCGACAAACCAAACACCTCGTTATGCGCAGCCAGGTTTACCAGGTTTAGAAATGGACGTTATTCTGGAACTTAAAGTTTTGGCAGATGTTGGATTAGTTGGTTTTCCTAATGCAGGAAAATCTACTTTATTGTCTGTGTTAACTTCAGCAAAACCAAAAATTGCCGATTATCCTTTTACAACTTTAAAACCAAACTTAGGAATTGTTGCTTACAGAGATTATCAATCTTTTGTAATTGCTGATATTCCGGGTATTATTGAAGGTGCCGCAGAAGGAAAAGGTTTAGGACATTATTTCCTTCGCCATATTGAGCGTAACTCGACTTTGCTGTTTTTAGTTCCAGTTGATACGCCGGATATTAAAGCAGAATATGATATTTTGGTAAACGAATTAACCAAGTATAATCCGGAAATGCTGGACAAAGAACGTCTTTTAGTGATCTCAAAATGTGATATGCTGGATGATGAACTTAAAGCAGAATTGAAAACAGAATTAGACGTTTCGTTTAAAGATATTCCTTATATGTTTATTTCATCTGTTGCACAGCAAGGTTTGACAGATTTGAAGGATAAACTTTGGAAAATGCTTAACGAGTAAAATTCGTTTTATTATAAAATATAAAACCCGACAATTTCCATTGTCGGGTTTTTTACTTTTTGCGCGAAAAAACAAAAAGTATAAAGGATTTTACTTTCTAACTTAAATCCTAATGTAATTATAGTCCAAAGTTTTTAGAGATTCCAAAGTTGACACTTTGCCCAAAATTAAAACCAAAACGTTGTTCTCTGGCAATTCCTTTTCCGCTAAGATTGTCGTAACCAATACCTCCAATATTGAAATTTAAACCAAATCCATTTTTCATATTAATAAATAAGGCTGGTGTTAAACTAGCATATACACCTTTAGTTTTATCAATACTTCTTTCCTGATATCCCACTCCTAAATCAGTGTAGAAAGAAAATAAATCAGAAAGAGGCACTGAGTAACGAGTAAAAGCACCAACTCTGTATGCTTCTTCTCTTTTAGATCCAGATTCTTTGTAGTTCAGGATTGAACCTTCAACTCCTAAAGTCCATTTGTCTGTAAATTGGTATCCTACTTTTGGAGAAAATTCAAAGTTTTCATATTTATCATCCCCAATTTTTTCGGAACCAAATCCAACATTTCCACCAAGCAAAATTGATCCTTTTTGCGCACTCATCATTGTTGTCACTAATAGTACAACTGCTACTAATAATTTTTTCATTTTTATTTTTTTAATTAGAAAGGCAAATTAAAGGAATAATTATTTGTAAGAAATGGATTGAATTAAATATTTTTAATTGAAAGTTAATTTTTACAATTTTTATTAAGATTTAAAATCATGATTTCATTAAATCTAGAATTTTATAGGTTTAATTAACTATTATCTTTTTATATTCTAATAATTTTTCTTTTTCATCAAATTATGAATTTCGCAAAATCATCTTCATATTTATTTATAATGTTTTGTTTTTAGATCGAATGTTTATTTTTTTTGCGAAAATGAGTTATATTCGCAGTACTTAAACAAAATAACATGAAAAAAATAGTTTTATTCTTGACCATGTGCCTTATGGCTTTTCCTGTAAGAGCTGATGAGGGAATGTGGTTCTTGATGTTTATCGAAAGATTGAACCATAGAGATATGGAAAAAATGGGCTTGCAATTAACAGCCGAAGAAATTTACAGTATTAACCATCATAGTTTAAAAGATGCAATTGTGCAGTTTAATGGTGGATGTACTGCTGAAATCGTTTCTAAAAGCGGATTGGTTTTAACAAACCACCATTGCGGATATAATGCGATTGCAGAACTTTCTACTGCAGAACAAAACTATTTGAAAGATGGTTTTTGGGCAAAAGAAAAAAGTGCCGAAATGAAACCAAAATCTTTATACGTTCGTTTCTTTGTTCGTATGGACGATGTTTCTAAAAGAATTTTATCAAAAGTAAATGATACTATGACCGAAACTGAAAGAAACAAAATCATTCAGCAAGAGATTAGTTTAATTGAAAAAGAAAATAGTGAAAACGGGAAATATACAGTTTCTGTTCGTCCTTTCTTTCAAGGAAATGAATATTACTATTTTGTTTACCAGGATTACACAGATGTTCGTTTAGTAGGAACACCTCCGGAAAGTGTTGGTAAATTTGGAGGAGACACTGACAACTGGGAGTGGCCTCGTCAAACTGGAGATTTCTCTATGTTTAGAGTATATGCTGATAAAGACGGAAATCCTGCAGCTTACTCAAAAGATAATGTGCCTTTACAGCCAAAACATTATTTACCTGTAAGTATCAAAGGTGTAAAAGAAAATGATTTTGCCATGATTCTAGGTTACCCTGGAAGAACAAATCGCTGGATGCCGGCAGGCGGAATTGAGCAAAATATAAAATATGCTTATCCTGCATGGGTTGAAGGTGCAAAAACCGGAATGGACGTAATGAAAAAGTATATGGATACAGATGCAACGGTTCGTTTGAAATATGCATCTAAATATGCTTCGACAGCAAACTACTGGAAAAACCGTCAGGGTATGATCGATGCTTTAACAAAAGCAGGAACGGTAGATACTAAATCAGAGCAGGAAGATAAGTTTTATGAGTGGGCAAGCAAACCGGCTAATAAAGATAAGTACGAAAATGTAATTCCTACTATTAACGATTATTACAGAGAAACAAACTTAAAAGCACGTCACGATAATTACTTGACACAGCTTTTACGTACTTCTGCTTATGCGACAGGTCCTGCAAATTTAGGAAATGAGTTAATAGCTTACTATAAAGAAAATGAAGCAAAAAGAGCAGAGATGTTACCAAAGATCAATACAATGATTGACAATATCTATGGCAATTTTTATGCTCCGCTTGAAAAAGATGTATTGACAGCACAATTGAATTTATATGCTTCCAAAGCTGCTGAATACGGACTTGCTCCGGAAATTGCTAAAATGAAAACGACTAATAATGGTGACTTTACTGCTGATGTGGCAAAAGCAACTGAAATTAGTTATTTTACAACTAAAGAAAAAGTATTAGCATTTATGGCTGATCCAAAACCTTTGGCAATTGTACACGATCCTTTGTATATTATCTCAAATGATTTATTGACTAAATACCGTGCTAAAACAGATGATCAGGCAAAAGCTGATGATGGTTTTGCAACGGCTTACCGTGAACTTGTTGAAGGTTTAAGAGAATCAAAATTAAACGCAATTAAATATCCTGATGCAAACTCTACTTTGAGATTAACTTACGGAAAAGTTCGTGCTTTACCTGCAGATCCTCGCAACGATGCTGCAATCAATAATTATACTACTATGGAAAGCATGGTGAAAAAGTATAAAGCAGGAGATCAGGAATTTGATTTACCAAAACGTTTGTTAGAATTAAACAAAGCAAAAGATTTTGGTCAATATGCAGATAAAGCGGGTTACATGCCAGTAAACTTTTTAACTGATAATGATATTACTGGAGGAAATTCAGGTTCACCAGTTTTAAACGGAAAAGGAGAATTAATTGGAATTGCTTTTGATGGAAACATCGAGGCGATGGCCGGAGACGTAATTTTTGATCCTAAATTACAAAGAACTATTAACGTTGATATTCGTTATGTACTTTGGATTATTGACAAATATGCTGGAGCTAAAAATATTATTGACGAGTTGACGATTACAAAATAATCTCAATTTTATGATAAAAGTAAACCCGACAGATTTTTAAATCTGTCGGGTTTTTTGTTGATTTTAATTTTGAAAAAAAATGTCACCCTGAGCGAAGTCGAAGGCTCGTATGCTAAAAAAGGCTTCGACTTCGCTCAGCCTGACATACAGGTTCAGTAAACCCGACAGGTTTTTTAGGATAGTTTTTTCCGGCATTCTTTGGAATTTGGAATTTATTTTTTGGAATTTTTTATTGAACTTTTACTCGAATTCCTTTTGTATGACTTGCAAACTCCGGAGCATACATACTTTGGATTGTTGTAATTCCGTTTGAGAATTCGCCACTGTTATTTACTCTAATATCATATTCCAAAACATAAGTTCCTTTATTGATTCGGTCAAAAAAGAAATGTGTTGCCGCATCTTTTGTACTCATATAATATCCTAAACGATCTGAATATTGATATTGTGAAAGTACATTTACAGGTTCAAAACAAGACGCCCGCATATCTTTTAAATGAACATATTCTGTATCTTCTTTTGAAGTAATAATTAAACGTACCGTAACCAAATCTCCGGTTTTTAAAGAATTTTTTGCTGTAATTCTTTCTAATTCATCTCCTTTTAAAGTGCTTTTCTTTAGATAAAGTTCTTTTGAAACAGATAAAACTGCTCCCGAATTATTTTTAATCTTATCTAAATCTTCAAAATACTGCCAGTAAATGCCCCCAAATCCTGGAACTTTTGATTTATTTTGAATACTGACAGAAGCCATTTCTTTCTTTACTTCATCAGCTTTCCAGTTTAATTTGATATAACCTGTTTCGGCTTCTTTTTTATTTTCTGCCAGCTTTTTGGTTATAATTTTTTCGTCACCCAATTTTATAATTGTGTTGTCTTTTACAGAAAGCCAATCTGTACCTTGTAATAATAAAGCATAAATAGCTTCGGTTGTAGATTTTGTTGTTGGCCAGTTTTTGGTTTGTTTGTTTTTTAACAACCAGACTTTCATCGCATCTACAGATTTGGTGTCTTGCGTAACTTCGGCGAAAGCCTCAATCAATAAAGCCTGAGTTTCAATGGGCGCCTGATACCAATACCAGCCAGATTTGTTGGCAATCCAGTACATTCCCCAATCTTCATTATTTGAAGAAGTTTCTTTTAAACTTTCGATGATTTTTTTAGCAGTTTCTGTTTCTCCAAAACGGTTTAAAGTTAAAGCCGCCAGTCCTTTTTCGTAAAGTGAATAATCAAGCCATTCTTTTTTAGCTATTTCTAAATATAATTTAGTAACCTTTTTTAAAGTGTCAGAAATAGGATATTTTTCTAAATAAAAACTTCTGGTATAAAAATAATGAAGATCAGAATACGGATTAATCCAGATTAGTTTATCGGTTGTTTTTAAATTTTTGGTCCTGAATCGGTGGTAGTTTAAAAACTTATTGTCTAAAAACGGAATTCCTATTTTGGCGATTTCATCGATTTTTGCAATATCATTTTTACTCAATTTTGCTAAATGACCTAAACCTGCCAGAATATGTCTTGTGATATATTCGCTTTCATAACCGCCGTCAAACCAAGAGAAACCCCCAGATGATTTTTGCTTTTGTTTTAATTTATCGAATGCAGTTTCCTGAGAAGTTTTCATTTTCTCTAAATCAAATAAAAGAGCAATATTCTTTTTCTTTTCATCTTCATTTTGAGCATCATTCAGCCAAGGTGTTTCGGCCAAAATAATTGATTTCAATTCTTCGTTTTCTTCTAATTTAGAAATTGGTTTTCCATTTTTTCTCCAATCTTCAAATACAGTCGCAATTTTTGGATTACTGGAGATTATTTCTGATGCTAAAGCGTTGGCATAAAAACGTGCAAAGGTTTGTTCTGCACATTCATGTTCGTATTCCATTAAATATGGCAAAGATTGAATGGCAATCCAGGTTGGGTTTGAAGTATATTCAAACGTAAACTGATGATTTCTTAATGTTGTAGAATTATTGTTTTTTAAATTTTCGAATGTGTATTCTTTAGTCGAATTCTCACGAACCCAAACCGGAATACTTTCTGTAACGAGCATATTGTTTGTCAAAACAGGAATGATGTTTTCTTCTCCATCTGAAAAATTACCGGATTTAGCCAAAATTTTATACTGAACACCCTGTAAACCTTCCGGAATTGTAACTGTCCAGTTTGCCGTTGTGTTTCCATAAGCAGGAATAGTTAAATTTCGAATATTATTTGTGTTTAGCAATTTTGCATCGATTGGCTGCATTGTCACGGCGTCAAAAAATTGTAAAGAAGCAATTCCGGTTTTCTCTTCAGCGGTAACATTAGCGATTTTGGTACTAATAACAATTGTATCTTTTTCTCTAAAGAATCTTGGGAAGTTTGGTAAAACCATTAACTCTTTTTGTGTAATAACGCTTTTCTCTAAATAACCGGAAACAGCATTTTTGTTATGAGCTAAAAGACGAAGTTTCCAAGCGGTCAATGCTTCTGGAGAAGTAAAATTAAAACTCACTTTTCCATTAGAATCTGTTTTTAAATTCGGGAAAAAGAAAGCAGTTTTAGAAAGGTTTTTTCTGGCTTTTACTTGTGTTAAGGCTTCTAATGCACTTTTAGTTGTAATAATTATAACTCCATTTGCTGCTCTGCTTCCATAAAGAGCGGTTCCTTTTTCATCTTTTAAAACATCAATTGATAAAATCTCATTTTGATTTAAATTTTTGATATCACTTACTATTTGCCCATCAACTACATATAAAGGATTGGCTCCTTTAATTGTCGATGCTCCTCTAATTTGTACACCTTGTACGGTTCCGGCTAATTGTTGTGAAAATCCAGCGGAATCATAAACAGCATTATCTTCTGAAAGAACTATTTGGGTAGCAGAAGCCATTATTGACTTCTTTTTTTGCGTGCCATAACCAACTACAACCACTTCTTCTAAGTGATTTGATTCTGCTGTTAATTCAAAATTGATGGTTTTATCTTTGTAAACAATTGCAGATTGATTTTTATAACCAATATAGGCGAAAACAAGTTCTTCATTTTCTTTTGCTTCAATTTCATAATATCCGTCAAAATCAGTACTTGTGTTTCTTTGTGTACCTTTAATAGTTATGCTCACACCAGGAAGAGCTAATTGATCCCGGTCAGTTACAATACCGGAAATCAATTTGGCATCTAATGGTTTTTTTATTTTTTTTGTTAACTGTCTTTGATATTCTCTTTGTAAATAAATTACATCATTGCTGGTGCGGGCAAAATCAAATCCAAACCAGATTAGTTTTGTACTTTCATTTTTTAGTTCAATACGCTTAGACGGAGTATTTAAATTAAGGATTGTAGTATATGTTTTTTCGTTACCTAAAAGTGCTTTGTAACTGTGTCCAATATTGTATTGATCAAGATTTAAGCTTGGCCAATTTTTTGTGGTAAATTGATCTAATGAGCTGTCATACATTGACGCCAAAACTTCAGATTCTTTTTTTGCAGCTGTTCCGGTTAATTTAAAAGACCAGTTCTCGTTACTTCCGGGTTGTATTTTAGATCTAAATGTTTCCACATCAAATTTAAATTCTGGTTTTTCTTTTTTTAAAATAACAAAAACATTATTGTCAAATTTTTGATTCTCGTATATACTTGTGAAATCAATAATTACCCCATTTTGAAATTCTTTTTTTATCGGGATCTTAACTAACGCTTCATGATCTTGAAGGTGATATATTTCTTCTGAATATAATTTGTTTTCATAATTAGCCGTCGCAGTAATGTGTAATTCTGGCAGAACTGAGGTTAGTTTTATTAAAACAAAACCTTCTTTTAAGGCATCTTGATTTATTTGCGTTACACCAAATAAACGACTTGTGTCAAATTTATCGCTGCTTTGAAAAAGCCTGAAATTTGAATTGCTTTCTATTAAATTTCCAAAACTATCTTTTGCAGAAAAGACAATTTTATAGTCACCGGATTTATAATTTGAAATGAAATCTAAAGTAAGAGTTTTGTCTTTTTGTGTATCTATATTTTTGGAATACAATAAGATTTCGGTTGTTTTTTCTTTTGAATTTTGATTGTTTTCGTATGGGAATAATTTTTCAAAATCAGAATTTGAAATAGATTCTATTTCAGGATTAGGAAATACTCTGCCCTTAAATTTTGTAGAGAATGGGTTGAGATAGTAAATTTTTATTTCTCCCTTAATTGGCATAAATTCTCCATTGAGATTAGTGCTTAAAAGTTTAATCTCATTTTTATTTTTAGTGTAGATTTCATTAGGAATTACAGCATTTAATTCTAAGTCATGGTAACCAACTTTTATAGAAGTGCCGGCATCATGAGTTTCTCCGTTGATATCAGTAACAGAAGCTTTTATTTCATAATTAAAAACAGGCAATAGTTCTTTCTTAGAGTTTTTAGCAGGAAGAGCTGTAAAATCAATTGAAAATTTTCCTGAGGCATCAGTTTTAGTTTCTTCAACGGCTAATACTTCATTTTCAACTTCCTGATTATAGAAATGTCTTAAATAAGTCGTATGTCGGGTAACGGTATAAGTTACTTTTGCATCAGAAATGTTACTTCCTGCAAAAGCTTTTGCAGTTCCTTTTACTTTAACTAATTGATTAAGCTGAAAACTTTCTTTTTTAGGTTCAAAAGTTACCTCAAATTTTGGACGTTTGTATTCTTCAACCTGAAAATCGATTTGGGAAGTTTCAAAATCTACATTATCCCAAAATGGATGCTCATCTTTTGTTTTATCATAAACTTTATCATTTTCATAGTCATTAGGTTCATCGGCAGTAATTAAAAAACTACCTGTCAGGCCAGATTTTGGAAGAACAAATTCACCCGAAAAAGAACCAAACTCATTTGTTGTAACATCAATTTCTTTGATTTCAGTATTATTAGGATCTTCCACAATAATTTGAAATGTTGTAAAAGGAACTACAGCCGATTTGTTTTTAGTTTTTTGTGTCGCAATTCCTTTATAGTAAACAGTTTGTCCCGGACGATAAATTGCACGATCTAAATAAAATTCTACTTTTCCTTTAAAATTATTCTGATCCTCATTTTTGTTGTTATATAGGTTATTGTAAGCAAGATATTTGTTTTCAATGTAAAGAGTATCTTTTGGTGTGTAAACAGTAATAGGTTGATAAGTATACTGGTTAATTTTCTTTTCAAAAACCGCAATTCCGTTTTTATTTGTTAGAACATTAATTAACTGAGATTTGATGTTTACATTTTCTAATGGTTTTCCGGTTTTTCGATCCAGAATCTGATAAATTTCCGCTGTATCATTTTGAGTTCCTAAAATTATAAAGTCAGAAACTGTAATAGTTTCAAAGGCATAAGCTTTCCTGTCATTTGAATCGGATTCACTTTCAAAATATACTAAATAAGAACCTGTCTCTAGTTGTGGCAGCAAAACTTCTGTTGAATATTCAAAATAATCTTTTTTGTTGGTTAAGGTGTAAGATTGTGAAATTGCAGGTTTTGTTTTTTGAATGATTGTATCTCTGATTCCATCTGTTGTGATATAAGATTTTGTGAGATTAATAAGCTGTGTTTGTGAAATTTTGAAAAAGGAAATTTTAAGTTTTTCGACATTTTTATATTGAACAAAAGCGCGCGTGTTTTCGTTGTTGTAAACATATTTTTGAAGCTGCACATTTAAATTTTTATATAAAATGTTTTCCTTTTGCTGTATGGCAAGTTTATACGCATTTGATTTATTGTTAATTTGTAAAATGCTGTCTAAAATTGCAATTGCTTTTATATTATAATCAGGGTATGCTTTTTTTGAGGCTTTTTGAGATAAAAAAGAGGCTCTTTCTAACTGAATGTTTTGTATTAAAAGCACATTATCAGTTTTGTTTTGAAGAGCAGCTAAAGCCTGAATGTAATCTTCATCTGTGTCCAAAATATTTTTTTTGAGAAACTGAATTCTTCCCCAAATATTTTCGGCAGTCGAATTGTTAATTTCTTGTCTTTGATAGAGTTTTAAAGTGATTTTAAGATTTTCGTTTGAAACAGAATCAAAGTTTAATTTTATAAAATCATTTGAATCTCCTAAAAGATCTTTTTTAGAAGATAAAAAATCACTTTTTTGAATTTCCCACGTGCGAATTTTTTGTGATTGAAGACTTATATTTTCTGATATTGCATAATTTAACAAATTAAGGGTTTTAAATTTCTCAATGGTTGGATAATCAAAAATGGCTTCGTATTTAGCTAATGAAGTATTTTTTAAAACTGCTTCGTTTTCCATAGAAATCTTTAAAGCAAGATCAATTTGAGCATTGAAATTTTTTGCTGTCCAAGTAAGGAAATCATTATCCAGTTCTACGGTATTAGTTCTTTTTTCAATTTGATATTTGTTTCGGGCATAATAATCTGTTAAACATTTTGCGTAGACCAAATTCAAAATTGCTTTTGATGGAATAGAAACTCGGTTGATATCGGTTTTAAGATTATTTAAAATTTTGGTTTGTGCATTTTCATCCACAACCTGTAGATATTTAGATTGATAGAAAAAGCATTTTATCATTTGGACCTCGTCTTTTTGACTTATTGCTTTTTTGTAAATTTTAGAAACAATTTCGTTTGCCGATTTTACTTTGCCTTCATTTTCAAGGGCAATAACTTTGTCCCATCTTTTATCATTTTGCTGTGCAAATATTGTGGTAGAAATCAATAATAAAACAAATAGTATATTTTTCATAAAGTGCTTTTTATCTATAGAGGGCAGTTTCTCGATAAAGGTTGGGAAAGGTTTAAAAATATTTTTCGTACAAAGTACTAATTTATCTATAAAAGGAAATAACACATTTTATATTTCCTTATTTTTGAAAAATAATTATTGGAGTTTTATTAGTTATTGGCTTTTTCGATTAACCAATTAAACAGTTTAACGATTAAACATTTTAAATGAAAACACATTTCATCGCTATAGGCGGAAGCGCTATGCACAACTTAGCATTAGCATTGCACAATAAAGGATATCAGGTTACAGGAAGCGATGATGCTATTTTTGAGCCTTCAAAATCAAGATTAGAAAAAAAAGGAATTCTTCCTGCTGAACTAGGCTGGTTTCCTGAAAAAATCACTGCCGATATTGATGCCATAATTCTTGGAATGCATGCAAAAGCCGATAATCCGGAATTGTTGAAAGCGCAGGAATTAGGACTTAAAATTTATTCTTATCCAGAATTTTTATACGAACAATCTAAAAATAAAACCCGTGTTGTAATTGGCGGTTCGCACGGAAAAACTACTATTACTTCGATGATTTTGCACGTTATGCATTATCATAACATTGAAGTAGATTATATGGTTGGTGCACAATTAGAAGGTTTTGATACGATGGTGCATCTTACTGAAGAAAATGATTTTATGGTTTTAGAAGGAGATGAATATTTATCGTCGCCAATAGATCGTCGTCCGAAGTTTCATTTATATCAGCCAAATATTGCTTTGATTTCAGGAATTGCCTGGGATCATATCAATGTGTTTCCAACTTATGAAAATTATGTAGAACAGTTTGAAATTTTTATTTCGAAAATTACAAACGGAGGAATTTTAGTTTATAACGAAAATGACCCGGAAGTAAAACGTGTTTCTGAGGCAGCTACAAATCCAATTCGTAAATTAGCTTACCACACGCCAGAATATTCGGTTAGCGATGGTGTAACTTTATTGAAAACGCCAGAAGGCGATATGCCAATTGAAGTTTTTGGAGCGCATAACTTAAACAATCTTGCCGGAGCAAAATGGATCTGCCAAAATATGGGCGTTGATGAAGCTGATTTTTATGAAGCAATTGCCAGTTTTAAAGGTGCTTCTAAACGTTTAGAAAAAATTGCCGAAGGAAAAGGAAAAGTTGCTTACAAAGATTTTGCACATTCGCCAAGTAAGGTTGCGGCAACAACTAAAGCTGTAAAAGAGCAATATCCAAACAGAACTTTGGTAGCGTGTTTAGAGTTACATACGTACAGCAGTTTAAATGCCGAATTTTTAAAAGAGTATGAAGGAGCTTTAGAATATGCTGATGTTGCAGTTGTTTTTTATTCTCCAGATGCTGTAAAAATCAAACAGTTAGAAGAAGTAACATACGAACAAATAGCAACTTCATTTAACAGAGAAGATTTAATCATCTATACAAATCCAGCTGAATTTAAAGAATACTTATTCAACTTAAATCTTGACAATTCTGCACTTTTATTAATGAGTTCAGGAAATTATGGAGGTTTGAATTTTGATGAAGTAAAACAATTGATTAATTAGAAAATTAGTCAATTTAAAGAATTAGAAAATGTGCCAATTGCAAAAAGCGATTGGCACATTTTTATTATTATTCGAAATCTGAATTTTATTTACGAGAGATTTTTCTTATTTTTTAATATATTCGCTGTGGAGATTAAGAAAAGAGTTTCCTTTAAATAATTAAATTTTACTTTAGATGGAAACTACAAATTTTCCCATTAAAAATTGGTCAGAAGATGACAAACCAAGGGAAAAATTAATGCTTAAAGGCAAAGATGCTTTAAGCGATGCTGAGTTAATGGCTATTTTAATCGGTTCTGGAAGTCGCAATGAATCGGCAGTCGCCTTAAGTCAACGAATTTTGGCCAGTGCTGGAAATTTAAATTCTTTAGGAAAAGTATCTATTTCTCAATTAATGCAATTTAAAGGCATTGGCGAAGCAAAGGCAATTACCATTATTGCTGCTTTAGAATTAGGACGTAGAAGAAGGGCAGAGGATATAGTACAATTGGACAAAATTATTTCAAGTAAAAATGCTTTCGAAATTATGCAACCAATAATAGGTGAACTATCACATGAAGAATTTTGGGTACTTTTTCTGAATAATTCTAATAAGGTTATTTCTAAATCACAATTAAGTAAAGGAGGAATTGCAGGAACGATTGTAGATATACGTTTGGTTTTTAAATTAGCATTAGAAAATGGTGCTACAGGTTTGATTTTGTGTCATAATCATCCTTCTGGGAATTTGAATCCAAGTGATGCAGACAAACAAATTACAAAGAAAATAAAAACAGCAGGAGAGATCCTAGATGTTAAAATTTTAGATCATTTGATTATTACTGAAACAAAATATTATAGTTTTGTAGATGAAGGAATTTTTTAATCTATGAATACCAACATTACAGACATTTTTTTTGATTTAGATCACACGCTTTGGGATTTTGATAAAAATTCAGAAATGGCATTTGATCGCATTTTTAAAAATAATTTCGGACAAATTAAAATTGAAGATTTTATTCAAAAATATGTTCCCATAAATCAGGAATGCTGGAGATTGTATCAAAATGATGAAATTACACATCAGGAATTACGTTATAACCGATTAAAATTTTCTTTTGATGCGTTAAATTATTCTATTTCTGATGAAAATATAGATCAGATTGCTAATGATTATATTGAGTTTTTGACCGATAATAATCATCTTTTTGATGGAGCAATTGAAGTTTTAGAATATCTCAAACCAAAATATAAGCTGCATATTATAACAAATGGTTTTGCACACGTTCAAACTAAGAAAATTAATAATGCTTCGCTTGGAGGTTATTTCAGCACGATTACAAATTCTGAATTAGCAGGCGTTAAAAAACCAAATAGTATTATCTTTGATTATGCTGTCAATTTGGCTCAGGCATCAAAAGAAAACAGTGTCATGATTGGAGACGATTATGATGCAGATGTTAATGGCGCCCTAAACGCTGGGATGGATGCTATTTTCTTTAACATCAGAAATATTGATGTTCCTAAAAATTTAAAACAAATTAATCATTTACTAGAACTAAAAAAATACCTATAATTATGAAAATAAAAGTTTTACTGGCTTTACTATTTTGTTCGGCTATTGGATTTTCGCAATCTGTTAACGATTATAAAGCAGTTATAATTCCTCTGAAATATGATTTTATCAAAACAGACAATCAATATCGATTAGCTACTTTAACAAAATCAAATTTACTTAAAGCTGGTTTTGAGGCTTATTATACTAATGAGCAAATACCTGCAGGAATTGATAGATGTGAGCTTTTGTATATTGATGTTAAAAGAGACAATGCTTTTTTAGTAACAAAACTTTTTATTCAGTTTAAAGACTGCTATGGAAAAGTAATTTATACTTCTGAAACTGGAAAGAGCAGGGAAAAGGACTACGAAGTAGCGTATAAAGAAAGTCTTGAAGGCGCATTTGTATCTGTTATTGGACTGCACTATAAATATAATGGAAAAACGGCTTCTTCAACTTCTTCTACTGTAACGCAAGCTGCGGCTCCTGTTGCTGCTGTTGTTACTAGTACACCAGTTGAAGAGAAACCTGTAGTTAATCTTTCAGATCCAAATTTATTGTACGCACAACCAACAGAAAATGGATTTCAGTTAATTGATAAAACACCAAAAGTGGTAATGAAATTATTAAAAACTTCGCGTGCAGATTCTTTTATTGCTATTAAAGATGGAATTCAGGGATCTTTAAACGCAAAAGACAATCAATGGTATTTTGAGTATTATCAAAATGATAAATTGATTTCAGAAAAAGTTTCTGTAAAATTCTAAAATATATTATGGTTTAATAACCATATTTATCTTTCCAACGGTTCTTTAAAAATTCACGGTTGCTGTTCTCTCTAGAGTTGCTTCCAGGATTATAAAGAACCGTTTCTTTTATGGCATCGGGTAGAAATTCTTGTTCGGCAAAATTATTTGCATAGTCATGCGAGTATTTATAGTCTTCGCCATATCCTAATTCCTTCATCAATTTTGTTGGAGCATTTCGTAAATGAATTGGAACTGGTAAATCTCCAGTTTGTTTTACTAATTGCTGTGCATTTCCAATTGCCATATAAGATGCATTGCTTTTTGGAGATGTTGCAAGATATATAGCGCATTGGCTTAATATAATTCTGCTTTCCGGATAACCAATCGTTGAAACCGCCTGAAAAGTATTATTAGCCATAATAAATGCTGTTGGGTTTGCATTTCCAATATCTTCACTAGATAAAATCAGCATTCTGCGCGCAATAAATTTTACATCTTCACCGCCTTCAATCATTCTTGCCAGCCAATAAACTGCACCATTTGGATCGCTTCCTCTTATAGATTTTATAAAAGCAGAAACAATATCATAATGTTGTTCACCAGTTTTGTCATATAAAACAGTATTTTGCTGAACCAGTTCAAAAACCCGATCGTTGGTAATAATTACGTTATCGCTTGGAGAAGCATTAACAACAAGCTCAAAAATATTAAGCAGTTTTCTGCCATCTCCGCCAGAAAGTCGGAGTAGTGCTTCCGTTTCTTTTAAAGTGATTTTTTTAGATGCTAATTCTACGTCAATTTTCATTGCACGATGCAATAAGGCTTCTAAATCATCTTTTGTAAAAGCATTTAGTATATAGACCTGACAGCGCGATAATAATGCGGGAATAACCTCAAAGCTTGGGTTTTCTGTAGTTGCACCAATAAGTGTAATCCATCCTTTTTCAACAGCAGCTAAAAGTGAGTCTTGTTGCGATTTACTAAATCGGTGAATCTCATCAATAAACAAAATAGGATTTTTGGCAGTAAATAGACCGCCGCTTTGTTTTGCTTTTTCAATTACATCGCGAATGTCTTTAACTCCGGAATTAATGGCACTTAAAATATAAAAAGGACGTTTCGATTCCTGCGCAATAATTTGTGCCAAAGTTGTTTTGCCTGTTCCGGGCGGCCCCCAAAAAATAAGTGAAGGAATTATTCCTTTTGAAATTTGCTGCGTCAATGAACCATTTGGTCCAACCAAATGACTTTGACTAACATAATCCTCTAATTTCTGTGGGCGAATACGCTCGGCTAACGGTGCTTCCATTTTGTAAAATTACTATTTTCAAAATTAATTTTGTTACATGAAATACTATATAGCATTTCAATTTTTAAACATTTAACATATAAATAGAATAGCTGACAAATTATCAGTAATTTTTATTTGGATAGTTTTTTGATGCCAGAAAATCAATTAGAATCGAAACTATATGAATGATAATCAATTTAAATTTTCAACAGCAGTTGTTGGAGTTCCGGTATTTTTTGTGCTTTTTCTATGGGTTATATACTGGATTCAGATTCGATTCGATTTTGATTTTTATCAAAACGGAATTTATCCCAGAGATTTTTCCGGATTACAAGGCGTGTTGTTTAGTCCATTTATTCACGAAAATTTAGAACATTTATATAATAACTCAATTCCGCTTTTGGTTTTACTGACAGCTTTGCAGTTTTTTTATCCCAAGCAGTCATTAGGCGTTATTGGTTATGGAATTTTATTTTCGGGATTGATAACCTGGATTATTGGCCGGCCAAACTTTCATATTGGAGCCAGTGGATTAATTTATGTTTTGGTAAGTTTTATTTTTTTTAAAGGAATACAAACTAAATATTATCGTTTAGTGGCACTTTCCTTATCTGTTATTTTGCTTTATGGAGGAATGATTTGGTATGTTTTTCCAGATGTAGATGCAGCAATTTCCTGGGAAGGACATTTAGGCGGATTTATTACGGGATTTGGACTTTCCTTATATTATAAGACTTCTGAATATACAAAACCTATAATTTACGATTGGCAGAAACCGGATTTTGATCCTTCGCAGGATGCTTTTATGAAACATTTTGATGAAGATGGAAATTTCGTAAATACTGAAATTCCTGAAGAAGAAAATGAAAATCCTGATGCGTATTTTAATTCAAATGTTATTGTAAATTATATTGTAACGAAATCAGAACCAGTTGATAAAGGTTCTGAAGAATGATTTTTATGAATTAAAATGATTAATTTTGTTAAGGAACACTTTAATTTAATTAATCCAACTCATGAAAATTACTTTTTTCTCTGTTTTAATTTTATTGATTTTTGGAAGTGCTGAATCTTTTGCTCAATGCGATGTAAAAAATAGAGTACTTGCAGACGGTTCCATGGTTTATTATTTTGATCCGGCAGCTTTTTATACTACAAAATCTAAATCTCTAAAAATAAATATTGTTACCGATAAAGAAAATTATTTTGTTGCTCTACAGCCCACACCTTTTCCGGAAAAAAAGATAGGAAAAGGAATCAAAGATGATTTAATAATACACTTAGCTGATAATAATGCATATAAATTAACGCATTATGATACACAGTATATAAAAAATGATTCTGTTATGCAGGTTTTGTATTTAATTGACAAAAAGGATTTAACTGCGTTTTCTAAATTTGAAGCTGTTGTAGCTTCTATAAATATGAAGGGAACTGAGTTTATTCGTGATTACAATTTCAAATTGCATAAAGATGAAATTGTAAAACAGCTGGCTTGTTTTTTAAAAGAAGAAGAAAAATAAACTTAATCCTCACTTGTAGTTTCTGATTTATGTAAGAGCTTTTTGTTTAGATTTTCAAAAAAATTATTAAATGTAAGTGTGAATGAGGCAGCGTTTACGATTTGATTTCCATTATCTCTGGGAAGATATTCGTTGGCATAAGTTAGTTCAATTTGTATGTCATCTGAAAAGAGATATCCGGCACCAATATTTAATCTGTTTCTATCAAAAAAACTAAGACCGGTAACTTTTGTTCCCGATTTGAAAAATAATTCATCAGAAGCAACAGCATAAATAACACCTTCTCGTAAAACTTTACTGTTAATAGGTTGTAAGTATTTAATTTGCTGGCGATATCGAATTACGTTTTCGTAGCTATCATCCTCATTTTTCATATGACGAAGTTCCGTTCGCATCCTTGTACTTAAAGTATATCCGGTTTTATGGAAGTAATAAATGCCCTGCAAAGCAAATCGCCATTCTGGAGATTCAAATTGACCTATTTCAGGAACATCTTTATTGTTAAAGTATGCTATAAATGATGATAACTTCCATCGTGGAGACAAATAATAATGTCCCCAGGCTCTAAATGATCTTTGTGTGTTTTGCTCAAAAATGTTTGGGGATGATTCAGTACTGCTGTAACTTGTTCCTAAATTAAGTTCAGTTGACCACTTTTTATTTATAGTTCGGCTAAATTGAATCTCACCCCAAAATTGATTGTACTTTGTTGTTTGCCCATAACTCATCATTGTAATTAGAAAAATTACAATTGAAGAACAGATTTTTCTAAGTACTATATTTTGAGCAAGTTTTGAAGACATTTAATAATTATTAAGTTGTCATTCTACTTCGGGATGCTTGTTAACTTCTCTGGCGAACTGTTTCGTATAAAAATGCACCGCATGCAACAGATACGTTAAGTGATCCTATGGAACCAAACATTGGTAATTTTGCTTTTTCATCTACAATTTTCAAAACAGAAGGATTTATACCTCTGTCTTCAGATCCCATTATAATAGCTAAAGGTTCATTTAGAGATAAGTCATAAATGTTTTGATCGGTTTTTTCAGTAGCGGCTACGGTTTTTATTCCAGATCCCTGAAGGTAGAATATAGCATCTTTGATATGTTCAACTTTGCAAATAGGTACATTGAATACTGCACCTGCAGATGTTTTAACTGTGTCACCATTTACCGGTGCAGAACCTGCTTTTTGAATAATAATTCCATTTACTCCTGTACATTCAGCAGTTCTGATAATAGCACCAAAATTTCTAGCATCCGAGATTTGGTCTAATATTAAAAATAAAGGTTTTGAACCCGAAGCAATAGTCGATTCTACTAAATGTTCTATATCAATAAATCCAATAGGGGAGATTGTTGCAACGGCACCTTGATGATTATTTGGTGTTAATCTATTTAGTTTTTCAACTGGAACATAAGAAAAATTAATGTTGGCACGTTTCATTACCTTCATTAAATCTTTCATTAATTCTCCAGAAATTTCTTTTTGTATAAATACTTTGTCAACTTCCTGACCAGCTTGTATCGCTTCTATAATGGCTCTAATACCAAATATTTGATGTTCTTTTTCCATGAGGCAAATATAGGTATAATGTTTATATAAAAAAAAACCACCCCGAATGAACGGAGTGGCTTTTAGTATTTGATTTAGAATAAAATTAGAATTTATCCCAGAAAATACGTTTTGAAGTACCATTACTTCCAAGTTTAGCGGCTGCAGCTGCATAATTTTCATTATTAAGCGTTTGCTCGTTATTTGGATAAGAGTAGCGTCTTGGAACAATTGTAGTTGGGCCATCAGCATCATCAAATGTAACTGGAGGTGCTGCTAATACAGGGAAGTCTAATCTTCTGTATGAAGTCCATGCTTCAAAACCTCTGTTATATAATGCAATCCAAGATTGCTCACCAATTTTTTGTTTCCACGTACCTGTTGCAGTAGCATAAGCTACAGTTGGTTTAGCTAAATAAGTTGTAATGTCAGCTGCCGCTACACCCCAATCTTGCATAGATAATGTAATTGCAGAATTGTAATGAGCTTCTGCAGTACCACCTACAGCAATTCCTCTTTCTACAGCTTCAGCTAGTAAAAATTGAACTTCAGAAGCAGTTAGTAATACTCCAGGATATGTAGGATCTTGAATTGTTTCTGTAATGTGTGAATAATTATCATAAACATTAAGAACACCATATACACCACCTGCATAATTTCCTGATCCTGCTGGAAATTCTGTGAAAAATTTAGCACGTCTAGGGTCAGCAAGAGCATTCATTTTATTAACAAATGTATTTGCAGGAACAAAATCATCACGACCAGAAGCTACTAAATCAACATATAAAGGGTTAGCATTTGGCTGAAGAGTAGCATAGTTCAAATAAGCACTATCTGCATTATCTAAAATAACACCATCAGCAAGAGCAGCTAAGGCTTCTGTACTTGCATAAGTATGATCAACATCATCCATATTAATAGCCATTCTTAAACGAAGAGTATTCGCAAATTTAGCCCATTTTGCTGTGTTTCCACCAAATATAAGATCTGCTTCATCATAACTGTCGCTGCTTTGATCTAAACCATGAGATGCAGTTGTTAATTTCGCAATAAGATCTTTGTAGATAGTTTGAGCGTCATCATATTTAGGCTGTGGATTGTTAAGGATATCTAAAGCTTCAGTATAAGGGATGTCACCAAAAGTATCAACTAAAATACCGTAAGAATATGCAGTTAAAATATCAGTTATGTATATCTTATTTTCAAGAACCTTTAAATCAGCTGGGCTTCCTGTAAAATTAGCTTTTTGATCTTGTAAGATACTCTTAGCTTCTTTGAAATCTCTTAATACATCACGATAGTATGTAGCCCAATGTCTGTCTGGGATACTACGGCCAGTTAAATCATATTGAGATTCTTGTGGATATGATGTCTCAGTCCACTGTTGAGCATATAATCTAAATACATTAAAGTTTACACTTGTGCTTGTTACTTGATCCATCATTGCATGTTCAGCATTTGTGAACAAGAACTCTGGCTTTGTAGTGGTAGGACGTTTAACATCCTGGTTTAGTCCTGTAATGTCATCAGTACATGATGCAAACAAAGCTAAAAGGGGGATAAATATAAGCAGTCTATTTTTCATAGCTTAGAATTTTATTGTTAAGTTACAACCAATATTTCTGGTTGTTGGTAAAGATCCGATAGATAGTCCCATAGAACCAGTATTTGAACCAAGTCCACTTTCAGGGTCAGCATCTGGAAGGTTTTTATGGATGATCCATAAGTTAGATCCAACAAGAGATATTTTAGCATCAACTAAATGGATTTTTTGAACTAAAGAAGTTGGTACATTATAAGTAATATTTACCTCTCTTAATTTTACAAAACTTGCATCATAAACATATCCTTTAGTAGCACCACCAGAGTAAGAGTTTGTGATAGCTCCAGCCTCAGGTCTGAAATAAGCAGTTCTACGTGTATTAACTGCTCCATCAGGAGTAACTCCGTCAAAAATTACACCACCACCGTTTGCTACAGTATTTCTAATAGGGTTGCCTAAGTCATTGTTTCCAGCAGTTTGAACACCTAAACCAGTTCCTACACCATACCATTGGTCAGTTGAGAAAATATCTCCACCTTTTTTCATGTCAATTAAGAAACTTAAAGATAGGTTTTTGTAAGCAAATTTGTTACGGATACCACCAATCCAATCTGGATTAACATTTCCAACAATATTATTTGTAGAAGTATTGATTACATATCTTCCAGTTGTAGCACTTACAACTCTTGGGCCATTTTTATTAACTTCTCCTGGGTAACTAGGAACGAAATTTGGATCATAGTATGTATAATCTGTACCTTTTATTACTCCAAATGGTTGTCCAACTACTGCGTTTAAAGTTCCAGAACCTGGGTAAGTAGTGATAAGTAAGTTTGAGATACCTGGAGCCAATGCTGTTACCATGTTGTCATTTTTAGACCAGTTTACATTGATATCCCAAGAGAAATCATTTGTTTTAATTGGAGTCAAATTAAATTGAACCTCAATACCTTTATTTTCTACTGTTGCAGCATTGATATAACGAGAAGTGTATCCAGTTGCAGTAGAGTAAGGAACGTTTACAGCTTCACCATTGTTTACGTTTTTGTAAACACTCACATCAAATCCAACTCTTCTTTTTAAGAACTGCATTTCAAGACCAATCTCTTGAGTTTTAGTTTTAATTGGTTCTAAGTTTGGATTGTTTTTGATGTTGTTAACAGAATATTGTTGTTGTCCGTTGAAAGCATCAATTTTTGAATATGTATCAACTAAAGCTAAACCTGGTGTTCCAAGCGGGCTTTCAGAATAACCAGCTCTTAATTTACCAAAAGTTAACCAATCAGCTTTTAAATTGTTTGAGAATACCCAGCTTCCAGAGATAGAGTTACTCCATAAGTAGTTATTGTCAACAGGAAGATTTGAGAATGCGTCTCTTCTTGTAGTACCGTCAAGGTATAAGAAATCTTTGTAGCCCAAAGATGCCGAAGCATAGTAGCTATTTACTCCAAGTTTTTGAGCTCTTTCATATGGATAAGGGCTTGTTGCAATTGAATTAGATAAAGAATATAATCCAGGAACAATTAATCCACCCTGTGTTGATGCTGTAATTGATGTAAATTCGTTTCTTTTTACAGTACCTCCAATAATTCCAGTTAAATTAAAGTCTTCACCAAAATTCTTTTTGAAGTTAAGAAGTAAATCATAGTTTTGTTCAGAGAAGTTTCCATTATATCTTTGGTAACCTGACGTTTCGTCTAATAAGTTAATACCAAATGTTTTAGATACTGAACCAACAGCTACTCTTTCTTCACGAAGCTCAGCATACGTATCTGTAGAAATTTTTCCAGTTACAGATAACCATTCAGCAACTTTGTATGTTAAGTTAGCATATCCAACAAAACGATTTCTGCTGTCATTTTGATAATTTTGGTAACGTTCAAAGTATGGGTTATTCCAATAGTTTGGTAATCCATTATCAGCTGATTTTCTGTTCCAAGTAATGTTTTGATGTCCTGAATTGTTGTAAGCATCTTCTAATTGTTTAATATCAACGTTCGTTTGCCACCATTGACGGAATCCAGTAACAAAGTTGTCACTATATCCAGTAATGTTTCTACCTATAGTTGCCTGGTTAGAAAAGTTAGCAAATGTTGCAAGAGATAATCTGTCAGTAAATTGGTGATTTAATTTTAAACTGAAGTTGTTTTTGTTTAATTCACTATTTGGCAGAATACCAGTTTGTTTAGTGTTTGTGTAGTTGAAAACTACATTTGTTTTGTCGTTTGCATCTTCAAAAGAGATTCCATTAACTAAAGAAAGAGAATTTTTGAAGAATTTTGTTGGATCATTTTGTGCAGCTACCCATGGAGTCGCTTTTCCATAATTGTTGTTGCCTGGATAAGCAGAAAAAGCATCCCATTGGTATACATTTAATGATGGATCAAAAGCATCACCAGCAGAAGCATCATCTCCCATAGCTACTACTTGATCAGGAATACCATCTCCGTTAACATCTTGGCTACCGAAAGAAGCACCGTATCCAGCTCCGTATTGTTTTTGGTATTTTACAAAAGTATCTTTGTCAATAGTTCCTGTTACAACTTCAGATGAAACTGTAATTCCAAGACCTTTTTTAGCTTTACCTTTTTTAGTAGTAATCATCAATACTCCATTTCCAGCTAAGTATCCGTATAATGCAGATGCAGCAGCACCTTTAAGTACGTTAACGCTTTCTATGTCGTCAGGGTTGATGTCCATACCATTGTTACCATAATCATAACCAGTAGCTCCTCTTTGTTGATTTGTTGTTCCATCAACAGAAGTATTACTGTTGTTGATTGGCATACCATCTATTACGATAAGCATCTCATTACTTTGTCCGATAGCTTTAATACCACGAGAAACTGCACTTGTAGAACCTCCAAAGTTTTGGTTTCTTGTGATGTTAACACCGGCAACTTTTCCAGAAAGTTCATTTAAGAAGTTTCCACTTGAAGTTCCTGCTTTCAGGTCTCCACCTTTTACCTCTTGTGTTGCATAACCAAGAGATTTTTTCTCTCTTTTAACACCTAAAGCTGTTGTTACAACAACGCTTTCAAGTTCTTGCGCATCTCCAGCTAATTTTACGTTAACTGTTGATGAAGTTGCAGCTATTTCCTGGGTTTTCATCCCAATGTAGCTAAATACCAAAATTTGGCTTGATGAAGCTTTGATAGAATATTTACCATCAAAATCGGTTTGCGTTCCAGATTTCGTTCCTTTGACGATTACACTAACACCTGGTAAAGGCATTCCTGCATTGTCAGAAACTGTTCCTGAAACAGCTCTTTCTTGCGCAAAAGAAAGTTGCGCAACTAGTACTAATAAAAGCACTAAGAATCCATTGAACTTTAGTTTCATTTTTAAATATTTTGAATTAGTATCGCAAAACTCTTAATAATTTGTTAACTTTCCTAGTAAAATATTTTTTTTTTTCGTTAAAGGTCAAAATTTAACATTATAACATATGTTTATGATAGTGTTATATAATTGTAATTCCTGTGTTTTGTTTGCTCCGTTTGTGAGATTAATATTTATTAATCCGTTTGGTGTTTGTATTGAGGTTCCAATTCCGATTCCTATTAATTTTTTTATTTTGTTTGGGTCTGTAACGCTTGTAAGGTCTTGGTATATTCCATAATCCAAGATCGAATTAATGTAGAGATTTGAAGAAACAATATATCGGTACTCTGTAAGAATGGAGGCTGTGAAATTTGCCTGGAGACTATTTTCTAAAAAACCTCTTATTGACCTGATTCCGCCAAATCTGAATAATTCGTTTGAAATGTAGTTTTTGCTATGCAGGTAAAAATTTTGTGAATTTATGTTAATATAGTTTTTGTTATTGAGTTCAAAATTATAACCGGCATTTAAATTTGTGTAAAATTGGTTACTGGATCCTGCTGTTTCTAAATCATTATTTGTGTTCCTTTTTCCATAACCAGCTGCTAAATTTAAAAATGCTTTTTTGGGCATAAGGTAATTGTTGTAGTCTATTTTTTTATATTCGTAAGTTGATGTGAAATACGAATTGTCAAAATCGCTAATGGTTGAGTTATTTGTGTTTTGGATATCGCTTGATTCTGTAGCTTGATATCCGAGATACACTTTGGAATTGTAATTTATGTAATACCCTAAATCGATAGCTGTTTTTGTGTTTTGAAAAGTACTGTCTTGTTTGAATATGTTTAATTGAGCCTTTATTCCGAGTGATGATTTGAATATATATGGAATTTCGAGTTTGGTGCTGAAAGTCTTTTGTTGGTTTCCATCGCTTTTCCAGTATAATGAAAATTGCTCTCCGGCATGAAGTGTGTTGATTAATTGAATATCAAGATATCCATTAAGCGTTACTTTTTTGTTTTCGTCATTTGAAAATCCAATAAAACCGTCAAAAGTGTTTGCTTTTCTTTTTTCTATGTAAGTATAGATTTTAGTAGAGTCATTTGTAAAAAGTATTTCGGGGTATTTTGTTTGGGAAACAAACTCGAAATTATTAATGTCTTCGTAAAGCTGTTTTGTGATTTCCTGATTAAATGTTTTGTTCAGGTATTTTTTATTAAGCTGCTTTAAATGGCCTTTAGGGAAAAAGTTGCCAGAATTGCTATTTGCATAATTTAGGATAATTGAATTTACATTGCGTTTTTTTTCGGATTTAAAATTTAAGTCGGCATAAATTGTCAAATTCTTTCTTCGAATATTTTCGAGTTTAATTTTGCTCAGCGCAAAACCTTCTTTTTCGGCTTGGATTATTTTGGTATTTAAATAATTTTCAATTTCAGTATAAGGGAGAATTATGGAATCATTTTGGTTTTTATGAGGGTCAAAAAAATGATTATTTATACCTATATATATATGTATACTTTTTATTCGGTTTTTTAGACTGAAAAGTGCGGTATATGTGCTATCGTTTATTTTGTTGTTTTCTAGTGTTTTATTGTCTAGAAAGCCTTTTTTTGAAAGTTTACCGGAAGTGTTTTTTATTTCGTCAAATAAAGATTTGATATTGGGATGAGTTGTGTTATAGTTTAAGGAGTCGATAATTTTATTTTCAACATCATTTGACCCATTTATTTTTAGATAAAAGGTTTGAGTATAGGCAGAAAAGCTTATAAGTAAAAAAAACAATGTAGTAAAAAACTGTTTCAAGAGAAAATGTTTTTATTTAATTAAAGTGTATGCAAATATCTATTGTTTGTTTGTAAAAACATACTAATAAATAATGTTGTTGAAAATTAATAGATTAACGTTTGTATAGTGAAAATTATTTTATACATTTGCAACCCCGTAAAAAGCGGGAATTTAATAAACATAATAATTTTTAGTATTAATTATGCCAACAATTCAACAATTAGTAAGAACAGGAAGAACTCAGATAACTAAGAAGAGTAAATCGGTTGCTTTAGATTCTTGTCCTCAAAGAAGAGGGGTTTGTACGCGTGTTTACACTACTACACCAAAAAAACCAAACTCTGCAATGCGTAAAGTTGCGCGTGTACGTTTGACAAATGGTAATGAGGTGAATGCTTACATTCCTGGAGAAGGACACAATCTACAAGAGCACTCGATAGTATTAGTTAGAGGCGGAAGGGTAAAAGATTTACCAGGTGTTAGATATCATATCGTTCGTGGAGCGCTTGACACGTCAGGAGTTGCAGGAAGAACGCAAAGAAGATCTAAGTACGGTGCTAAACGCCCAAAAGAAGCAAAAAAGTAATTTAAAACTTTTAAGAAAAAGACATGAGAAAAAGAGCGGCAAAGAAAAGACCACTTTTACCGGATCCAAGGTTTAACGACCAATTGGTAACGCGTTTTGTAAACAACTTAATGTGGGATGGTAAGAAATCTACAGCTTTCAAAGTATTTTATGATGCAATTGATATCATTGAAACTAAAAAGCAAAATGATGAGAAAACTTCATTAGAGATCTGGAAAGATGCTTTAACAAACGTTATGCCTCACGTAGAAGTACGTAGCCGTAGAGTTGGTGGAGCTACATTTCAAATTCCAATGCAGATTCGTCCAGATAGAAAAATTTCTATGGCAATGAAGTGGTTAATACTTTATTCTAGAAGAAGAAACGAAAAATCTATGGCACAACGTTTAGCGTCAGAATGTTTAGCTGCTGCTAAAGAAGAAGGTGCTGCGGTTAAGAAAAGAATGGATACTCACAAAATGGCAGAGGCTAACAAAGCATTCTCTCACTTTAGATTTTAATTCGTAAGAAATGGCTAGAGATTTAAAATATACAAGAAATATCGGAATTGCTGCTCACATTGATGCTGGTAAAACAACAACTACTGAGCGTATTCTTTTTTATACTGGAAAGTCACACAAAATTGGTGAGGTACACGATGGTGCTGCAACAATGGACTGGATGGCGCAAGAGCAGGAAAGAGGTATTACAATTACTTCTGCTGCTACAACTTGTACTTGGAATTTTCCAACAGAGCAAGGTAAAGCACTTCCAGAATCATTGCCTTACCACTTTAATATTATTGATACTCCTGGACACGTTGACTTTACTGTAGAGGTAAACCGTTCTTTACGTGTACTTGATGGTTTGGTTTTCTTATTTAGTGCTGTTGATGGTGTTGAGCCTCAATCAGAAACTAACTGGAGACTTGCTGATCAATATAGAGTTCCTCGTATGGGATTCGTGAATAAAATGGACCGTCAAGGTGCTAACTTTTTAGCTGTATGCGGACAGGTTAAAGATATGTTGAAATCGAATGCGGTTGCAATTACTTTGCCTATTGGAGATGAAGCTGATTTTAAAGGTATTGTTGACTTAGTGAAAAATCAAGCTATTGTATGGCATGATGAAACACAAGGTGCTACTTTTGATATCGTTGATATCCCAGCGGATATGATTGATGATGTTAAGCATTACCGTTCTATTCTTATCGAAGAGATTGCAACTTATGATGAAAATCTTTTAGATAAATATATGGAAGATGAAAACTCTATTACAGAGGAAGAAATCAACAATGCATTAAGAGCTGCTACTATTGATATGGCAATTATCCCAATGCTTGCTGGTTCGTCTTTCAAAAACAAAGGTGTTCAGTTTATGTTGGATGCAGTTTGTAAATATTTACCATCTCCTTTAGATAAAGAAGGTATTGAAGGAATTCATCCTGATGATGCTGATTTATTAGAAGAAGATCAAACGAAAATTTTACGTAAGCCAGATGTTAAAGAGCCATTTGCTGCTTTAGCATTTAAAATTGCTACTGACCCGTTCGTTGGGCGTTTAGCTTTCTTCCGTGCATATTCTGGACGTCTAGATGCTGGTTCTTATGTTTTAAATACTCGTTCTGGTAATAAAGAAAGAATTTCTCGTATTTACCAGATGCACGCTAATAAACAAAATCCAATCGAATTCATTGAGGCTGGAGATATTGGTGCTGCTGTTGGATTTAAAGATATTAAAACAGGAGATACTCTTTGTGATGAAAAGAATCCAATTATCTTGGAGTCTATGAAATTCCCTGATCCTGTAATTGGTATTGCTATTGAGCCAAAAACAAAAGCTGACGTTGATAAAATGGGTATGGCTTTAGCTAAATTAGCTGAAGAAGATCCAACATTTACAGTTAGAACTGATGAGGCTTCTGGGCAGACTATTATTTCAGGTATGGGTGAGCTTCACTTAGATATCTTAGTAGATCGTATGAAACGTGAATTTAAAGTTGAAGTAAACCAAGGTGAGCCTCAAGTTGAGTATAAAGAAGCGTTTACAAGATCTGCAACACATAGAGAGACTTACAAGAAACAATCTGGAGGTCGTGGTAAATTCGGTGATATCGTATTTACAATCGAGCCTGCTGATGAAGTTGATGGTAAAGTTCCGGTTGGATTACAATTTATCAATGCTGTAAAAGGTGGTAACGTTCCTAAAGAATATATCCCTGCTGTTGAAAAAGGATTTAGAGAGGCTATGAAAACTGGTCCATTAGCAGGATATGCTGTGGATAGTTTAAAAGTAACTTTAACTGATGGATCTTTCCACCCTGTGGATTCTGATGCATTATCTTTTGAGTTAGCTGCAAGAATGGGTTATAAAGAATCAGGACGTGCTGCTGGAGCTGTTATTCTTGAGCCAATCATGAAAATCGAGGTTATTACTCCAGAAGAAAACATGGGTGATATCGTAGGTGACTTGAACCGTCGTAGAGGTCAGGTTAATGATATGGGTGATAGAAATGGTGCTAAAACTATTAAGGCTGATGTGCCTTTATCAGAAATGTTTGGATATGTAACTACATTAAGAACATTATCTTCTGGTAGAGCTACTTCAACAATGGAGTTTTCTCACTATGCAGAAACGCCTTCTAATATTTCAGAAGAGGTAATCAAAAAAGCAAAAGGTAACGCTTAATTTTAAGAAAATGAGTCAAAAAATCAGAATAAAACTAAAATCTTACGATCACATGTTGGTAGATAAATCTGCTGAAAAGATCGTAAAAACAGTAAAAACTACTGGAGCAGTTGTAACAGGTCCAATTCCGTTGCCAACTCACAAAAAACTTTTCACTGTGTTGCGTTCTCCGCACGTTAACAAAAAAGCGAGAGAGCAATTTGAAGTAATGTCATACAAGAGATTGATTGACATTTATTCATCTTCATCTAAAACTATTGATGCGTTAATGAAACTTGAATTGCCAAGTGGAGTTGAAGTAGAAATAAAAGTATAATTTTTTTTATTATATTTTATATATAAAAGCGAGACAGAAATGTCTCGCTTTTTTGTTTGTATAGAGCTTGTATATGGTGTATGATTAATTTGTCAAAAGAAATGAATTATTGTGATTTTGTTTAAAATGTATGCTGTTTTGCATTGGCGAAGAGGTTTTTTCTTTAGTAGACGAAGTAATTGTTAAGAATAATATATCTGTCAGTTAAGTGGAGAAAAAATATTTTTTACACATATGGCTTATTGCTAATAGTGGGTTTGATCGTTGGATTTTGATTATGAGCGATTTAATTTTTGTAACTGTTTGGTATATTCAATTTTAATGTATACTTTTGCACTCCCTGTTTGGAAATTTCTGTTATTTTCAAATTGAAGGGAATTTTAGTAATTAATAATTAATATTTATGTCTGGGTTAATTGGTAAAAAAATCGGCATGACTAGCATTTTTGATGAAAACGGGAAAAACATTCCTTGTACAGTAATCGAAGCTGGGCCGTGTGTTGTTACCCAAGTCAGAACCAAAGGTGTTGACGGGTACGAAGCGTTGCAACTTGGTTTCGATGACAAAAACGAGAAACATTCCACTAAAGCGGCTTTAGGTCACTTTAAAAAAGCTGGAACTGTTGCTAAGAAAAAAGTCGTTGAATTTCAAGATTTTGCAACTGAACAAAAATTAGGAGATCTTATCGATGTTTCTATTTTTGCTGAAGGAGAATTTGTAGATGTACAAGGTGTATCTAAAGGTAAAGGTTTTCAAGGGGTTGTTAAACGTCACGGATTTGGTGGTGTTGGACAAGCAACTCACGGTCAACACAACCGTTTAAGAGCGCCAGGTTCTGTGGGAGCTTCTTCATATCCATCTAGAGTATTCAAAGGAATGCGTATGGCTGGAAGAATGGGAGGAGATAATGTAAAAGTTCAAAACCTTAGAGTTTTAAAAGTAGTTGCTGAAAAGAACCTGCTTGTTATTAAAGGATGTGTTCCTGGACATAAAAACTCTTATGTAATCATTCAGAAGTAATGGAAGTAAAAGTATTAGATTTCAACGGAAAAGATACTGGAAGAAAAGTTCAACTTTCTGATTCAGTATTCGCAATTGAACCAAACAATCACGCTGTATACCTTGATGTTAAGCAATATCTTGCTAATCAAAGACAAGGAACTCACAAAGCTAAAGAAAGAGCTGAAGTGACAGGAAGTACACGTAAGATTAAAAAACAAAAAGGAACTGGTACAGCTCGTGCGGGAAGTATCAAAAATCCATTGTTTAAAGGTGGTGGAACAATTTTCGGACCAAGACCAAGAAGTTATTCATTCAAATTGAATAAAGGTTTAAAAAGATTGGCGAGAAAATCTGCTTTCTCAATCAAAGCAAAAGAATCAAATATTATCGTTGTTGAAGACTTTAATTTTGATGCGCCAAACACTAAAAATTTCATTAACGTTTTGAAAGCTTTAGGGTTAGAAAATAAAAAATCTCTATTTGTGTTGGGAGAGTCAAATAAAAATGTATATTTGTCGTCACGCAATTTAAAGGCTTCTAATGTCGTAACTAGCTCAGAATTAAGCACTTACGCTATTTTAAACACTAATAATTTAGTGCTTTTAGAAGGTTCTTTGGAGTTAATCGAAGAAAATTTAAGCAAATAATAGGAGTATGAGTATCATAATTAGACCTATAGTAACAGAAAAAGTAACCAAAGAAAGTGAAGTTCTAAACCGCTTCGGATTCGTTGTTGACAAAAAAGCTAACAAAGTTCAAATTAAGAAAGCTGTTGAGGCTGCTTATGGAGTAACTATCGTTTCAGTTAACACAATGAATGTGAGACCAGATAGATCTACTAAATACACTAAAAGTGGTTTAATCAGTGGAAAGACAAATGCAATTAAAAAGGCAATTGTTCAAGTACAAGAAGGAGAAACAATTGATTTTTACAACAATATCTAAGATAGAAAAATGTCAGTAAGAAAATTAAAACCTATTACCCCAGGTCAGCGATTTAGAGTTGTGAATGGTTATGACGCCATTACAACTGATAAGCCGGAACGCTCTTTGATAGCGCCGATAAAAAACTCTGGAGGTAGAAATAGTCAAGGAAAGATGACCATGCGTTACACGGGTGGTGGTCACAAGCAGAGATATCGTATTATTGATTTCAAAAGAACTAAAGATGGAATTCCAGCTACAGTGAAATCAATCGAATACGATCCAAATCGTACTGCATTTATCGCTTTATTAGCTTATGCTGATGGAGAGAAAACTTATGTAATTGCTCAAAACGGATTGAAAGTTGGACAGAAATTAGTTTCTGGTCCAGAATCTCAACCTGAAATTGGTAATACATTACCTTTAAGCAGAATTCCTCTTGGAACTGTTATATCTTGTATTGAGTTACGTCCAGGACAAGGAGCGGTTATTGCTCGTTCAGCTGGAACTTTTGCTCAGTTAATGGCAAGAGACGGGAAATACGCAACAATTAAAATGCCATCTGGTGAAACAAGATTAATCTTGTTAACTTGTTCGGCTACAATTGGAGCTGTTTCTAATTCTGACCACCAATTAGTTGTATCTGGAAAAGCAGGTAGAACAAGATGGTTAGGAAGAAGACCTAGAACTAGACCAGTAGCGATGAACCCAGTTGATCACCCTATGGGAGGTGGTGAAGGACGTTCTTCTGGAGGGCACCCACGTTCAAGAAACGGATTGCCAGCTAAAGGTTACAGAACTCGTTCTAAGAAAAACCCGAGTAACAAGTATATCGTAGAACGTAGAAAGAAATAATAAGATATGGCACGTTCATTAAAAAAAGGACCTTTCGTTCATTATAAATTAGACAAGAAAGTTCAGGAAAACGTAGAAAGTGGTAAAAATAGTGTAGTAAAGACTTGGTCTAGAGCTTCTATGATTACTCCGGATTTCGTTGGACAAACTATCGCAGTTCATAACGGTCGTCAATTTGTACCAGTTTACGTAACAGAAAACATGGTAGGTCACAAATTAGGAGAGTTTTCACCAACTAGATCTTTTAGAGGTCATGCTGGAGCAAAAAATAAAGGTAAAAAATAAGAAGCAATGGGAGTTCGTAAAAGAGAAACAGCAGATGCGAGAAAAGAGGCTAATAAGTCTATTGCTTTCGCAAAATTGAATAACTGCCCTACTTCACCTAGAAAAATGCGCTTAGTAGCGGACTTGGTAAGAGGTCAGAAGGTAGAAAGAGCACTTAACATTTTAAGATTCAGTTCTAAAGAAGCTTCAAGAAAATTAGAAAAACTATTATTATCTGCAATCAACAACTGGGAGCAAAAAAATAGTGAAGGTAATTTAGAAGAAGCTGGATTATTTGTTAAAGAGATCAGAGTAGATGGTGGAATGATGTTGAAAAGACTTCGTCCAGCTCCACAAGGTCGTGCACACAGAATAAGAAAACGTTCTAACCACGTTACAATCGTGCTTGGAGCTATCAATAACACACAAAGCAATTCTTAAGCAGCATGGGACAAAAGACAAATCCAATTGGAAATAGACTTGGTATCATCAGAGGGTGGGACTCAAACTGGTATGGTGGAAATGATTACGGTGATAAACTTGCCGAAGATCACAAAATCAGAAAGTATATCCACGCTCGTTTATCAAAAGCTAGTGTATCAAAAGTAATCATCGAGAGAACTTTGAAACTTGTAACCGTTACTATCACTACTGCTAGACCTGGTATCATTATCGGAAAAGGCGGACAAGAGGTAGACAAGTTAAAAGAAGAACTTAAGAAAGTTACTGACAAAGAGGTTCAAATTAACATCTTTGAAATTAAAAGACCTGAGTTAGATGCTTATCTTGTGGCGACAAGCATCGCTCGTCAAATCGAAAGCCGTATCTCTTACAGACGTGCAATTAAGATGGCTATTGCAGCTTCTATGCGTATGAATGCAGAAGGTATTAAAGTTTTGATTTCTGGTCGTTTGAATGGTGCTGAAATGGCACGTTCAGAAGGTTTCAAAGAAGGTAGAATTCCTCTATCAACTTTCAGAGCTGATATTGATTATGCTTTGGCTGAAGCTCACACTACTTACGGTAGAATGGGTATCAAAGTATGGATTATGAAAGGTGAAGTTTATGGAAAGAGAGATCTTTCTCCACTTGCTGGAATGGATAAAAAACAATCTGGTACTGGCGGTGGTAAAGGTGGAGATGCCCCTAGAGGTAAATCTAACTTTAATAAAGGTGGAAAACCAGACGCTCGTAAAAGAAAGTAAATTTTTAAACTAAAGAAAAATGTTACAGCCTAAAAGAACAAAATACCGTAAGGTACAAAAAGGTAAAATGAAAGGTAACTCTCAAAGAGGGCATGAACTTTCAAATGGAATGTTTGGTATTAAATCTGTACATGAAGATGGAATGTTCTTAACTTCTCGTCAAATCGAAGCTGCGCGTATCGCTGCAACTCGTTACATGAAGAGAGAGGGACAATTATGGATTAAAATATTTCCAGACAAACCTATCACTAAGAAACCTCTTGAAGTACGTATGGGTAAAGGTAAAGGAGCAGTTGAGTATTGGGCTGCTGTTGTTAAACCAGGAAGAATTATGTTTGAAGTTGGAGGAGTTCCATTATCAGTTGCAAAAGAGGCTTTACGTCTTGCAGCTCAGAAACTTCCAGTAAAAACTAAATTCGTCGTTGCTAGAGATTTCGAAGCATAATTTATATTTATTATGAAACAATCAGAAATAAAAGATCTTTCTGCAGCGGAGTTGCAAGAAAAGCTTAGTCAAACTAAGAAAGTATATGCTGACCTAAAAATGGCTCACGCTATATCTCCAATTGCTAACCCACTTCAAATTAGAAGCGTTAGAAGAACAGTTGCAAGATTGGCTACAGAGTTAACTAAAAGAGAGTTACAATAATTGTATTCTGCTGAAAGATGGAAGAAAAAAGAAATTTAAGAAAAGAAAGAATAGGTGTTGTTACTTCAAATAAAATGGATAAATCTATTGTTATTGCTGAAGTAAGAAAAGTAAAACACCCATTATACGGTAAGTTCGTGTTGAAAACTAAGAAATATGTTGCACACGACGAAACAAACGACTGTAACATTGGAGATACTGTAAGAATTAGCGAAACGCGTCCTTTAAGTAAAACAAAATGTTGGAGATTAGTTGAAATCTTAGAAAGAGCTAAATAATTATGGTACAACAGGAATCAAGACTAAAAGTAGCAGATAACACGGGAGCAAAAGAAGTTTTAACTATCCGTGTTTTAGGAGGTACCAAAAGAAGGTATGCCTCTGTTGGTGACAAGATTGTAGTATCTATTAAAGATGCAACTCCAAACGGTAACGTGAAAAAAGGAGCTGTTTCAACTGCAGTTGTTGTACGTACCAAAAAAGAAGTGAGAAGAGCTGATGGTTCTTATATCCGTTTCGATGACAATGCATGTGTTCTTTTGAATGCTGCAGGGGAAATGAGAGGAACTCGTGTTTTTGGTCCGGTAGCAAGAGAACTTCGTGAAAAACAATTCATGAAAATTGTATCATTAGCACCAGAAGTGCTTTAATTCGTTTTAAGATGATAAAGCTAAAAATAAAATCAGGAGATATCGTAAGAGTTATTGCTGGAGACCATAAAGGTGCTGAAGGTAAAGTTTTACGTGTTTACCGTGAGAAAAATAAAGCGATAGTTGAAGGTGTAAACCTGGTTTCAAAACATACAAAACCAAGTGCTAAAAACCCTCAAGGTGGTATCGTTAAGAAAGAGGCTTCTATTCAAATTTCTAACATTTCTCTAATTGATCCTAAAACTAAGGAAACAACTAGAGTAGGTATTAGAGTAGAAGGAGATAAGAAAGTAAGATTTTCAAAAAAATCTAATCAAGTACTATAGTAATGGCATATACACCTAGACTAAAAGAAGAATATAAGAGTAGAGTAATCTCTGCTCTTAAAGAAGAGTTCGGATATACAAACGTTATGCAAGTTCCAAAACTTGAAAAAATCGTTTTGAGCCGTGGAGTTGGTGCAGCTGTATCTGATAAAAAACTTATTGACTATGCGGTTGATGAGTTGACAAAGATCACTGGACAAAAAGCAGTATCTACAATTTCAAAGAAAGACGTTGCGTCATTCAAATTGAGAAAAGGGATGCCTATTGGAGCAAAAGTTACTTTACGTGGTGAAAGAATGTATGAGTTTTTAGATAGACTTATTACTTCTGCTTTACCGCGCGTTAGAGATTTTAGTGGTATCAAAGCTACTGGTTTCGACGGAAGAGGTAACTACAATCTTGGGGTTTTGGAGCAAATCATTTTCCCGGAAATTGATATTGACAAAGTAAACAAAATCTCAGGAATGGATATTACATTTGTTACTACTGCAAAAACAGACAAGGAAGCAAAGTCATTATTGGCTGAATTAGGATTACCTTTTAAAAAGAATTAAGATATGGCTAAAGAATCAATGAAAGCCCGTGAGGTGAAAAGAGAAAAAACGGTAGCTAAGTATGCTGAAAAGAGAAAAGCTTTATTAGAAGCTGGAGACTATGAAGGTTTACAAAGATTACCAAAAAACGCTTCACCTGTTCGTTTGCACAACCGTTGTAAATTGACTGGAAGACCAAGAGGTTATATCCGTCAATTCGGTATTTCACGTGTAACTTTCCGTGAAATGGCTAACAATGGATTAATTCCAGGTGTTAAAAAAGCCAGCTGGTAATTTAAAAAAAGTTTATAAATTGATTAAAGGTTCAGGAGGCAGAGTGCTTCCTGAAAACCATAATCGCAATCAAATACATATGTATACAGATCCTATTGCAGATTATTTGACTAGAGTTCGTAACGCTGTGGCTGCAAACCACAAAGTTGTTGAAATTCCAGCTTCTAATCTTAAAAAAGAAATAACTAAGATCTTATTTGATCAAGGTTATATCTTAAGTTACAAATTTGAAACGAACACTGTTCAAGGTTCTATCAAAATTGCTTTAAAGTACGATAAAGATACTAAAGAGCCTGTAATTAAAGATATCCAAAGAATTAGTAAACCAGGTTTACGTAAGTATGCTGGTGCTGCCAAATTACCGAGAATCCTTAACGGATTAGGAATTGCTATTGTTTCTACTTCAAAAGGTCTTATGACTGGAAAACAAGCAAAACAATTAAATGTAGGTGGTGAAGTAATTTGTTACGTATACTAATTTTAAACACTAGATAAGATGTCAAGAATAGGTAAAAGCCCAATTGTAATCCCTGCTGGTGTAACTGTAGAAGTTAAAGACGGTATTATTACAGTAAAAGGAAAAAAAGGTCAATTAGTTCAGGAGTTTTCGGACGTTAATGTAACTGTTGAAGGCGATCAAGTTTTAGTTGAAAGATCGTCTGATCATAAAGACCACAGAGCAAAACACGGATTATTCAGATCTTTGATCAATAATATGATTGTGGGTGTTTCTGAAGGTTTCACAAAAGAACTAGAATTAGTTGGAGTTGGTTATAGAGCTTCAAACCAAGGTCAAAAATTAGATTTAGCTCTTGGATATTCTCACAATATTGTTTTAGAAATTGCTCCAGAAGTATCTTTAGAAACAATATCTGAAAAAGGTAAGAACCCAATCGTAAAATTAACATCATTTGATAAACAACTTTTAGGACAGGTTGCTGCGAAAATCAGAGGTTTCCGTAAGCCTGAGCCATACAAAGGAAAAGGTGTTAAATTTGTGGGTGAAGTATTAAGAAGAAAAGCAGGTAAATCAGCTTAAAAAATAAGATTATGTCATTAACAAAATCTGATAGAAGACAGAGAATTAGATTCAGAATTAGAAAATCGATTAGTGGTACTGCTGCTAACCCAAGACTATCTGTATTTAGAAGTAACAAAGAAATTTACGCTCAACTTATTGATGATGTAAATGGAGTTACTATTTTAGCTGCATCTTCAAGAGAAAAAGAAATAGGAAAAGGTACTAACGTTGAAGTAGCTGCTGCTGTTGGAAAACTAGTTGCAGAGAAAGCGTTAAAAGCTGGGATCGAAACAATCACTTTTGATAGAGGTGGTTATTTGTATCACGGTCGTATTAAATCATTAGCAGAAGGCGCAAGAGCGGCTGGACTTAAATTCTAATATATTATGTCTAAATACAAAAATGTAGAATTGGTAAAACCAAGTGGTCTTGAACTTAAAGATCGTCTGGTAAGTGTTAATCGTGTTACTAAAGTTACAAAAGGTGGTAGAGCTTTCGGTTTTTCTGCTATTGTAGTTGTAGGTGATGAAAACGGAGTAGTTGGTCACGGATTAGGAAAATCTAAAGATGTTTCTGAAGCAATTGCGAAAGCAGTAGAAGATGCTAAGAAAAATTTAGTGAAAATTCCTTTGAATGGACAATCTGTTCCTCACGAACAAAAAGGTAAATTTGGTGGTGCGCGTGTATTCTTAATTCCTGCTTCTCATGGTACAGGAGTTATTGCTGGTGGAGCTGTTCGTTCAGTTCTTGAATCAGTAGGTATTCACGACGTATTATCTAAATCTCAAGGATCATCAAATCCTCATAACGTAGTTAAGGCAACTTTTGATGCTTTATTACAAATGAGAAGCGCTCACACTGTTGCAAAACAAAGAGGTGTTTCTTTAGAAAAAGTTTTTAAAGGTTAATTCAAGGAAATTATGGCTAAATTATTAGTAAAACAAGTAAGAAGCAAAATCAACTGCCCTCTTTCTCAAAAAAGAGGATTAGAAGCTTTAGGTCTACGTAAAATGGGACAAGTTGTAGAGCATGATTCAAACCCTGCTATCCTTGGTATGATAAACAAAGTTAAACACTTAGTTTCTGTTGAAGAAGCTAAATAACAAATACTGTTATGAATTTAAGTAACTTACAACCAGCTGAAGGGTCAACGCACAATCAAAATAAAAGATTAGGTAGAGGAGAAGGTTCTGGAAAAGGTGGTACTTCTGCAAGAGGTCACAAAGGAGCAAAATCTCGTTCTGGTTATTCTAAAAAGATTGGTTTTGAGGGAGGACAAATGCCACTTCAAAGACGTGTACCTAAGTTTGGTTTCACAAACATCAATCGTAAAGAATACGAAGGTGTTAATTTAGATACGCTTCAATTATTAGTAGACAATGGTGTGATTACTGATTCTGTTTCTATGACAGATTTCGTAGCAAATCGTCTAGCTACCAAAAATGAAATCGTTAAGATTTTAGGTAGAGGAGAATTGAAAGCAAAATTAAAAGTAACTGCCCACAAATTTACTGCTACTGCAAAAGCTGCTATTGAAGCTGCTGGTGGAGAAGCTGTAACTATATAACTTATCTATTAAGATGAAGAAATTTATTGAATCAATAAGTAATGTTTGGAAAATCGAAGAACTGAAAAACAGAATCTTAATTACATTAGGATTGCTTTTGGTATATCGTTTTGGTGCACATGTAACGCTGCCTGGAATTGACGCAACTCAATTAACAGGTTTAGCGGGACAAACTAAAAATGGTTTAGGATCTATCCTAGACATGTTTACAGGAGGTGCTTTCTCTAAAGCTTCAGTTTTTGCTTTAGGTATTATGCCTTATATTTCTGCATCTATTGTTGTTCAGTTAATGGGAATTGCGATTCCTTATTTGCAAAAACTTCAAAACGATGGAGAGAGTGGTAGAAAAAAGATTAACCAAATCACTCGTTGGTTGACTATAGCTATTACACTGGTTCAAGGTCCAACTTATATCTATAATTTATACAGAACGTTACCTGGAAGTGCATTCTTACTAGGATTTAATTCACCTGAATTTTTGTTCTCTTCTGTTATCATCTTAGTTACTGGTACAATTTTTGCTATGTGGCTTGGGGAAAAAATTACAGATAAAGGTATTGGAAATGGAATTTCATTATTAATTATGGTTGGTATCCTAGCTCGTTTACCGCAAGCTTTTATTCAAGAGTTTACAACGAGAGTTACCAATAACAATGGAGGTCCAATGTTGTTAGTTATTGAAATTATTGTGTGGTTATTGGTAATCATTTCTTGTGTATTGCTTACAATGGCAGTACGTAGAATCCCGGTTCAATACGCTCGTCGTACTACAACTGGTGACTATGAGCAAGATTTAGCAGGTGGTAACAGACAATGGATTCCTCTTAAGCTTAATGCTTCTGGGGTTATGCCTATCATTTTTGCTCAGGCAATTATGTTTATCCCTGCAGCAGTAGCTGGATTGTCTAAATCAGACACATCACAATCTATTGTTGGTGCATTTAGTAATATGTTTGGTTTCTGGTATAATTTTGTTTTTGCAACTTTAATTATTGTATTTACATTCTTTTATACTGCGATCACTGTACCTACTAACAAAATGGCTGATGATTTAAAAAGAAGTGGTGGTTTTATTCCTGGAGTTCGTCCTGGAGCTGAAACTTCTGAATTTCTTGATAAAGTGATGTCTTTAATAACTTTCCCAGGATCTTTATTCCTTGCTTTGATTGCTGTGTTCCCAGCTATTGTTGTAAGTATTATGGATGTACAACAATCTTGGGCAATGTTTTTTGGAGGTACCTCATTAATAATTATGGTTGGAGTTGCGATAGATACTATTCAACAAATCAATTCATACTTGTTAAACAAACATTATGATGGTTTAATGAAGACTGGTAAAAATAGAAAAGCAGTAGCTTAATATATTTATGGCAAAACAATCAGCAATAGAACAAGACGGATCAATCATTGAAGCATTATCTAATGCGATGTTCCGTGTGGAGTTAGAAAATGGACATATTGTAATTGCTCATATTTCTGGAAAAATGCGTATGCATTATATCAAGTTATTACCTGGTGATAAAGTGAAACTAGAAATGAGTCCTTACGATTTGTCAAAAGCAAGAATTACTTATCGATATTAAAGGATATTCACTATGAAAGTTAGAGCATCAGTAAAAAAGAGAAGTGCCGAGTGCATTATCGTGCGTAGAAAAGGAAGATTGTACGTGATAAACAAAAAGAATCCTAGATTTAAACAAAGACAAGGATAATTATGGCAAGAATAGCAGGGGTAGATATCCCAAAAAACAAGAGAGGTGTTATAGCACTTACCTACATCTTCGGATTAGGAAAAAGTAGAGCTATTGAGATTTTAGAGAAAGCTCAAGTTAGCCAAGATAAAAAAGTTCAAGATTGGAATGATGACGAGATCGGAGCGATTCGTGATGCTGTTTCATTTTACAAAATTGAAGGAGAGTTACGTTCTGAAGTTTCTTTGAACATCAAGCGTTTAATGGATATTGGTTGTTATAGAGGAATTCGTCATAGATCTGGTCTTCCATTAAGAGGTCAAAGAACTAAAAACAACTCTAGAACTAGAAAAGGAAAAAGAAAAACTGTTGCTAACAAGAAAAAAGCAACTAAATAATAAGTAATATGGCTAAAGCAACTGCAAAAAAACGTAAAGTTATCGTTGAATCAACGGGTGAAGCTCATGTTTCTTCTACTTTTAACAATATTATTATTTCTTTGACAAATAAGAAAGGTGAAGTTATTGCTTGGTCTTCAGCTGGAAAAATGGGTTTCAGAGGTTCTAAAAAGAATACTCCGTACGCAGCTCAAATGGCAGCAGAAGATTGTAGTAAAGTAGCTCTTGAGGCTGGACTTAAAAAAGTAAAAGTTTATGTAAAAGGACCAGGAAACGGACGTGAGTCTGCTATCCGTTCTATTCATAACGGTGGAATTGAAGTTACTGAGATTATCGATGTTACTCCAATGCCTCACAACGGATGTCGTCCTCCAAAAAGACGTAGAGTTTAATACTCAAAAATTTATAGTATAACCTAGATTGAAAATAGATTATCGAAGGATAAGACCTGAATTCATAATCTCAATCTTAAACAATTCAAAATGGCAAGATATACTGGTCCTAGTACAAGAATCGCCCGTAAATTTGGCGAAGCAATCTTCGGAGATGATAAATCTTTCGAAAAAAGAAATTACCCACCTGGACAACACGGGATGGCTAAAAAAAGAGGAAAAAAATCTGAGTACGCTGTTCAGTTAATGGAAAAGCAAAAAGCTAAATATTCTTATGGAATTTTAGAAAAACAATTCAGAAATTTATTCGAAAAAGCATCAGCTACTAAAGGAGTTACTGGTGAAGTTTTATTACAACTATGTGAAGCAAGATTAGATAATGTTGTTTTTAGAATGGGAATTGCTCCATCTAGAAGAGGTGCTCGTCAAATAGTATCTCACAGACACATTACAGTAAACGGTGAAGTTGTTAATATTCCTTCTTACCACCTTAAGCCTGGTGATAAAGTTGCAGTTCGTGAAAAATCTAAATCTTTAGAGGCTATCGAGCGTTCTTTATCAAATTCAAGTCATGTTTATGAATGGATTACTTGGAACAATGATCTTAAAGAAGGAACTTTTGTTTCTGTACCTGCGAGACTTCAAATTCCAGAAAACATTAAAGAACAATTAATCGTAGAGTTGTACAACAAATAATAATTGACTTAGTCGAAATTTATGGCAATATTTAATTTTCAAAAGCCCGATAAAGTTATCATGATCGATTCAACCGATTTTGAAGGTAAATTCGAATTTAGACCTTTAGAACCTGGTTATGGATTGACAGTTGGTAATGCACTTAGAAGAGTTTTGCTTTCAGCGTTAGAAGGTTATGCAATTACATCTGTTCGTATCGAAGGTGTAGATCATGAGTTTTCTACTATTTCAGGTGTTGTTGAAGATGTTACCGAAATTATCCTTAATCTAAAGCAAGTACGTTTCAAACGTCAGATAGAAGATATCGATAATGAATCAGTTACTATTTCTGTTTCTGGTAAAGATCAATTAACAGCAGGTGATTTTCAAAAATTTATCTCAGGTTTTCAAGTTTTGAATCCAGACCTTGTTATCTGTAATTTAGATTCTAAAATCAAATTGAACTTCGATTTAACAATCGAAAAAGGTAGAGGATACGTTCCTGCTGAAGAGAACAAAAAACAAAATGCTGCAATTGGAACGATTTTTACAGATTCTATTTTTACTCCGGTAAAAAATGTAAAATATGCAATCGAAAATTTCCGTGTAGAGCAAAAAACAGATTACGAAAAGTTAGTTTTTGAAATCAAAACTGATGGATCGATTAATCCAAAAGATGCTCTTACTGAAGCTGCTAAAGTTTTAATTCACCATTTCATGTTGTTTTCTGATGAAAGAATTACACTTGAGGCTGACGAAATTGCACAAACAGAATCGTATGATGAAGAGTCATTGCATATGAGACAATTGCTTAAAACTAAGCTTGTTGATATGGATTTATCTGTAAGAGCATTAAATTGCTTGAAAGCGGCTGAAGTTGATACACTTGGTGATTTAGTATCGTTCAATAAAAATGACCTAATGAAATTCCGTAATTTTGGTAAAAAATCTTTAACTGAACTTGATGAACTTGTTGCAGTGAAGAATTTAACTTTCGGAATGGATTTAGCTAAATACAAATTAGATAAAGAATAATTTACTTCATATTTTGCTCTCCATAGTGGATTGTAGCAAGATGAAGATAAAAAAAACACGTCATGAGACACGGAAAAAAATTCAACCACTTAAGCAGACAGACTGGACATAGAAAAGCTATGTTGGCTAATATGGCTTGTTCTCTTATCGAGCACAAACGTATTAACACTACTGTTGCTAAAGCTAAAGCGCTTAAACAATTTGTTGAGCCTTTAATCACAAAATCAAAAGAAGATACGACTCACAACCGTCGTATTGTTTTTGCTTACTTACGCAGCAAATATGCAGTAACTGACTTGTTCAGAGATGTAGCAGCTAAAGTTGGTGACCGTCCAGGTGGATACACTCGTATCATTAAAGTTGGAAATCGTTTGGGAGATAACGCTGATATGGCGATGATCGAACTTGTAGATTTCAATGAACTTTACAATGGAGGTAAAAAAGAAGTTAAAAAAGCTAAAAGCCGTCGTGGTGGTAAAGCTAAGAAAGCTGAAGGTACTGCTCCTGAAGCTCCTGCTGCTGAATCAGAATCGACTACTGAAGCTTCTGAATAATTATGAAAGTAATGATTCTATAGAAATCAAGGATAAGCTAATTTTTAGTTTATCCTTTTTTTTTGATTTTTTTTAGAAGAGTAAAATTTAACTTATTTCAGTGTCAAGGTTTTATTTTTATGAATGAAAAATTTAAAAAATCTTGGCAGCACTCTTTTAAAGAAGTAAATTTGCAAAATATCTAATTACAAATGAAACATCAAAAGTTTCATAAGACGATTAAAAACAATACAAATTAAAGAATGAAATACACAACACGACAAAGCGCCATTTTATTACTAAGTGATGGAACTATTTTTCATGGTAAATCTATCGGAATCAGCGGTAAAACTTTTGGTGAAGTTTGTTTTAATACTGGAATGACCGGATATCAGGAGATTTTTACAGACCCTTCTTATTTTGGTCAAATTATGGTTGCGACTAATCCGCATATTGGTAATTATGGTGTTAATGATTTAGAAGTAGAATCAGACAGCATCAAGATTGCTGGTTTGGTTTGTAAAAACTTTAGCTTTAATTATTCTAGAGAAGGTGCTTCTGGAAGTCTGGAAGATTACTTTACGAAACAAAATCTGATTTGTATTTCTGATGTTGATACAAGAGCACTTGTAAGTTATATTCGTGACAATGGAGCAATGAATGCTGTTATTTGTACAGATGGAACTTCAATTGAAGATTTGAAAAAGGAATTAGCAAATGTTCCTGATATGGAAGGTTTGGAATTAGCTTCAAAAGTATCTACAACTGAGCCTTATTTTGTTGGAGATGAAAATGCAACCTATAAAATTTCGGCGCTTGATCTTGGAATCAAAAAGAATATTCTTAGAAACCTTGCAAAAAGAGACTGCTACATTAAAGTTTTTCCATACAATTCAACTTATGAAGATTTGAATTCGTTTAATCCAGATGGGTTTTTCTTATCAAATGGGCCTGGAGATCCAGATCCTTTATTTGGAGCGATTGAAGTTGCAAAGAAAATCCTTGCCGAGGATAAGCCTTTATTTGGAATCTGTTTAGGACATCAGGTAATTGCTTTGGCAAATGGTGTTCAGACTTATAAAATGTTTAATGGGCATCGCGGGATTAACCATCCGGTAAAAAATATTATTACAGGAAAAGGTGAAATTACTTCTCAAAATCATGGTTTTGCTGTAAAGAAAGAGCAATTAGATAATCACCCTGATTTAGAAATTACACATTTACATTTAAATGATGGAACTGTTGCAGGTATGAGAATGAAAAATAAGAATTGTTTTTCAGTACAATATCACCCAGAAGCAAGTCCGGGACCGCACGATTCGTCATATTTATTTGATCAATTTGTTGAGAATATAAAACTGACTGTGTCTAAAACGATGTAGTTAATAAATAAAGGTGTTTAGTAAAGAAAATTCGTTTTTAATATTAAATATTTTTCTAATTTCGAAAAAAAATCTATAATCTATTAATAAAAAACAAAAATAATGAGTATTATAATTAAAGTTCACGCAAGACAAATTTTGGATTCCAGAGGAAATCCTACTATTGAGGTTGATGTAGTAACTGAAAACGGAGTTTTAGGAAGAGCTGCAGTTCCATCTGGAGCATCAACTGGAGAACACGAAGCTGTTGAATTACGTGATGGAGGTAAGGCTTATCTTGGAAAAGGAGTTTTGAATGCAGTGAACAATGTAAATACTGTTATTGCTGAGGAATTAGTTGGGACTTCTGTTTTCGAACAAAATACAATTGATCAATTAATGATCGATTTAGATGGGACTCCAAATAAATCTAAATTAGGAGCTAATGCAATTTTAGGTGTTTCTTTGGCTGCTGCAAAAGCTGCTGCTAACGAACTTGGGTTACCTTTATACAGATATGTAGGTGGAGTTTCTGCTAATACCTTACCTGTTCCAATGATGAACATCATTAATGGAGGTTCTCACTCTGATGCGCCTATCGCATTCCAGGAATTTATGATTTTCCCTGTAAAAGCAACTTCTTTTACACATGCTATGCAAATGGGAACTGAAATTTTCCACAGCTTGAAAAAAGTTTTACACGACAGAGGTTTAAGTACAGCTGTTGGTGATGAAGGTGGTTTTGCTCCAAATTTAGCAGGTGGTACTGAAGATGCTTTAGATACTATCAAATTAGCGGTTGAAAAAGCTGGATATACTTTTGGTGACGAAATTATGATTGCCCTTGACTGTGCTGCTTCTGAGTTTTATGTAAACGGTAAATACGATTATACTAAATTTGAAGGAGAAACTGGAAAAATCAGAACATCTGAAGAGCAAGCTGATTATTTAGCTGAACTTGCTGCTAAATATCCAATTATTTCTATCGAAGATGGTATGTATGAAGATGACTGGGATGGATGGAAATATTTAACTGAAAAAATTGGAAATAAAGTACAATTAGTAGGTGATGATTTATTTGTTACTAATGTTGCGCGTTTGTCAACTGGTATTGAAAAAGGAATCGCTAATTCAATCCTTGTAAAAGTAAACCAAATTGGAACTTTAACAGAAACTATCGCTGCAGTAAATATGGCTAAAAATGCTGGTTATACTTCAGTAATGTCTCACCGTTCTGGAGAAACAGAAGATAACACAATTGCTGATTTAGCAGTTGCTTTAAACTGTGGACAAATTAAAACCGGTTCTGCTTCTCGTTCTGATCGTATGGCAAAATACAATCAATTATTAAGAATCGAAGAAGAGTTAGGAAGTACTGCTTATTTCCCAGGATTAAACGCTTTCAAGATCAAATAATCGTAAGAGTTATATGTTGAAAAGAAACCATTCGGATTAACGAATGGTTTTTTTTTGGAGTTTTAACAAATTCATAGCAGGATTCTTTTTTTAGTTAGTCTTAAATTCCTTAGATTTGATAAATTATTATTTTATAGAATTATTTCCGATTATATTATGTCAAAAATAGCTACATTAGAAGTAGATGGTCAAAAAATTGAACTTCCGGTAATTACAGGAAGCGAAAATGAATCAGCTATCGATATTAACAAATTACGTGATTTAACAGGTATTATTACAATTGATCCGGGATATAAAAACTCTGGATCTTGTAAAAGTGAAATCACTTTCTTAGACGGAGAATTAGGAATTTTACGTTACAGAGGATATTCAATCGAAGACTTAGCTGAAAAGGCTAGTTTTTTAGAAGTTTCTTATCTTTTGATTTTCGGAGAATTACCAACAGCTCAGGAATTAGAGCAGTTTGAAAATGGTATTAAAAAACATACTTTGGTAAACGAAGAAATGAAAAATATCATTGATGGTTTTCCAAAAACAGCTCACCCAATGGGAGTTTTATCTGCTTTGACAAGTGCTTTAACAGCATTTAACCCAAAAGCAGTTAATGTAGACAATGAAAAAGAAATGTACGAAGCCATTTGTAAAACAATGGGTAAATTTCTTGTAATTGCTACTTGGACTTATAGAAAATCTATGGGTTATCCATTAAATTATTACGATAACACAACAGGTTATGTAGATAATTTTATGCAGTTAATGTTTAAATTACCTACAGGACCTTATTCAGCAAATCCTGTTGTAGTTGATGCTTTAGATAAATTATTTATTCTTCATGCAGATCACGAGCAAAACTGTTCGACATCTACAGTAAGAATGGTAGGTTCATCTCATGCTGGTTTATTCGCTTCTATTTCTGCAGGAGTTTCTGCTCTTTGGGGACCACTTCATGGAGGGGCTAACCAAGCAGTTCTTGAAATGCTTGAGGAAATTAATAAAGACGGTGGAGATACTGATAAATTCTTAGCAAAAGCTAAAGATAAAAATGATCCATTCCGTTTAATGGGATTTGGTCACAGAGTTTATAAAAACTTTGATCCAAGAGCAAAAATCATCAAAAAAGCAGCTAAAGAAGTTTTGGAAACTTTAGGTGTTGAAGATCCGATTTTAGAAATTGCTAAAAAATTAGAAGCAGCAGCCCTTGAAGATGATTACTTCAAATCAAGAAATTTATATCCAAACGTTGATTTCTACTCTGGAATTATTTACAGAGCATTAGGAATTCCAACGGATATGTTTACTGTTATGTTTGCTATCGGAAGACTTCCAGGCTGGATTGCACAATGGAAAGAAATGCGTGAAAATAAAGAGCCAATAGGAAGGCCAAGACAAATTTATACTGGACATCCTTTAAGAGACTTTAAGTCTAATAAATAAAAAAACTAAAGCTTTACTTAACTGTAAAGCTTTTTTTATCTTTGTCAAAAATATAATAAAGTTATGTTGCAATTAAATGTAAAGAACGAAACTTCAAGATTGCGTGCTGTAGTTTTGGGTTCAGCCGTTCATAATGGGCCAACTCCTTCATTAGAAGAGGCCTATGATCCTAAATCATTGGAACATATTAAAGCCGGAACATATCCAATCGAAAAAGATATGGTTGCTGAAATGGATGCTTTTAATGCTGTTTTTCAGAAATACGATGTAACTGTTTATCGTCCTGAAATGATTGAAAATTACAATCAAATTTTTGCCAGAGATATAGGATTTGTAATTGATGATGTTTTCATAAAATCAAATATTTTACCAGATCGTGAACGCGAGTTAGATGCAATTCAATATGTGATTGATCAAATTGATGCAATAAAAGTTGTACGCCCGCCAGAAGAAGTTCACATTGAAGGCGGCGATGTTATGCTTTGGAATGATCATATTTTTATTGGAACATACAAAGGAAGTGATTACAAAGATTATATTACTGCCAGAACAAATATGCATGGCGTAAATTATATTAAAGAATTGTTTCCAAATAAAATTGTGAAAGAATTTGATTTGGTTAAATCGAAGTTAGAAGCTCGTGACAATGCCTTGCATTTAGACTGCTGTTTTCAACCTGTTGGAAAAGATAAAGGAATCATTTATAAAAGAGGTTTCCGTGAAGAAGCAGATTATTTGTATTTGGTAAATCTTTTCGGAAAACAAAACTTATTTCATATTGAAAGAGAAGAAATGTACAATATGTTTTCAAATGTATTTTCGATTGATAAAGATGTTGTTGTTTCTGAGAAAAACTTTACCAGATTAAATAACTGGCTTCGAGCAAATGGTTTTACTGTAGAAGAAATTCCATATGCAGAAATTGCAAAACAAGAAGGTTTATTGAGATGTTCAACTTTGCCATTAATTAGAGACTAAAATAGTTGTTTCAAGTTCTAGGTTTCAGGTTTCAAGTTGTTGTAACCTGAAACTTGAAACCTCAAACAAAATAAAAGTATAAAAAATGAAACAAACAACAAATGCAATTGTAATGATACGGCCTGTTGCTTTCAGAATGAATGAACAAACAGCTGTAAATAATTATTACCAAAAAGTATTAGACGGATTATTACCAAGTACAGTGAATGCAAAAGCACAGCAAGAGTTTGATACTTTTGTTGAAAAACTAAGAGCTGTTGGTGTTGACGTGACCGTAATTGAAGATAATTTGGAAACTGATACTCCAGATAGTATTTTTCCAAACAATTGGGTTTCATTTCACGAAAATGGAGATGTCGCACTTTATCCTATGTTTGCAGAAAATCGTCGTTTAGAGCGCCGTGAAGATATATTAGATACTTTAGAAGAAAAAGGTTTCGAAATTTCTAATATAATGGATTATACATCTGCAGAAGATGATGGTTATTTTTTAGAAGGAACCGGAAGCTTACTTTTAGATCGTGCCAATGCAAAAGCATATTGTGCATTATCGCCTCGTGCTGACGAAGAATTGTTTATTGAGTTTTGTGAAGATTTTGATTATGCTCCGGTAATTTTTGAAGCTTTTCAAACTGTTGACGGTGATCGTAAATTGATATATCATACCAATGTTATGATGTGTTTAGGTGAAACTTTCGCAGTTATTTGTGCAGATTGCATCGATGATAAAAAAGAGCGTAAAATGGTTCTTGATAATCTAAAAGATGATAAAAAAGAAATTATTCTAATTACAGAAGATCAGGTTAATAATTTTGCCGGAAATATGTTGGAAGTTCGAGGAACGAATGATAAAAAATATATCGTTATGAGTGCATCAGCTCATCAAAGTTTAACTCCAAAACAAATTCAACAATTAGAAAAACACGCTGAAATTTTAAGTTCGAGTTTAGATACAATTGAAGCTTGTGGTGGCGGAAGCGCAAGATGTATGATGGCTGAAGTGTTTTTACCAAGAAATTAAAATTAGTCTATAAAATAAAAAAAGGGATATAAACACTAAGTTTTTATCCCTTTTTTGTTTTTGTATAAATATGGAAACATTTTAAAAATTTCCTTTTATAATATTTACGATCGAACTTACGATATATTGAATTCCGATAGAAATTACAATAAAACCAACAATTCTGGAGATTGCTACAATTCCTGATGCTCCTAAAATTCTTGCCAGATAATGTGCGCTTTTAAGAATAACAAAAATAACGACGGCAATTGCTAAAATTGCAAGACAAGAAAAAATGATTTCCTCCACTTGATGATGTTCCTGATAAAATGCAATTAATAAAGAAATAGATCCTGGTCCAGCAAGCATTGGGATTGCTAATGGAGTTAAAGCAATATCATTTCTTTGCTGTACTTCGTTTTCAATTTTTTTATTGATCCCTCGTTTTTTATTGAATTTACCGGAAAGTAATGAAAAACCAGAATTAACAATCACGATTCCGCCTGCAATTCGAAGTGCATCAATACTTATTCCGAAAAAAGTTAAAACGTATTGGCCAATAAAAAAAGAAACCAATAAGATAATACCAACATTTATGGCAGTCCATAAAGAAATTCTAGAGCGTTCTTTTTGAGAATCATGCTGCGTTAATCCAACAAAAATGGGAACTGTCCCAATTGGGTTTAGTACTGAGAAAAGTGCAGCAAATAGGTAAATAAATAAATCCATATAATATTGGTTAGTGAAGTAAAAATAGTCAAATTTAATACTTGGGTGTAAATTTATATTATGATATTATTTTTTACAGTCAATATTCTAAATCAATAGAATAAATTATGCTCGTCCTTTTTGACTACTTTTGTGGAATATTCTAATATAATGAAAAATAAAAAAACATTGTTGCTTGGAGCAACCACAAAACCTGATCGTTATGCTTTTAGAGCAATAAATGCATTAACTCAAAAAGGGCATACTGTTCTTGCAATTGGACAAAACACTGGGGAAGTGGCAGGGGTAAAAATTCATACCAAAGCCGTTCCGGTTAAAAATATAGATACAGTAACTTTATATCTAAATCCTACTCGTCAGCGTGACTATTATAATTACATCGTTGAAGCACAGCCTAAAAGAGTAATCTTCAATCCCGGAACTGAAAATCCTGAATTATATCAATTGTTGGAATTGAATAATATTGAGGTTGAAGTTGCATGTACTTTGGTTTTATTAGCTACTAATCAATATTAATTTTTTCGTGAGCTAATCTCGACTATTCATTATATCTTTTATGGCTTCCGAAGTGTCGGGATTGCCATAAAAGAATATCGCTTTTATTGATGCTAAAATAAATTCAGTAAGAATATTTAATCTTTTGAATGCTGATTTTAGATGTGTCAAAGCCAGCTATACCATTAAAAGTATTACTTTTGTCGTCATGGAATTTTCATCAAAACTTATTGAAAAAGCGGTCAACGAGATGTCGCAATTGCCTGGAATTGGTAAGCGTACAGCATTGCGTTTAGTTCTTCATTTGTTAAAGCAGCCAAAAGAACAAACAGGATTTTTGTCACAAGCGTTATTAAATATGCGCGAGGATATTAAATTCTGTCAAAATTGCCATAATATATCAGATACGAACATTTGTGAAATTTGCGCAAATACCAGAAGAAATCATCAAACGATTTGTGTTGTAGAAGACATACGCGATGTAATGGCGATTGAAAATACGGGGCAATACAGAGGGATTTATCATGTTTTAGGAGGCAAAATTTCTCCAATTGAAGGAGTTGGTCCAGGCCAGTTAAATATTTCTACTTTAGTTGAAAAAGTAAAATCAGGAAAAGTAATTGAAATTATCTTCGCCTTGAGCTCTACAATGGAAGGGGATACCACAAATTTTTACATTTATAAACAAATTGCCGATTCAGAAATTGTAATTTCTACAATAGCGAGAGGGATTTCCGTTGGAGATGAATTAGAATATGCTGATGAAATTACACTTGGGAGAAGTATTTTACACCGTGTTCCGTTCGAAAAAACTTTCAAAAGCAATTAAATACAATCAAATAATATATAGATTTCCTGAAAACTAAAGGAAAAACTATATTTGCGTTAAAATTTTCAAAATGACAAAAAACAGCCTCTATATATTATTGCTGATTAGTACATTATTTACCTCTTGTATTCCTTTAAATGATCTCGTGTACCTACAGGATAAAAATACGTCATCAGAACAAAATAATATTGCATCATTAGAATCCAAACCTTATAGATTGCAAGTAAATGATGTTTTAAGTATTAGTATAAAAGCTATCGATCCTAAATTGGTTTCGATTTTTAATACAACAGATGCTTCTTCTATTGGCAAATCAGAATCGTCATTATATTTCGATGGATTTACTGTTGATGATCATGGAAATATCAGAATGCCAATTTTAGGAGAAATTAATGTTATTGGTTTTACTTTAGAGGAAGTTCGTGTCAAAATAGAAAAAAAATTGAATGAAGAGTATTTTAAAAGTGAAGCAAACATTTTTCTTACTGTAAAATTAGCAGGATTTAGATATACAATTAACGGAGAGGTAGGAAGTACTGGAACAAAAACATTATTTAAAGAAAATGTAAATATCATGGAGGCTATTGCCAATGCGGGTGATATCACTACCGTAGGTAATAGAAAGGCTGTAACTGTAATTCGTCAGACACCAACAGGTGTGCAAATGAATGAAATAGACCTTACAGATGTTAATGTTATGAAATCTCCTTATTATTATCTACAGCCAAATGATTATATATATGTCAAGCCTTTGAAACAAAAAACTTGGGGAACTGGACAAACTGGTATACAGTCTATAGGTACCGTTATTACGCTGTTGTCATTGGCAACAACAGTTTATTTGATAATCAGAAATTAAAAAATAATTTATTTTAAGATGTTAGACATAAAAGATTTTTCCATTTTTGAGAATCATTCAAATTTTGATTTTAAAGGGTTTTTATTAATAATCCTAAGTTATTGGAAATGGTTTTTGGCAAGTTTGATTATTGCTTTTACAATTGCATATCAGGTAAATATTCGAAAAGAAAAAATTTATGGGATGCAAACCATGATTTCTATAAAGGAAGAAAGCAATCCGTTTTTTACATCTAATACCAGTTTGGTTTTTAATTGGGGCGGAATTTCAGATCAGGTTAATGGAATCTCTACCATATTGCAATCTAGATCCCATAATGAACTGGTTGTTGATAAGTTACAGTACTATATCGATTATCTTGAACAAGGACAATACAATTTAATTGATTCTTACGGAGCAGTTCCTTTTTATGTTGATATAGATAAAACAAAAGGACAGCTTGCAAATACTTTAATTAGTATTAAATTTTTAAGTGAAAATGAATATCAAATTCAAATACCATTTGAAAGTAATTCAGTTTCGTTAATTACATATTCTACAAATATTTACAGTAATACTTCTGTACAGCCTGTAACATTTATTAAAAAATATAAGGTTGGTGAGCAGGTTTCTCTACCTTTTTTGAACTGGAAACTACAAATTAATGATAATCCGGGATTTTATAAAGGAAAGGAATATTTTGTAAAATTCAATGATTTTAATGGAACAGTTTCTCGCTATAGAGGAATAAGTGTAGATAGTGATAAAAATGGAGGATCGCTTCTAACTTTAGGAATGCAGGGAACCAATAAAGCCAGAATGGTTGAATACTTAAACGCAACAGTAAGAATGTTGATAAAAATTCAATTAGATGGTAAAAACCAGTTTGCAACTAATACAATAAGATTTATAGATAGTACACTTGTTGCTATGGAAGCACAGTTGAAACAAACTGGGAATGAATTGAAAACTTTTAGAAAAGGTAAAAATATTTATGAAATTGAAGGAGGCGGTGCTAAGTTTTCAGATAAAATAATGAACTTCGATGTTGAAAAAGATCAAGTAACACGAAAAATTGCCTATTATAATTCTTTAAGATCTTATTTAAATAATAGTGTAGATTATTCAAGATTACCTGCGCCTTCTGTTGCCGGTATAGAAGATCCCAATATTGTTGCAAATGTTTCAAAACTTATTGCACTTTCGGCACAAAGATCAGAGATGGCATATGCCGTAAAAAGCGATAAGATTTTTAAAGACTTCGATAATCAAATGCAGGCTGTAAAAAGTGTGTTGCTAGAAAACATAATTTCAGCCAAGGCTTCTTTATTGTATGATTTATCTTTGGTAAATGCAAAGATTGGTCAAGCTGAAAATACTGTTAAAAAATTGCCGGAAGAACAGCAAGAATTATTAAAGATTCAAAGGAAGTACGATTTAAATGATAATATTTATACCGAGTTTCTTCAAAAACGAAATGAAGCAGAAATTGTAAAAGCTTCGAATTTGTCAGATATTCATTTTATTGATTCTGCAAAAGACATTGGAGGAGGATTGATAGGCCCTAAAACATCTGCAAATTATATTCTTGCATTGTTTTTAGGAATACTAATTCCTCTTATGTTTGTAATTGCAATTTTCTTTATAAATAATTCAATTCAAAACACAGAAGATATTAGTAAATTAACCGAAATCCCAATAATTGGAGTAATCGGTTTTAATAAAGATGCAGTAAGTTTGGCTGTGTTTGATAAGCCAAAGTCGGCACTTTCAGAAGCTTTTAGAGGTATTCGGTCTTCATTACAATTTTTATATAAAAGACAACAGCTTCATGGTTCAAAAACTTTAATGATTACTTCATCTATTAGTGGTGAAGGAAAGACATTTTGTTCTATTAATATAGCCACGGTTTTTGCTTTAAGTGAAAAGAAAACGGTTATCGTTGGTTTGGATTTGAGAAAACCAAGATTAGCAGATGAATTTTCTTTTACAAATAAACAATTAGGGGTTGTTAATTATTTAATTAAGCAAAACACTTTGGACGAAATTACAAATTCAACACAAATTGAGAATCTTGATGTAATACTTTCCGGGCCAATTCCTCCAAATCCATCTGAATTAATTTTAAGCGATGCAATGAAAGAATTGATAGATGAATTAAAACAAAAATACGATTATATAATTCTCGATACACCACCAGTAGGTTTAGTTTCAGATGCTTCAGAACTTGTTCAATATGCTGATGTTACTTTGTATATTGTAAGACAGAATTATACGAAAAAAGATATGATAACGTTGCTGAATAACAAAGTTAAAAGAGGAGAATTGAATAACACAAGTATCGTTTTTAATGGCTTTGAAAATAAAGCAAAGTATGGGGCTACTTATGGATATGGATACGGTTACGGAGCTTACTCAAATGGATATCATGAAGAAGAGAAACAAAGCGGACTTTGGAACTTAATTTCTGATAAATTTAGAAAAAAATAATTTTGAACAAATGAACATTTCAAATCAAAACACAATACTAATTACTGGTGGAGCTGGTTTTATAGGTTCAAATCTATCAGAACATTTTCTGGGATTAGGCTATAAGGTAATTTGTTTGGATAATTTTTCTACTGGTCATCGTCATAATTTAAAGCATGTTATAGAAAATCCAAACTTTAAATTAATTGAAGGTGACATAAGAAATATCGAAGATTGTATTTTGGCAGTTGAAGGTGTTGAATACGTTTTACATCAGGCGGCATTAGGATCTGTTCCAAGATCAATAAATGATCCTATAACAACCAATGAAGTAAATGTTTCAGGTTTTCTAAACATGTTAGTTGCTTCCAGAGATGCAAAAGTAAAACGTTTTGTATATGCAGCCAGTTCGTCGACTTATGGAGATTCTGAAGGATTGCCAAAAGTTGAAGATGTAATTGGGAAACCATTATCTCCTTATGCAATAACTAAATATGTAAACGAGTTATATGCTGAAATTTTCAGTAAAACTTATGACTTAGAAACAATTGGATTACGTTATTTTAATGTTTTTGGAAGAAAACAAGATCCAGATGGAGCTTACGCTGCAGTAATTCCAAAGTTTGTTAAACAATTAATGAATCATGAAAGTCCAGTTATTAATGGTGATGGTAATTATTCACGCGACTTTACATATATAGACAACGTGATTCAAATGAATGAACTGGCAATAACGACTCAAAATCAATCTGCTTATAATACGGTTTATAATACTGCTTTTGGAGATCGGAACACATTAAATGACTTGGTAAAATATTTAAAAAAATATTTGTCTGAATTTGATCCAAAAATTGCTGATGTAGAGATTATATATGGCAGAAATAGAGCAGGAGATATTCCACATTCATTGGCAAGTATCGATAAGGCAAAAAGTCTTTTAGGATATAATCCGAAATATTCTCTTCAGGAAGGATTAAAAGAAGCAGTAAGCTGGTACTGGAATAATTTGAAATAAATAAAGATAATAATTATAGTAAATGGAAATTACAAAAATTTGCTGCATAGGGGCTGGTTATGTTGGAGGTCCTACAATGGCCGTAATTGCACAAAAATGTCCACATATTCAAGTTACAGTTGTAGATTTGAATGAACAAAGAATTAAGGATTGGAATGATCCAAATACTGATAATATTCCTATTTATGAGCCGGGACTTGCAGAAATTGTTGCAGAAGCTAGAGGAAGAAATTTGTTTTTTTCAACAGAAGTAGAAAAAGCAATTGACGAAGCACAGATAATCTTTATTTCAGTTAATACCCCAACGAAAACTTATGGAAAGGGAAAAGGTATGGCAGCTGATTTAAAATATATTGAGTTATGTGCCAGACAAATTGCAAAAGTTGCGAAACAAAATAAAATTGTAGTCGAAAAATCTACTTTACCAGTTCGAACTGCAGAAGCTATAAAAAGCATATTAGATAATACTGGTAACGGTGTACAGTTTCAAATTTTATCAAATCCCGAGTTTTTAGCAGAAGGAACGGCAGTTACAGATCTATTAAACCCGGATCGAATTTTAATTGGAGGAGATACAACTCCAGAAGGAGAGATTGCGATTAATGCTCTTGTAAATGTTTATGCAAATTGGGTTAATAGAGAGAAGATTTTAACAACAAATGTTTGGTCATCAGAATTGTCTAAATTAACAGCTAATGCATTTTTAGCTCAGCGTATTTCGTCTATCAATGCAATGTCTGAATTGTGTGAAAAAACTGGAGCAGATGTAAATGAAGTTGCAAAAGCAATTGGAATGGATAGCAGAATTGGACCGAAGTTTTTAAAAGCTTCTGTTGGTTTTGGAGGATCTTGTTTTCAGAAAGATATCTTAAATCTAGTTTATATTGCTAAAACTTATGGTTTAAATGAAGTAGCAGATTATTGGGAACAAGTTATAATTATGAACGATCATCAAAAAAGAAGATTTTCAAATAAAATTGTTCAGACTTTATATAATACTGTTGCCGATAAAAAAATTACTTTTTTAGGTTGGGCTTTCAAAAAAGATACAAATGATACACGCGAATCTGCGGCAATTTATGTAGCAGATGATTTAATAAACGAGCAAGCGAAGATTTCTGTATATGATCCAAAAGTGTCAAGAAATAAAATGTTAAGCGATTTAGATTATTTAGAAACCAGAAGCGTTCAAGAAAACATTAATTCGTTAACCATATTTAATGATGCTTATAATGCTTGTAAAGATTCACATGCTATTGCCGTATTAACTGAATGGGATGAATTTACAACTTATGATTGGCAAAAAATTTATCAATCAATGCATAAGCCGGCATTTGTTTTTGATGGAAGAAATATACTAGATGCTAAAAAGTTAGAATCAATTGGTTTTGTTTATAAAGGAATAGGTTCTTAATGAGAGTGTGTTTATTGAGATGAAATTTAATATGAAGTGAGAAAAAGTGGTTGGTTTAAGATTTATTTTCAATATAAATAGAAATTATGAATTGGTATGTGATTTATACAAAACCGAAATGGGAGAAAAAAGTAGCTGAAAGACTTATTCAGATGGGGATTGAATGCTATTGTCCTTTAATAACAAAAATAAAACAATGGTCAGATAGAAAGAAGAAAGTTGAAATGCCGCTTTTTAATTCTTATGTTTTTGTTCAATTGCCCGATAGTGAAAGAAATTCTGTTTTTGAAATAGCAGGTGTCGTGAGATATTTGTTTTGGCTAGGCAAGCCGGCAGTGGTTCGTGATGAAGAAATTAATATAATAAAAAACAGCTTAAAAGCTCCGAATATTGCCGATGCTTCTGTTATTCCATTTCATGTTGGTGACAAAATTAAATTAGAATCAGGGGTTTTTAATAATCAAAATGTGATTGTTCAGGAAGTTTCAAATACACATTATATTTTAGTTCTTGAATCATTGGGATGTGTATTAAAAATTAAATATAAGTAAAATTAAGTCGGTTTATTTAGTTTTAGATAGCATCTTTTTATTATCTTTCTAAGTTATACAGAGAATAAAATTTCAATTTTTGGGTTTTATTCTCTGTTTTTATTTTTTGTAAATATTTTATTACATATTGATTTTTAGTGCATTAGTGTTTAAAACGTCTGGAATTCTTTGTTTTACTAAAGTATTACAAAAAACTATAGTATATAAATTGACTTTTATGTTATATTTGCCGAAAATAATTTTGCGTAGTCTGGTCTCATTTTTTGTGACTCAGAAGGGCGAAGCCGTGAATTTTAATGACTGAAAACTTATAAATAAGGAGTGAAATTGGAAAAAAACATAAAGATAGCTGTTATAGGGTTAGGTTATGTTGGCTTACCGTTAGCCAGATTATTTGCGACAAAATATAGTGTTGTAGGTTTTGATATTAACAAATCAAGAATTGAAAGCCTGAATTCTGGGATTGATACTACACTGGAGGTAGATTCTGCTACTTTGCAAAAAGTATTAGTTGATAATGCTGATAATAAAATTGGGTTGTATTGCACAAGCTCTCTTGATGATATTGCAAAATGTAATTATTTTATAATTACGGTGCCAACTCCGGTAGATAAAAATAACCGTCCGGATCTTACACCTTTATATAAGTCAAGTGAATCTGTTGGTAAAGTCTTAAAAAAAGGCGATATTGTAATTTATGAATCAACTGTTTATCCAGGAGTTACTGAAGAACAATGTGTTCCGGTTTTAGAAAAAATTTCAGGACTCAAATTTAATGAGGATTTTTTTGTAGGTTATTCTCCAGAGAGAATAAATCCAGGAGATAAGGAACATACAGTAGAGAAAATTTTAAAAGTAACTTCCGGCTCAACTCCAGAAATAGGATTAAAAGTAGATTCATTATATAAATCGGTGATTGTCGCAGGAACACACTTAGCACCGTCAATCAAAGTAGCTGAAGCGGCAAAAGTAATTGAGAATTCTCAAAGAGATATCAATATAGCTTTTGTTAATGAACTGGCTAAAATATTCAATTTAATGAATATTGATACTCAGGAAGTTTTAAAGGCCGCAGGAACAAAATGGAATTTTTTACCATTTAAACCAGGTCTTGTAGGAGGTCATTGCATTGGAGTAGATCCTTATTATTTAGCTCAGAGAGCACAAGAATTTGGATACCATCCTGAAATAATTTTAGCAGGACGACGTTTAAATGACAGCATGGGCGAATATGTTGCTTCACAAGTTGTAAAACTAATGATAAAAAAAGGTGTTTCTGTTAATGGAGCAAACCTTTTAATGTTAGGAATTACTTTTAAAGAAAACTGTCCTGATGTCAGAAACACAAAAATAGTAGATGTTATAAAAGCATTAAAAGAATACGGGATAGTAGTTACAATATTTGACCCTTTAGCTAGTATCGAAGAGGTCAAAAAAGAATATAAATTAGATACTAAAAATTCTTTGCCAGCAGAAAAATTTGATGCTATAGTTTTAGGAGTAGCACATAATGAATTTTTAAAATTGAATTTTTCTGAACTGCAAAAAGAAAGCAGTTTATTATATGATGTAAAAGGAGTTTTAGGGGAACTAGCAGATAATAGGCTATAGACCTAAAATTTTATTTAATAAAAAAAAATGGAAAAAAGTAATTCAATTATACACGTAATTTTAACAGGCGGAGTAGGGAGCAGATTGTGGCCTCTTTCTCGTAAAAGTCAGCCAAAGCAATATTTGGAAATTTTTGAAAATAAATCTTTATTTGAGATGACGGTTGATCGTAATAGTCATTTAGCAGATAAAGTAATGGTAGTTGGAAATGTGGATAATCATCATTTGAGTGGAAAAGTGATGGATAAAACAAAAACGGCCTATGTAAATATTGTCGAGGCTACTCCAAGAAATACTGCAGCAGCAATTGCTTTTGCCGCGTTTGCTTCAGATCGAGAAGATATCTTAATTATAACGCCATCCGATCACATTATAGACAAAATGGATGATTACAATAATGCTATTAAGGAAGCAGTTTTGAAAGCTCAAGATGGTTTTATTGTTACGTTTGGAATTATTCCAACCAAACCAGAAACTGGGTATGGATATATTGAATCAAAAGGAGATAAAGTATTGTCATTTAGAGAAAAGCCAAATGAGACTACCGCAAAGGAATTTATAGCAAGAGGTAATTTTTTATGGAATAGCGGAATGTTTTGTTTTAAGGCAGGAGTGTTATTGGATGAGTTGAAACAGTTTCAACCAGATGTTTATGAAAAGTCTAAAGCAGTGTGGGAAGCTCATAAAGAAGGTTTTCTTGATTTAGGTTTATCATTAGAGATTCCATCAATCAGTATTGACTACGCTGTAATGGAACGTAGCAAAAAAATTAAAGTTGTACCAGCAGCATTTTCATGGTCAGATCTTGGATCATTTGAGTCTGTCTATGAATATTTAATAACTAAAGGGCATCCAGTAGATAAAAATGGTAATATGGTTATCGGATGTGACAAACATACCACTTTTTTAGGATTACAAAATACTATATTTGTACATACTGATACTGCAAATTTAATTTTGCATAAAGAAAGTTCTCAGGATGTAAAGGATATATATAGTGAATTAGAAAAACAAAATTCAGATCTCTTAAATTAATTCAAAATGAAAAAAATTCTTATAACTGGTGGAGCTGGTTTCATAGGTTCTCATGTGGTAAGACGTTTCGTGAATAAATATCCGGATTATCAGATTTTTAATTTGGATGCTTTGACTTATGCAGGAAATCTTGAAAATATAAAAGATATCGAGGATAAATCAAATTATACTTTTGTAAAAGGAGATATTGTAGACGAAAGTTTTATTAATGATCTTTTTTTAAAGCATAATTTTGATGGGATTTTGCATTTAGCAGCAGAATCGCATGTTGATCGTTCTATTGAAGACCCGTTAGCTTTTGTGAAAACTAATGTAATTGGAACAATGAATCTTTTAAATGCTGCGAAGAATCAATGGAAAGGGAATTTTGGAGGAAAGAGATTTTACCATATCAGTACCGATGAAGTTTATGGATCTCTTGGAACTGAAGGCCTTTTTACTGAAACCACTGCTTATGATCCAAATTCACCTTATTCTGCTTCAAAAGCTAGTTCTGACCATTTTGTTAGAGCATATGGAGAAACATACGGATTGCCATACGTTTTGACGAATTGTTCAAATAATTATGGCTCTTATCATTTTCCAGAAAAATTAATCCCTCTTTTTATAAATAATATTATTAATAATAAGCCATTGCCAGTTTATGGTGATGGAAATTATACTCGCGACTGGTTGTTCGTTGAAGATCATGCGATTGCAATTGATCTGGTTTTTCATGAAGGCAAAAACCATGAAACATATAACATTGGAGGGTTTAATGAATGGAAAAATATTGATCTTGTTAAACTTTTATGTAATATAATGGATAAAAAGCTAAACAGGGCAGAAGGTTCTTCGCAAGAACTAATTACCTATGTTAAAGATAGACCAGGTCACGATTTGAGATATGCAATTGATGCAACAAAAATTAATAAAGAATTAGGTTGGAGACCGTCAGTAACTTTTGAAGAAGGTTTAGAGAAAACTATTAATTGGTATCTAAGCAATACAGATTGGCTGCAAAATGTGACTTCAGGTTCTTATAAAGATTACTATCAAAAGCAATATTCTTAAAAAAAAAAATTAAACTGAAGTTCAAACTTTAATTATATGAAAAAGAGAGTATACGTTCTTATTTTGTTTTTATCTGTATTAACATCTTTTAATGTTCATGCACAAGATATATTAAAATCCAAAGATTTAAGTACAGTAAGAGTTGATTATTTATCCCAGGATGATCTTGCTAACATTAGCGCACAATTAAAGAGCAATAATATGACTATTGATCAGGTTGAGCCTATGGCTTTATCGAAAGGTATGAGCAAGGAAGAATTTGACAAACTCAAAAGTAAGCTTAATGCTATGGCGGGTGGAACAATAAATAAAAATAGCTCAACTAATACTGGAAATAAAGTTGAATTTGGAAGAAATCAGGAAAAGATTATCAATAATAAAGTTAAGGACTCCGCAAACGCAATAATTTTTGGTTCAGAACTTTTTGACAATCCAAATTTAAATTTTGAACCGGATCTAAAACTAGCGACTCCGCTTAATTATATATTAGGACCTGGAGATGAGCTTCAAATTAGTATATATGGAGTTCAAGAATATAATGCAAACATTCCTGTTAGTACTGAAGGAAAAATAAGTATTCAATATGTAGGACAAATTTCAGTTGCGGGAATGCCAATCGAGGCAGCTACACAAAAAATCAAATCTGCAATTGCTAATGTATATAGTACAGTAAAATCTGGACAATCTCAAGTTAGTGTTAGCCTAAGTCAAATACGAACCATTAAGATAACTGTCGTTGGAGGAAAACAACCAGGGAATTATTCTATATCATCTTTAGCAACTGTATATAATGCGTTGCATTTAGCAGGCGGACCTGGGAAAAATGGAAGTTATAGAAACATAGAACTTATTAGAAATAATAAAATATTTAGAAATATTGATATTTATAGGTTTTTAGTAAAAGGAGACCAATCTGATAATGTTAATTTAAAAGATAATGATGTTATTAGAATACCTGCATACAATCAGAGAGTTAAGGTACAGGGTGAAGTTAAACGTCCCGGAGTTTTTGAGATGAAAAAAGGGGAGAGTTTTTCTGACTTATTAAATTTTGCATCAGGATTTAATGAACTGGCATATACAGCATCTGTTAACGTTGTGCAGAAAACAGGAAAAGAATTCAAAGTGCAAGATATTAATGAAAGTGATTTTAGCACTTATATCCCACAATCAGGAGATGTTTTTAGAATTACTAAAATTTTAGATAGATTTGAGAATCGTATTAAAATTGAAGGAGCTGTTTTTAGACCAGATTATTATTCTTTTAGTGAAGGAATGAGAATTTCTGATCTTATTACTAGAGCTGAAGGATTAAAAGAAGATGCTTATAGTAAAAGAGCTAGAATAATTCGATTAAAATCAGATCTAACTACAGAGATTGTAAATGTTGATTTAAATGCGGCACTAGCAGGAGATATAAATGCTGATGTTGAACTAAAAAGAGAAGATATTATTACAGTTTACTCTATTTTAGATTTTAGAGAAGAATACAAGGTCACTATTGATGGAGAAGTTAAAAAGCCTGGAGTGTATGAATATGTGGAGAATATAACTTTAAATGATTTAATAATTCAAGTGGGAGGATTAACAGGATCTGCATCTAAACGAGTAGAAGTTGCAAGAATGGTAAAGTCCGACGTTATAAACGATAATGATCCAAAACGTATTGAATTGTTACAACTTGAAATTTCATCTGACAATAATGAACAAGCTAAAAACTTTATTTTAAAACCTTTTGATGTTGTTAACATACGTAAAATAGCAGTTTACGAAAAACCACAAATGGTAACAATTTCTGGAGCAGTAGCTTATCCTGGTAAATATGTTTTGGCAAACAAAAAAGAGAAAGTATATGATATAGTTATGAGAGCTGGCGGACTAACTTCTATTTCAAATATTGAGGGACTGAAAATAAAAAGACCTATTAAAAAAGAGGAAATTGAAAAGTTAGAAAGTATAGATTTAAATTTGTCTAAGAATGATTCTTTAAAGGAAAAATTAGCCGATATAAAGTTTTCTACTATTCCTGTTGATTGGAGAAAAATTGAAAAAAATAGAAATCATTATTCTAATGTTACTTTATTTCCTGGTGATGAGATTACTGTAGCAGTATACAACGAAGGGGTAAAAGTAACAGGGAATGTATTGCTGACATCTGAAATTCCATATAGAAGCGGAAAAGGATTTAAATATTACATAAATGCTGTTGGAGGAGTAAACAATAAGGGCTGGAAGAAAAAAGCTTATATAATATATCCTAATGGTAAAGCTGATGTAACAAAATCATTTTTATTTTTTAGGTCATACCCTACAGTTGAGCCCGATTCACAAATAGTAGTTCCAGAAAAACCAGAAACAAAGAGAATGACAACTGGAGAATGGGTAAGTATTGGTAGTGTAATTACTAGTTTGGCATTATTGATAGTAACAGCATTTAAATAGATATTTAATGGACAATACAACTGTTAAAAATGACGAAATTTCGTTAAAAGAATTGGTGTTAAAATTAAAGGAATGGTATTTCTACTTCCTTTCCAAGTGGAAAATTATAGTATTTGCAGGAATAATTGGAGCCGTTTTTGGCATTGGTTATTCACTTATTAAAAAACCAGTTTATACTGCAAAGTTATCCTTTGCTTTAGAAGATGAAAAAGCAGGAGGAGGGTTAGGAGGAGCTTTAGGTTTAGCTAGTACGCTAGGATTAGATTTAGGCGGTAGTGGTGGAGGAATGTTTTCTGGGAGTAATTTGACCGAACTTTTTAAATCAAGATATATGGTCGAAAAAACACTTTTATCTCCAGTTAATGAAAATGGCAAAGTTATTTCTTTAGCCGAGATGTATATTAAAAATAATAAGTGGAGAAAAAATTGGGATGACGATTTAAAGTTAAAAGATGTACATTTTTTGCCTAATGTAAAGCGTCAAGGTTTTACTAGAGTCCAAGATAGTATTTTGGGAGTAATTTTTGAAAATTTATCTAAAAATGGACTAACTGTTGATCAAAAAGATAAAAAGGCATCAATTATTACTGTTGAGGTTTCTTCAACAAATGAACTTTTCTCTAAATATTTTTGTGAAGGCTTGGCTAAACAGGTTGGTGAATTTTATATTGATACTAAAAGTAAAAAAGCCAGATTAAATATGGATATACTTCAAAGACAAACAGATTCAATTCGTAACGAACTTAATGGTGCGATAACAGGTGTTGCTGTTGCCAATGATAATACTTTTAATTTAAATCCTGCGCTAAATGTTCGAAGAGCACCTTCGGCTCGAAGACAAGTTGATGTTCAGGCTAATACTGCTATACTTACGGAATTGGTAAAACAAACAGAGTTAGCAAAAGTTACTTTACGTAGAGAGACCCCACTAATTCAAGTGATCGATAAGCCTATTTTACCATTATCAAAAGTACGTTTTGGTAAGGCAAAAGGTATTATCGTAGGAGGCTTTTTAGGAGGCTTTCTAATTCTAATTTATCTTTTAATCAAAAAGTTATTAAAATAACTAGTTTAGATTTTTACAAATATTTATAACAATTACATAATATGTTAAACAATAAAACAATATTAATTACAGGAGGAACTGGTTCTCTTGGAAAAGCTTTAACTAAACATATATTTATTAATTATCCATCGGTTAAAAAAGTAATTATTTTTTCTAGGGATGAGCAGAAACAGTTTCAAATGGCTCAGGAATATCCACTAAGTAAATATCCTCAAATTAGATTCTTTCTCGGGGACGTTAGGGACGAGCAAAGATTAATACGAGCATTTCAGGGTGTTGATTATGTTATACATGCAGCAGCAATGAAACATGTTCATTTAGCTGAATATAATCCTGACGAATGTATAAAAACTAATATTGGTGGAGCTCAAAATGTTATTCATGCCGCAATGCAGACTAACGTACAAAATGTAGTGGCTCTTTCTACAGACAAAGCTTGTGCTCCAATTAATCTTTATGGAGCTACTAAGTTAACATCTGATAAACTCTTTGTTGCAGCAAACAACATAAAAGGATTTAATCCAATAAAATTTTCTGTAGTAAGATATGGTAATGTAATGGGGTCAAATGGCTCAGTTATTCCTTTTTTTCTAAATAAAAAGAAAGAAGGAAAACTACCAATTACTGATATGTCGATGACCCGTTTTAATATTTCATTGCAAGGGGGTGTAGATATGGTTATGCACGCGATGGAACATGCTTGGGGAGGGGAAATTTTTATACCAAAAATACCGTCATATAAAATTACTGATATAGCAAAAGCCGTAGCTCCAGACTGTTCACTAGAAGTAGTTGGTATTCGACCAGGTGAAAAAATACATGAAGAGATGATTACTGCTTCAGATTCTTTTTACACTTACGATCTAGGAAAGTATTATACGATACTTCCATCTGTTCCTAATTTTAAATTACATGATTATTTGAGCCATTTTAAAGCTAAAAAAGTTGAACAAGGATTTTATTATAATTCAGGCTCAAATGAAGAATGGGAAACAGTTGATACATTGAGAGCTTTGATTAAAGAGCATGTTGACGTAAATTTCGAAGCATAATGGAAAATAAAATTATTCCTTACGGAAGACAAGATATAACAGATGAAGATATTCAGGCTGTAATTGAAACTTTAAAATCGGATTTTCTTACCCAAGGCCCTAAAATAAAAGAATTTGAGGAGAAATTTGCGCAATCAGTTAATGCTAAATATGCAGTAGCTGTCAATAATGCAACAGCTGGTCTTCATATTGGGGTTATGGCTTTAGGATTGAAAGAGGGTGATAGAGTAATCACCACTCCAATAACCTTTGCTGCTTCAGCAAATTGTGCACGATTTGTAGGTGCAGAAGTTTGGTTTGCAGATATTGACAGAGATACTTATTTATTGTCTCTTGAAAAAACCAAAGAATTAATAGAAAGCAAACCAAGAGGTTTTTTTAAAGGAATAATTCCTGTTGATTTTGCTGGATTACCAGTAGATTTAGAAGCTTTTAGAAAATTAGCTGATGAACACGGCTTATGGATTTTGGAGGATGCATGCCATGCCCCTGGAGGGTATTTTATGGATTCTAAAAACCAAAAGCAGTTTTGTGGAAATGGAGTTTATGCAGATGCTGCGGTTTTTTCATTTCATCCTGTAAAACATATTGCATGTGGAGAAGGAGGAATGGTAACTACCAATTCTGATGAAGTTTATAAAAAATTATTGCTTTTACGTTCTCATGGAATTACAAAAGACAATATGTCAGAAAATCAGGGTGGTTGGTTTTATGAAATGCAGACATTAGGATATAATTATAGAATAACCGATTTTCAAGCAGCTCTTGGAATTTCTCAATTGGCAAGAAATGAAAAAGGAGTAGAAAAGAGAAATGAAATTGCTCAAAAGTATAAAAGTGCTTTTCAAGGAAAAATTAGGTTTCAAAGTTTACAAGATAATTTTTTAAATGCACATCATCTTTTTGTAATTGAAGTGGAAGATAGAAAGGGGCTTTATGATTATTTACATCAGAATAAGATTTATGCTCAAATTCATTATATTCCCGTTCATCAGTTGCCTTATTATAAAGAAATTGGATATAATAGCGATACTGATTTAAGTAAATCAGAAGATTATTATTCAAAGTGTATCAGCCTTCCAATGTATCCTACATTAACAGCTGAAGAACAAGAATTTGTTATCACAAAAACACTTGAATTTTTAAATGTCTAATCTTTGTATAATTCCTGCACGAGGAGGAAGCAAGCGAATTCCTAGAAAAAACATTAGACCTTTTCTAGGAAAACCTATTATAGCCTATTCTATAGAAGCAGCAGTTAATTCTAGATTATTTGATGAAGTAATGGTTTCTACAGATGATGCTGAAATTGCTGAAATTGCATTAAAATATGGAGCAAAAGTTCCATTTATGCGTACAGAAAAAACTTCAAATGACTATGCAACAACTTTTGACGTTATTGAGGAGGTTTTAACAAAATACAAAGACACAAATAAAGATTACGATGTAGTTTGTTGTATTTATGCCTGCGCACCATTTGTTACTTCAAATAAGCTTACTGAAAGTTATAAAATGCTAGAAACAAATAATTATGATAGCGTTTTTCCCGTTATACCATTTGGATTCCCGATTCAAAGAAGCTTAAAATTTGAGGAAAATAAAATTAAATTTTTCTATCCTGAATTTAGTTTAGCGAGATCTCAAGATTTGGAGAAGAGTTATCATGATGCAGGACAGTTTTATTGGATGCAAATAAATAAATGTTTAGAACAAAAAAAGATCTTAACCGAAAATAGTGGAAGTATAGTTATTTCTGAGATGCAAGGTCAGGATATTGATAATGAAGTAGATTGGAAATTAGCAGAATTAAAATACAGATTATTGGAAGAGAATGAAATTTAAATCTATGTGTAACTCCAAGTTTTAAATATAATGAAAAGAAGAGTTGTTTTTAGATCAGACGGAAATTCGATAATTGGTTATGGCCATTTTACTAGGACATTAGGACTTGCTGCTTTAATAAAAGAGGAATTTAATTGTATTTATGCAACTAAAATACCGACAGATTATCAGAGAAAAGAAATTAATAAAATTTGTAGTCAGCTTATTGAACTTAGTGATAATGATAATCAATATGATGAATTTTTGAGTTATTTAGATAAAGATGATATTGTTGTTTTAGACAATTATTTTTTTGATTCTGAATATCAACAAGAAATTAGAAATATAGGTTGTAAACTAATTTACATAGACGATCACAATGATAAAAACTATGTTTGTGATGCTTTAATTAATAATATACCAGGTTTTGAATATAATTCCTTTAAGAAGGAGGGTTATACTAAATTATATTTAGGAACCGATTATGCATTGTTAAGAAAAGAATTTTTTAATCCTAAATACAGGTCAATTAAAAAACAAACAAACACTGTATTTATGTCGTTTGGAGGTGCTGATTCTTATAATATCTCAGAAAAAATCATGTTTTTTTTAAATGATATTGGCTCATTTTCTGAGATAAATTTATTGATTGGAGATGCTTATAATTTTTTCCCCAGTTTAGAAAAGTTTAAAAATTTAAAAATCCATAAAAATATTGACGCTGATGAAGTTGCTTTGTTAATAGCAGGTTCTGATATATGTATTGTACCTGCCAGCAGCCTTTTAAATGAAACAGCATCGATAGGAAGTAAAATTTTGGTTGGCTATTTTGCAGATAATCAAATTCAACCCTATAATCACTTTGTAGATAATCATTTAGCAATTGGAGTAGGAGATTATAGAAACGTTGATTTTAATTCATTTAAAACTAAAATTAAAGAAGTTATGGAATCTTCTTTTTTAATTGAGAATCAAAAAAAAGTGTATAATTATCAACAGTATGCTAATCTAAAAAATGTGTTCTATGATTTGTAATGAAATAAAAGTTGGTTTAATTGGTTTCGGTAGTGTTGGTAAGCAATTATATAATACACTATTAGAAAATAATTATCAGGAAGAAAATATCTACATTTTTGCTGATGATTTAACTCCAAACGATAAAGAAAGAAGATATAGATTTAATGATTTTAAATTAGACGTTTTTAAAAATTTACACTTTATACCAACATTAGGATATCTAAGCAAAAATTTGAAATATCAAATCCTAAATTATTTGATTGAAAAAGAATATAATATTTTTTCATTTACACATCCAACAGCTTTTGTCAGTAGAAATGCTAAAATTGGAAAAGGAGTAATTATTTATCCTTTATGTAATATTGATCAAGGTGTAACAATAGAGGATGGAACTATAATACTGAATTCATCTATTATTGCTCATGATACTCATGTTGGAAAATGTACTTATATTGCCCCAGGAGTTTGTTTAAGTGGTTTTATAAATGTGGGTGAGCTTTCATTTATTGGTACAGCTGCAACAATTGCAAATAATGTAACAGTAGGAAGAAATAGCACTATAGCAATAGGAACTTGCTTAACTAAGGATATTAAAGAAGATAGTTTTGTAATAGGAAATCCATTTAAACATAAAGAAAACATCACGCTATATTAAGGGATAGTGAAATAGTTTAAAATTGAAAAAACTTATAATAATAACAGGAACAAGTAGAGGACTTGGTAAAGCTTTAGTTGATTTAACATTAATTGACGAAGAGACTAAGATTATTTCTTTATCTAGATCATTACATGATGATCATAAAGGGATAAATTCAGATAAATTATTATTAATCAAAACAGATTTGTCCGAACCATTCTCAATGGGAATTATTGATGCATTAAAAAAAGAGATTAGACAAAATTCTATTATTTATTTTTTTAATAACGCTGGTATAATTTTACCGATCAATAAAATAAGTAATTTTAGTGTTTCAGAAATTGGATTGTCAATTAATACCAATATTAATTATCCGGTAAATCTAATAAATCAACTTTTATATAATTTTTTAGATAATAAAATTGTATTAGTAAACATTACTTCTGGAGCTGGAAACAATTCAATACCATATTGGTCATTATATTGTTCTGCAAAGGCTTATTTAAAAATGTTTTTTAAGGTTTTAGAAGAAGAAAACCTAAATAACGATAACCTAGAAATTTTTAGTATTGATCCAGGAGTTTTAGATACCAAGATGCAAGAAGATATAAGGAAAACGCATTTTCCTGAGCAAAAATATTTTAATTCATTAAAGTCAGAGAATAAACTCGTAAAAGCTGAAGATGCAGCTAATAAAATGCTTACTGAAATTAATTTTTATTCATGAAAATAGCCGTTATTTCAGATATCCATGGTAATCACTACGCTTTGCAGGAAGTTTTAAACGAAGCAAGAAATATTGGAGTTGATAAAATTTTAGTTTTAGGTGATATTGTAGGGTATTATTATTATCCTGAAAAAATTTTGAATTTGCTTTCAGAATGGGATTATGAAATTATCAAAGGTAATCATGAAGTGATCCTCCAAGATCTTTATGAAAAGAAAATCAGCCCTGAAATATTAGTTGAAAAATACGGTAGAGGACATGAATATGCATTAAAAAAAATTCCTCAAGATAAACTAGATTGGTTGTTCTCACTTCCAGAACAAAAATCACTTATTATAGATGGTGTTTCTTTTCAGTTAAATCATGGTAGTCCTTCAAATATTGATGAATATATTTATCCCGATGCCCCAATTGCTCAATTAGAAAAGTGTAATTCTAACCAACATGATTTTGTACTAATAGGACATTCGCATTACTCATTTTCATATAAATGCACGGATAGCATTTTGATAAATTGCGGATCTGTTGGACAATCACGAGAAAAAGGAGGAAAGGCATATTGGGCATTAATAAATACAGATAATAAAGACTATAAAATAAGAGTTACTTCTTATAGTCCCGCAAAATTAATTCAGGATATTCAATCAATAGAATCAAAAATAGGTTACTCTTCAAAAATTTTAGAACGATAAAGAAGATTAAAAAATTTGGTTGTAGTTTTGAATGTTTTAAAATAAAAACTAGATAAAAAAAAGTTGCACTAATTTACATTATGAAAGAAAAATTAAATATTCTCGTTACAGGTTGTGGAGGAGATATAGGACAAAGTGTAGGCAAAATTCTTAACGAATATACTTTAATAAATAATTTATATGGTTGCGATATTTCAGATAAAAATGCAGCAAAATTTATTTATTCTAATTTTTTTTTAGGGCTAAAATGTACTGATAATAAATATATTAAAAATCTGGAAAGCTTTGTAAATGAGAAGAGCATAGATTTAGTTATACCTATTTCTGAGCCAGAATTAAGGTTTTTTTCTAGAGAAAAAATAAATAAAATTGGAAGTGCAGAATTAATTTTAGCTTCTCCAAATGCTCTTGAGATAGGTTTTGATAAATTGGAAACTGCAATTTTTTTAAAAAATAATAATCTTCCTTTTCCAGTTACAAATTCAATTACAAATGCTGAGCCAGTAGAGTATCCTGTAATCTTAAAGTCAAGAACAGGGTCAGGTAGTTCAAGCGTGTATATAGTCAAAGACTACGACACTTTTATTTCGGTTAAAAAAAATAATCCGGATTTTATTATACAAGAATTTTTGGACGGGGATAACGGTGAATATACTTGTGGCCTTTTTAGAAGTAAAACAGGAATAATACGCTCAATTATACTCAAAAGAGAATTGATGGGCGGTTTTACTGGATATGGAGAGGTAATTGAAAATAATCAGATCAGGGATTTGTTAAAATCCTTAGCCGAAAAAATTAATTTGGTAGGCAGTATTAATGTACAATTAAGACTGACTTCAAAAGGACCAATTGTTTTTGAAATTAATCCTCGCTTCTCAAGTACAGTTAGGTTTAGACATTTACTTGGTTTTAAAGATTTAGAGTGGTCAATAGAGGATAAATTAAATTTAGAAATTTCTAATTACGAAGATAATTCAATTGGAAAAAAATTGTATAAAGGATTTAGTGAGTATATTCAATAAAAAGATGAAAAAAATTTGTATAGATAATACTTTTATAGGAGAAGGGCATCCATGTTTTATTATTGCAGAATTATCTGCAAATCATAATGGTAGTATTGAAACTGCAATTGAAACAATTCGTGCAGCAAAAAGAGCAGGAGCCAATTGTATTAAATTGCAAACCTACACGGCAGATACAATAACTATTGATAGCAATAAAGAGGATTTTCTAATAAAAGGGACAATATGGGAAGGTCAAAATTTACACAAGTTGTACCAAGAAGCTTATACTCCTTGGGAATGGCATGAAGAACTTTTTCGTGTAGCTAAGGAAGAAGGATTAACCTATTTTTCTTCTCCATTTGATAAAACTGCTGTTGATTTATTGGAAAGTTTAAACGTACCCGCTTATAAAATTGCGTCTCTTGAAATTACGGATATTCCATTAATAGAATATGCAGCATCTAAAGGTAAACCAATTATTATTTCAACAGGAATTGCTACACAAGAAGATATTGAATTGGCATTGAAGGCTTGTAGGGATGTAGGGAATGATAATATTTCTTTATTAAAATGTACAACTAGTTATCCTGCACCAATAGAAGAAGCAAATATGGCAATGGTTAAAGATTTAGCTGACAGATACGATGTCATTGCAGGGCTTTCTGACCATACAATGGGAGCAACGGTGCCAATTGTAGCAACAGTATTAGGTGCTAAAATCATAGAAAAACATTTTATTTTAGACAGATCAATCGGAGGACCAGATGCATCTTTTTCAATGAACGAAATTGAGTTTACAGAAATGGTAAAAGCAATTCGTGAAGCAGAAAGTGCTATAGGAGTAGTAGATTACACATTGACAGAAAAGCAATCGCAGGGTAAAGATTTTTCCAGATCATTATATGTAGTTGAGGATATTAAAGCAGGTGATGTAATTACAGAAGAAAATGTTAGATCAATCAGGCCGGGATTTGGCATGCATCCTAAATATTTTAACGATGTTTTAGGTAAAAAAATCAATCAAAATCTAGAAAAAGGTGATGCTTTAAAATGGGATTATATTATTAAATAACAATAATTATATGAAATTAAAATTACTAAATTTTTTGTTCGCTTTTGTATTGTGTCTTTCCTGCACTGCTCAAGATGAAGATGATTCGGTTAAAATTAATACTCAAAAAATTACTAGTAGTGAAGGGTTGAATAATGCTTTTACTAATTTGGTTTTTTTTGATAATCAATGGTTTCTTTCATATAGAGAATCCGATAAACATGCATTAGGACTTGATGGCATTGTTAAAATACTTAATAGTTCTGATGGTATTAACTGGAGTGTAATTAAAGAGTTTAAAGAAGATAATTTAGATTTACGAGATGCTATGTTTGCAATTAATGGAGATAAATTAATGGCTTATGTACATGGATCTCGATATGAAGGCACTAATTTAGTTATGTTTAAAGATTTTAAATCAGATTATATTAAAGGAAAGGGGTGGAATGATCTGGAAAATGTTCTTTTAGATAAAAGAAAAGGTTACACAAGTAAAATCGAAGGTAATCAGGCATGGCCGTGGAAAATTACTTGGTATCAGGGTAAAGCATATTCTTTTGCTTATGGGAAAGATAGTTTTTTTGACTTTTATACAAGTTCAAACGGACTTAATTTTCAGAATATGTTTTTTGACCAGAATATTAAAGGGATGCCTACAGAGGCAACTTTAAAAGTTGATAGTAAAGGTGTATTCTATGTTCTTTTAAGACGGGATGACGGATCAGCAATTGTTGGAAAGTCAACAAATTTAGGAACTACATTTGAATGGTTTGGAGAAGTTCCAATTTATAGTTTTGGAGGACCTGACTTCGTGTTTTATAAAGACGGTTTACTAGTAAGTGGAAGGGAGAATCATAAAGTCATTTTAGGATATTATAATTTAAAGACTAATGAATACAAAAAACTTTATACTTTAAAAAGCGGAAGAGACTGTTCATACCCTGGAATGGTACTCAAAAATGATATTTTATGGATCAGCTATTATTCAGGCCATGAAAATAAATCAGGTACATCAATTTATCTTTCACGAATAGATTTAACTACACTTACGTTTTAAATTTATTTTACAATAATATTTCACGATCAAAGTGAAATGCAGTTTTTATGTTTAAAAAAATAATCTCGCACAGTTTAATATATGGTTTAGCTCCATTTATACCCAAAGTTATTAATTTATTGATGCTGCCAATTTTTACGGCAGTTTTAAATCCAGTAGATTATGGTGTTCAGTCATTACTAAATTCAAGTATGGGATTAATTGGAGTACTGGCAATGCTAGGCTTAAATCTTCCTTTAACCAATGTTTTTTTTAAACACAATTATCATTATAAAAAAAGATGGGGTCAGTTTTACGGCTTTTTAAATTTATGGATGGTAATATATGCTGTTTTACTGGCAGGTATAATTTACTGTATCGTTCCTATAGAAGCTCAGGAAAATGTATTCTTGATAATCGTATTTAATGTTGCACCAATTGTTTTATTTGGACCAACTGCTGATATTGGTCAATTGTATTATCAACTCAATCAGCAGCCAAAACAGGTAGTCATTCGAACTGTGATTGTATCATTTATTACAATTATTTTAAATTATGTCACAATCGTAATATTGAATTTACATTACATGGGGTGGTTTTTTTCCACTTGTGTTTCAACACTGCTACTAAATGCATCTTATTGGTATCCCTTACACTATAAACTGCATATTAAACCAATTTACCATTTTAAGACATTAGTAATTACGAAGGGATTAAAGGTTTCCTTGCCTATGATTCCCCACTATTATGGTTCTTTTTTACTAGGGTCCGTTGATAGTTTAATATTAAAATATTATACAGTAGCCACAGTTCAAATTGGATTTTATGGTTTTGCAGCAACATTTGGAAATTTAACAGCTTTATTTGTTGGAGCCATAAATACAGCAGTAGGTCCTATATTATTTCAAATGATGAGCAAAAAGCAATATTTGCCTATCCGAAATTTGATTTGGGCCATTCAAGGAGGTTTTTTAATTGCTGTAACTTTGGGTTGCATGTGGATGAAAGAAATTTTTCAAATCGTAGTTAAAAATGATCATTTACAAACAACGTATTTTTTAGCCGTTGTATTTATAATGGGGCATTCTTACAGACCAATGTACTTTGGTTCGGGAAGTTTTTTATTTTATAATGAAAAAACACGAAATCTTTGGAAAGTAACATTAGGAGCAGGACTAGTATGTGTTATTTCAAATTTTTTATTAATACCTTTTTTAGGATTTACCACTCCAGCTTATGTGCTGTTTTTTAGTTATCTTATCATGGGATATGGAGTGTTTTTTTTGAAAGATTATAAAGAAAGTGCAGTTATTGATTTTAAGCCGATAATCTGGTTTTTTGCAACGATACTCTGTTTTGCTTTAGCACTTTTTTTAGTTGAAGTTAATTATAAACTTAAATTATTTATAAGCTTCATAATGTTAGGTTTTTTAGCTGTTTTTTATTTAAAAAAATACGCAAAAAAGATATGAAAGAAAAAATTATAAAATACTTTTTACAGCATTCTCTGACGCGTAAATATCTTTACATATTATTGAAATTGAAAAATTACAAAGGAATCCAAGAAATGAGTGCAGAATGTAATTCTAGACGAATGCTTGGGCTTTTTGAATATGGCAAATTAGCTAAAAATATTGCGCCTTTTTTTTATCCAAATGAAATACAATTCTATGGTTTTGATCATGTTATTTCTAAGTACACAGGGCTTACAAATTTAAAAAGTACAATTTCTAACGAGCATGGTTTTATATTTTCGACATTTGTTTCTAATCATTACATTAAGAATGATACAATCATGACTTTTAGTGATTTTAGAGAAGAAGAAATAAAAAAGAAATACTCGAATGAACTAAATATTGCTAAAATTGGTCCCTATATTCATTACGCGGATTCTTTATTATCTTTAGAAGAAACGGTTAATATTAAAAATGAAATTGGCAAAACATTACTAGTTTTTCCTTTTCATTCCATAGATGGTGTTCTAAGCAGTTTTGATACAGATACATTTATTGAAAATATAGAAAAATATAAAACAGAAAATAATTTCGATACAGTGTTAGTTTGCCTGTATTGGAAAGATATTCAGATAGGCAGAGCAGAAAGTTACATTAGTAAAGGCTATAAGGTGACCACTGCAGGACATATAAATGATCGATTTTTTCTAAATAGACTTAGATCTATTATTGAATTGTCAGATTTTGTAATTTCAAATGAGTTGGGTACGTATATCGCCTATTGTCTCTGTTTGAATAAAAAAATCAAACTCATCAATCAAAAGAGTGAATTTGTTGGAGAACAGGGTAATGAAGAACATATTAATAGGGTTGGTTTTTTAAAAATCGAAAACCATATGATTAGTTATTATCAGATACAAGAAAAATTGATGTCTATTTTATCTCATGAAAATCCAACAACTGAAGGTTTAGAGTTTGTTAAAGATTTTTTTGGTCTCCAGCATTTAAAAACTGCTTCAGAATTAAAAAAGATTTTAATGAATTAAAAAAATCATTGATTTACAATTCCATAAATCTAATATGGATATTTCCAATTTTTATTTCAATTCCTTAAGGCTATTGCCTTTTAATTCAAGTTTTAAAAATGGTTCTTTTTCATATAAGATTTGATATTTGCATAAATTGTAAATAAATTCATGATTCAATAAGAAATAAGATTAATATCTAAATTAAAACATTGTTTTATAATATTAAATTTTAACTGAGTTTATAATAATGAAAATAATAATAGTTAATTCATATGATAATGTTGGTGGAGCTGCTAGAGCAGCTTATAGGTTGCACAAATCGTTATTATCAAAAGGAATTGACAGTAATATGATTGTGCAGCGTAAGTTAGGTGATGATTATACTGTTCAGTCTTTTCCCAATAGTCTTTTTCAAGAATTACTTGCAAAAGTTAAACATATATTAGATCAACTTCCATTAAGATTTTATAAAAACAAAACAAAAATACTTTTTAGCCCTTCTTGGTTAGGATTTAACAATGTTGTTGATCGAATTAATTCAGCTAATCCTGACATTGTTCATCTTCACTGGATTTGTAATGGTATGTTTAAAGTGGAAGATTTAGCACGAATTAAGGCTCCTATTATTTGGACATTGCATGACAATTGGGCCTTTACCGGTGGATGTCATATTATGTGGGATTGTGAAAAATACACTGAAAATTGTGGAACCTGTCCTAGACTTGGAAGCACTAAAGAGAATGATTTAAGTAGAGATGTTTTTAAAAGAAAAGAGAAGACTTATAAAAAAATGCCAAATATGGTCATTAATGGTTTAAGTGAATGGATTACTAATTGTGCCAGGAAAAGTACTCTTTTTAGAAATCATAAAATTATAAATATACCAAATCCCATAGATACTGACTTGTTTCACCCTTTTGATAAAACCCTATCAAGAAATTTATGGAGATTCCCACAAGATAAAAAATTGGTTTTATTTGGAGCGATAGCAGCAACAAGCGATATTAATAAAGGTTATCAACAGTTAAAAAATGCACTGGACTTATTAGATAATGACAATGTTGAGTTAGTGATTTTTGGTAGTAGTGAGCCTAAAGATAAAGACTTTTTAAAATTTAAGACGCATTATCTTGGTCATCTTAATGATGATATTAGTTTGGTTTCATTATACAATTCGGTTGATGTGGTTGTATTGCCAAGTTTACAAGAAACATTGCCTCAAGTGGCAATTGAAGCAATGTCATGTGGTACTCCAGTTGTTGCTTTTGGACATACTGGATTGTTAGATATAATTGAACATACTGTAACAGGTTATTTGGCAAAGCCATTTGATAATAAGGAATTAGCTGATGGGATTAACTGGGTTTTAGATGAAAATAACTATTCTGCTTTATCAATAAATTCCAGAAGTAAAATTGTAAATTGTTTTAGCAGCTCATACGTAACAGATAAATATATAAAACTGTATGAAGATATGATGGCAAATAAAATTAAGCAATAATGGTTTTAAAGAATAATAAAATTGGTTATGCAATAATATGGATTATTATTTTTATGGCATTTCCTTTTTCGATTGCTCAAGCTTATAATTTGCCTGCAAAAATGATAATGGCTATGCTTACTACTCTTTTGATGGTAGGCCTTTTGCTTAAAATCAGAGATATTAAAGTAAATACTACTATGTCTTTTATCTTTTTATTTCAAATTTTCACATCATTTATATATTTATTTATTCATAGAGATTTGGCTTATATAAATCTCTTGTTTCAAATTTTAGTGCCATTCATAATTTATATGTATATATCGCTATTTTTGAATATAGAAATTTTATCAAAACTGCTAATTAAGTTGACACTGGTTATGGGAGTACTATCTGCCATATGTTTCATACTTTGTTTAACAATCAATTTGCCTTATTATTCAGTTTTTCAAAATCCTGATGGAAGAGATGGTTTTAATTTTATTATCTCATTTACAAATACAAATATAGATTACGGTTTTGGTAAATTTATTCGTCCTGCAGGCTATTTTGATGAGCCCGGAACACTTGCTTTTTATATAATAATTGGAATACTGCTAAATGATTTAACGATAAAAAATACAAAGATTCAAAGTACATTAATGATAGTGGGGCTTTTTACATTCTCAGTAGCATTTTATTTAATTCTTACTCTTTACGGATTATTATATTTAAGTAAAAAAAGTTTGGTAAAAATTTTGATTTCTTTTGTCTTCATTTCTTTTATTTCTGTTTATCTATACTCACAATTGGATAGCGAATATCAAGGAGTTATATATGGGTCATCAATAGGAAGATTAGAAAGTATAATTAATCCAGATTCTGCATCGAACAATTTTCAAGCAGATAATAGATCAAATTTAATATCAAATGCCAAAGAAGCAATTATTGATTCTCCAGTAATTGGCCAAGGGATCTCATATGCTTCAAACGAAGATAGTAAGTTTTATGGGACTTTTATGTCAGCAAATTTTCTTGGAATATTTGGAATACATGGAATAATTGGAGGATTAATATTTTCCTTACATGTGTTTTATTACATCTATGTTTGTTTTAAAAAAAGAGGAGGTTTAACAATTCCTCAAAAAAGCTGCCTAATATATTTAGTCTTAATATTACAAAGACCTGATTATATTGGGGGAATATTGACCTATTTAACAGTATGTCTTTTAACCTTAACTTCATTAAATTTTAAAAATGTTACCCAAAATATCGATAATTACCGTAGTTTATAACGACGAACAATATATTTCAAAAACCATTGAAAGTGTACTTAATCAGTCTTATGATAATATAGAATATATAATTGTTGATGGAGGTTCGACAGACTCGACTGTAGAGAGAATTAAAAACTACACCGATGCTATAGATGCTTTTATTTCGGAAAAAGACCGAGGAATATATGATGGAATGAATAAAGGAATTCAAAAAAGCTCTGGAGATTACCTTCTTTTCCTTAATTCTGGAGATTTTTTTCACAATAATAATATATTGAATGTGATTTCAGGTTACATTGAAAAAAGTGGAAATGCGGATATTATTTATGGTGATTTTAGCGTTAAATCAGAAGATGCAAATTTTGGTTTTATTCGAAAAGCTGGTGATGTTGGAAGTATAAAAAAAGAGATGGTTTTTAGTCACCAAGCATGTTTTATTAAAGGAGATTTACACAGAAAAAATAATTACGATTTAAAATATAGAATTTGTGCAGATTATAATTTTTTATTAAAAAGCTATTTAGAAGGAGCAAAATTTTATAAGGTGCCGGAAATTATTGCCACTGTTTCAAATGGAGGTTTATCAGATATGAATCGAATAAAAGTCTTTAAGGAAAGATTGGAAATAAAAAAGGTATTAATTCCTTCTGTTAGTAATTATTATTACTATTTTAAAAGTGTTTCCTATTTATCATTTATAGGACTAGTTAAAAAATCAATTCCTAATTCTCTTTTTCTAAAATTTTATAAATTAAAATATAAAATAAAGAAAAGAGAAACAGAAGTTTGATTTTGTAAACTAACCTTCTATTGAAAAATAATTGCGAAAATTTTTAAAAGACTAATGAAAAAAAACATTTTATTTTTTTGTCCTATCCCACCCCCAATAGGTGGTCAAGCATTAATATCTGATATCGTTTATAATTTAATTAAGCCTAAATTTCTAATTAATACAAATGTAAAAAGTAAATACTTTGGTACATTAATAACTATATCAAAAACCTTTTGGTTTTTAATTTTTCATAAAATTGATTTAGTATACTTTACTTGTACCAGAAGTAAAAAAGGGGCTATAAAAGATTTGATTTTGCTTTTTTTATGTAAACTACGAGGAATAAAAGTTATAAATCATTTACATGGTAATGAGGTTATGGATCTTTTTACAGGTGATTTTTTTTCGAAAATTATTCATTGGGCTTATAATCAAATAGACATAACAATTTTTGTAACTGAACGCCAGAAAGAACTTATGCCATCCTCTTTATCAAAGATGAAAAAAATTGTAATTCCTAATTGTTATGATTCAGTTTTAGAAGATATTGATTTCAATTTAAAGAACAGAAAAGAGGAAATACAAATTTTTTACATTTCATTTTTAATGAAAAGCAAAGGTATTTTTATAGCCTTAGATACATTTGCTAAAATTGCAGAAGAATACAAAAACGTTACATTTCATATTGCTGGAGAACCTCTTTCTGATTATTTAATGTCTGCTTCAGATGTAAAGGAATTATTTGAAGAAAAGTTTAATAAACTTGAACAAAATTATCCAAAACGATTTGTTTACCATGGAGTTGTTAAAGGGCAAGATAAAATAAAACTGTTTCTGGATAGTGATATTTTACTTTTTCCAACTTTTTTTAAAACAGAATCTTTTGGATTGGTTAATGTTGAAGCAATGAGAACAGGAAATGCCGTTATTACTACAGATCATAATTTTCTGTCTGATATTGTCACTGAAAAGGAAGGAATTCTAATAAAACCAAATGATGTAGAAAGTGCTTATAGTGCTATTAAACATTTTCTTAATAATCCATCTTTGCTTTTGCAAGTTCAAAAACATAACATTGAACATGCTAAATTAGAATTTTCTCCAAAGAAATTCAATAGCAGAATAAAATCATTATTTTCAGATTGTTTGAATAATGAGTTTTAATTTTTTTATAAATAATAAAAAATAATGTTTACTAAATATAAAATACTTGTTACAGGTGGTTCGGGATTCATTGGAACGAATTTGACAGAAAAATTTATTCAGGATGGACACAAAGTTTTGAATCTTGATATAAAGCCACCACAAAAAGAAGAACTATTGAATTCGTGGGAAAAAGCGGATATTAATGATTTGAATATTTTTAGGAACTTAGTGCTAAATTTTGAACCTGATTATATTGTTCATTTAGCCGCACGAACTGATTTAGACGGAAAAACTCTTGAAGATTATAATGCAAATATTTTGGGAGTAGAAAATCTACTCAAAATTGCGAATGAGTTATCGAATTTAAAAAAAATAATAGTAACCTCTTCAATGTTGGTATGCTACGGTGGATATTATCCTAAAGACCAATTTGATTATACTCCAACAACAATTTATGGTGAAAGTAAGGTGCAAACAGAAAAGATTGTTTGGGATCATAAGCCATCTTGTGATTGGGCAATAATAAGACCAACTTCAATATGGGGTCCATGGTTTGGAGCTCCATACAAGAATTTTTTTGAAATGGTAATTGCAGGAAGATATTTTCACATTGGAAATAGAGGTTGTACTAAAACATATGGTTTTGTTGGTAATGCTGTTTATCAAATTGAAAATATTCTTTTTACTGAAACAAGAAATGAAGAAGAGAAAGTTTTTTTTATAGGTGATGATCCGGCAACAAATATTGAAGAATGGGGAAATGAGGTTGCAGATGAACTAGGAAGTAAAATAAAAAAAGTGCCATACTTTGTAGTTAAAGGGGCAGCATTATTTGGTGATGTTTTAAATTTTTTTAGGATTAATTTTCCAATGAGTTCGTTTCGTCTTCATAATATGACAACCAATAACATTTTAAATTTAAAAAACACTTATAAAGTAGCGCCATTATTGCCATATTCAAGAAAGGATGGAGTAAAAATAACTTTAAAGTGGATGTTTGAAAATAAATTATGAAAATTTCTATAATAACAGTTTGCTATAATAGTTCAGATACGATAGAAAAAACAATACTATCTGTAGCGAGTCAGACCTATAAAAATATTGAATACATTATAGTTGATGGTAATTCTAAAGATAGCACTTTAGAAATTATTAAAAATAATGAAACCAAAATAACCAAATGGATTTCAGAACCAGATAAAGGACTTTATGATGCAATGAATAAGGGATTGTTACTGGCAACAGGAGATTTAATAGGTATTTTAAATTCGGATGATACTTTTTATTCTGCAACAGTTATTCAAGAGATTGCAAAATTTCATGAAAGTAATAATGTTGATGCGTCTGTTGGTAATATTATTCAGCATAAAGAAAATGGTAAAGTTTTAAGGTTGTATTCTTCTAAATTTTGGAATCCGCAAAAATTAAAAATTGGCTTTATGCCGCCCCATCCGTCTATTTTCTTTAAAAGAGAGCTTTTTGAAAAGTTTGGTGATTACGATTTAGGATTTAAAATAGGCGCGGATTATGAACTTATTACCAGGTTTTTTTTAAAGAATAATATAACATGGCAATTTTCTGGTATAACAACTACTGCAATGCTGGTGGGTGGACTTAGTAGTTCTGGATCTTCTTCTTATAAATTAATAACGAAAGAAATTCAAAAAGCATTATCTATGAATGAAATTGAATTTTCACCATCAAAAATAAGGATGCGTTTTTTTTGGAAAATAATAGGGTTCTTAAAAAAATGAAAATAACAATCACTGGAGCCTCAGGTTTTGTTGGGATTAATCTTCAACAGTATCTAAAAGATTTATATCAAATAAATACTTTAAGTATTCGTTATATATCAGATCAAAAAATAGAAATTTCATCAGATGCAATTATTCATTTGGCAGGTAAAGCTCATGATTTAAAGAAAGTTTCAAAACCATCTGATTATTATGAAGCAAATTTTGAACTAACAAAACAGTTGTTTGATGCATTTCTAATTTCAAAAGCAAATGTTTTTATTTTCATGAGCAGTGTGAAAGCATCTTCAGATAAAGTTGAAGGAATTTTATCTGAAGATAATACCTGCAATCCTAAAACACATTATGGGATTTCAAAAAATAAGGCTGAAGAATATATTTTAAGTAAAAAACTTCCAGACGAAAAAAGAGTTTATATTATCAGACCCTGCATGATTCATGGTCCTGGAAATAAAGGAAATTTAAATCTTTTGTATAATTTGGTTTCAAAAGGTATACCATGGCCGCTTGGTTCGTTTGAAAATCAAAGATCTTTTCTTAGTGTTGAAAATCTTTGTTTTGTTATTAGAGAAATATTAGATAATAAATCTATAAGTTCAGGAATTTATAATGTTGCTGATGATTTAGCGCTTTCTACAAATGAATTGATTTTGATATTAAATCAAACATTAGATAAAAGATCAAATATTTTGAAAATTCCAATTTCTCTCATTAGTCGGATTTCTCGAATTGGTGATATTTTTAAATTACCTTTAAATTCAGAAAGACTTCAAAAGCTGACAGAGAATTATGTTGTTAGCAATAATAAAATTATAAAAGCAATAGGAAAACCTTTACCAGTTACTACTAATGAAGGTTTAATTAAGACTTTTAAGTCTTTCAGAAAAAATAATAAACTAAAATAAATATTAATTAAAGAAGATAAAATGAAAATTGCACTTATAACAGGTATCACAGGACAAGATGGTTCATACCTGGCAGAATTATTATTAGAGAAAGGTTATATGGTTCATGGTGTTAAAAGAAGAGCTTCTTCATTTAATACACAACGTATTGATCATATTTACCAGGATCAACACGAAGCACATGTAAATTTTAAGTTGCATTATGGAGATTTAACAGACTCTACTAACATTATTCGAATTATTCAAGAAGTTCAACCTGATGAAATCTATAATTTAGGAGCGATGAGCCATGTAAAGGTTTCCTTTGATTCACCAGAATATGTTGCGAATGTTGACGGTATTGGAACATTAAGAATCTTAGAGGCGGTTCGTATTTTAGGCTTAGAAAAGAAAACCCGCATTTACCAAGCATCGACATCTGAATTGTATGGCGGTTTAGCCGATAATAAAAATGAAAAAGGATTTTATGATGAACACTCACCATTTTATCCACGTTCACCTTATGGAGTAGCAAAAATATATGGTTTTTGGATTACTAAAAACTACCGTGAAGCATATAATATGTATGCTTGTAATGGAATTTTGTTTAATCACGAATCACCACGTCGAGGAGAAACTTTTGTAACTCGTAAAATAACTATGGCTACAGCTGCGATTGCATTAGGTGAGCAAGACTGTATTTATTTAGGTAATTTAGATGCGCAACGTGATTGGGGACATGCAAAAGATTATGTAGAAGCAATGTGGCGTATTTTACAGCAAGATATTGCTGAAGATTATGTAATTGCTATGGGAGAAACTACTTATGTACGTGATTTTGTTAAAATGTCATTTGGAGAAGTAGGAATCGAAATCGAATTTAGAGGAGAAGGAGTAGATGAAAAAGGATATGTGGCTTCTTGTAGTAATCCTGAATTTCAGCTTGAAGTAGGTAAACAAGTTATTGCTGTTGATCCGCAATACTTCCGTCCAACAGAAGTTGACTTGCTTATTGGAGATCCTACAAAATCAAAAACTCAATTAGGATGGGTTCCGCAATATGATTTAGCCGGATTAGTAAAAGAAATGATGGCATGTGATATTCAAAATGTTCGAAGAAAAAAGATGCTGGACGAAGTAAGAGCAGTTAAATATTAATTGAGATAAAACACAATGATTTTATTCTTGAATTAGAAAATACTATTATGAATTTAGAAGAGAAAATATATATAGCAGGGCATCGAGGAATGGTAGGTTCAGCTATTTTACGTCAATTAAAAGCTAAAGGATATACAAACTTTGTTTTAAAAACTTCTGCTGAATTAGACTTAAGAAATCAACAAGCTGTAACTGATTTTTTCGCTAAAGAAAAACCTGATTATGTTTTTTTAGCGGCTGCAAAAGTTGGTGGAATTATTGCAAATAATACTTATAGAGGTGATTTTATTTATGAAAATTTGATGATTCAGAACAATGTAATTCATCAATCTTACTTGAATAACGTAAAGAAATTAATGTTTCTTGGTTCCTCATGTATTTATCCAAAAATGGCTCCACAACCACTGAAAGAAGAATATATGCTTACAGGAGAGTTAGAACCAACAAACGAACCTTATGCAATTGCTAAAATTGCAGGTATTAAAATGTGTGATGCCTACAGAGATCAATTTGGTTGTAATTTTATTTCGGTAATGCCTACAAACTTGTACGGACCGAATGATAATTATGATTTAAAAAATTCTCACGTATTGCCTGCAATGTTGAGAAAATTTATAATAGCAAAACGTAACCAGGAACCTTCAGTAACGATTTGGGGAACAGGAAGTCCTAAAAGAGAGTTTTTACATGCAGATGATTTAGCGGAAGCATGTCTGTTTTTAATGGAAAATTATAATGATTCAGGATTAGTAAATATTGGAATTGGTGACGATATATCAATCTTAGACCTTGCAATTTTAGTTAAAAAAGTTGTAGGATTTGAAGGAGAAATTCTAACAGATACAACTAAACCAGATGGAACTCCTCGTAAATTAATGGATGTTTCTAAATTAAGCAGTTTTGGTTGGAAAGCTAAAATAACTTTAGAAGAAGGAATTCAAAAAGTGTATGAGGAAATTAAAGATACTAATTGGGAATAGATCACAAGATTAGAAAATAATGCAATACACAATACTTGGGTTAATATTAATGATTTTTATGCTTCTTTATTTTAAAGTTGCAGACCGTTATAATATTATTGATAAACCAAATCAAAGAAGCTCGCATACAGAAATAACATTAAGAGGAGGAGGAATTATTTTTTGGTTTTCGGCATTCCTTTATTTTGCCCAATACCTTAATTACTTTTTCTTCACAGGAATTACTTTGGTTAGTTTAGTAAGTTTTTGGGACGATATTCAGAGTTTGTCTAACAAAATCCGAATGTCTGTCCAGTTTCTTGCAATTAGTTTAATTTTTTATGACTTAGGATTGTTTACGATCGTTCCTGCATTTGCAATTGTTGCTGCATATATTTTAGCAATTGGACTAATAAATGCTTACAACTTTATGGACGGCATTAATGGAATTACGGGGTTATATACCTTGGCGATTCTTGGAGCCTTATTATATGTTAATTCAAATATTCAGCTTTTTATAGATGGTAGTTTTATAAAGTACGGAATGGTTGCAAGTTTAGTTTTTCTGTTTTTTAATTATAGAAAAAAAGCGAAGTGTTTTGCCGGAGACGTTGGAAGTATTGCAATTGCGTTTTGGGTAATTTATTTACTTTTAAAATTAATATTAAATACAGATTCAATTATCTGGCTTTTATTTTTGGCTGTTTACGGTGTTGATGCTGTTTGTACAATTTTGCACCGTTTATACTTGAAACAGAATATTTTTGAAGCTCATCGTTTACATTTTTATCAAATTTTGAGTAACGAATATAAAATACAGCATAGATTAGTTTCACTTTATTACGCGATCGTACAAATTGGAGTTTCGGCTTTGGTTATTTCTTTTTATCAAAAAGTTAATGAGATTGTACTGTTTGCAATTATAATTATTCCTTTACTTTTTGTCTATTCAATAAAATTTTATTTGATAAATAAAAAGAGTTTAAAATTAGAAATGTGAATCCAAAAATAATTCAAGGCGGGAAATTTTCAGACCATAGAGGTACTATTTCATATGTTAATGATTTTAGTTTTGAAGGTATTGAAAGATTTTATATTATCAGCAATTCTGTTGAAAATCCAATTCGTGCATGGCAGGGGCATAAATTAGATGCCAAAAACTTTTATTGTATTAACGGATCTTTTAAAATTCATTTTGTAAAAATTGATAATTGGGAAAATCCTTCAAAAGATTTGATAATTGAAACAATTATAGTTTCTGAAGCAGATAGTAAAGTGGTCCATATTCCATTTGGATATGCAAATGCAATTGAATCTTTGGAACTTGATTCAAAGTTAATATCATTTTCTACATTACCATTAAAAGATGTTAAGGAAGATGATGTTCGTTATCCATCAGATTACTGGAAGATAAATGAATGATAAAAGAATTCATTTGTCACTTTCAAACCAAAGCGGTTTAGAAAAAGTATATGTTCAAAAAGCATTAGAAACAAATTGGATTACCTCAGGCGGTCCAAATGTAGACAGCTTTGAAGATCAGCTTCAAGATTATTTTTCAGAAGGAACATTTGTTGCAGCATTAAATTCTGGGACTTCAGCCATTCATCTATCATTAATTTTATTAGGAGTTAGTAATGGAGATGAGGTTATTTGCCAGACATTAACATTTTCAGCATCTGCAAATCCAATTTTATACCAAGGCGCAACACCAATTTTTGTAGATAGTGAACCTGAAACATGGAATATCTGTCCGTATAATCTGGAGATTGCAATAAAAGACAGAATAAAAAAAGGGAAAAAACCGAAAGCGATAATTGCAGTTCATTTATATGGCATGCCGTATAAAGTAGATGAAGTTCATGCTATAGCCGATCGCTATGAAATACCAATTATAGAAGATAGTGCAGAATCACTTGGAAGTACCTATAAAGGAAAAAAATGCGGTACATTTGGTACTTTTGGAATTTTGTCATTCAATGGGAATAAAATTATTACAACATCGAGTGGTGGAGCATTAATCACGAATTCAAAAGATTTAAAAGAAAAGACCATTTTTTATGCTACTCAATCTAAAGATAACGCTATCCATTATCAACATAGCAGCATAGGTTATAACTATAGGATGAGTAACATTTGCGCATCCATAGGATTGGGGCAATTTGAAATATTGAATTCAAATATTGAAGCAAGAAAGAATAATCATTTTTTTTATAAAGAGATTTTTAATAAGATAAAAAATGTTGTGCTTTTTGAAGTTTTAAACGAAGATTATTTTTCAAATTATTGGTTGAATGCTATATTGATTGAGCCAGAAGCTCAAAATAATATAAACAGAGAAAGTTTAAGATTAGCATTTGAGAAAGAGAATATTGAAAGCAGACCTTTATGGAAACCAATGCATTTACAGCCAATCTTTGCAAAATTTCCATATTATGGAGAAACCATTGCAGAACAGTTGTTTGAAAAAGGATTATGCTTGCCTTCAGGATCTGGTCTTACAGATGAGGATAGAAATAGAATTAAAGAAGTAATCAATAATTTCTTTAAAAATTAAATGAGCTTTAAAAAGTAATATGAAAATTACACAAACATTCTTAGAAGATCTTGTAATTATTGAACCTGTAATATTTGGAGATGAAAGAGGATATTTTTTTGAATCTTACAACAAAATAAAATTTAAAAATTTAGGGATTGATATTGATTTTGTTCAAGATAATCAATCATTTTCAAAATATGGTACGTTACGTGGACTTCATTACCAAAATCCTCCTTTTGCACAAACAAAATTAGTTCGTGTTCTAGAAGGAGAAATTATAGATGTTGCTGTTGACTTAAGAAAAGATTCTACAAGTTACGGTAAAGTTTTTAGTATTTTACTGTCAGCTGAAAATAAAAAACAATTGTTAATTCCAAAAGGCTTTGCACATGGTTTTTCAGTTATTAGTGAAACAGCTTCTGTTATGTATAAATGTGATCAGTTCTATGATAAAGAATCTGAGGGTGGAATTAAATTTAATGACTCCTCTTTAAATATTGATTGGGGAATGGATTTAAAAGATGCCATTATTTCTGAGAAAGATCAGAAACTTCCTTTTATTGAAAGTTGTAACAGCTTATTTTAATGAAGAGAGTATTAGTGACTGGAGCAAATGGTCAGTTGGGGTCAGAAATCGTAGTTTTATCTAAAAATCATCAAAATTATGATTGGGTTTTCGCTGACAGAACACAAATTACATTAAATAATTTAGATTTGCTTCAATTTCAATTAAGGCAAATACAGCCAGACATAATATTGAGCTGTGGTGCATATACTGAGGTTGATAAAGCAGAAACCGAAAAAGAGCTTGCTTTTACAGTTAACCATTTAGCAATTGAAATAATCGCTAAATATGCTGCAGAAAATAACGTTAATTTAATTCATATTTCGACCGATTATGTTTTTGATGGTACTTCTTCGCTAGCTTTAAATGAAGATTCAAAAACAAATCCTGTAAATGTATACGGTAAAAGTAAATTAGCTGGTGAAATTGCTTGCTTGAGAGAAAATCCAAATTCTATTATAATTCGAACTTCATGGGTCTATAGCAAATTTGGAAATAATTTTGTCAAAACAATGAAGAGATTAATGCAAGAAAGAGACGAAATTAATGTAGTAAATGACCAGATAGGCTCTCCAACATATGCTGCAGATTTGGCTATTGCTATGATTCATATTATAGAATCTTCAAAATGGATACCTGGAATTTATAATTTTTCAAATGAAGGAGAAATAAGTTGGTATGAATTTGCGTTGGCAATAAAAGAATTAGGGAATTACAAAACCAATGTTAGAGGTATTTCAACATTGGAATATCCAACACCTGCAAAACGTCCAAAATTTTCATTACTAAGTAAAGAAAAAATAAAAACGATTTATAATTTGGATATTTCAAATTATTTAGAGAGTTTAAAAAAGGTATTTACATCTTAATTTTAAGATTAACAATAATCTAAAATTTTTAATAAAGATTATGAAAGGAATTATTTTAGCTGGGGGTTCTGGCACACGTTTACATCCTTTAACTCTTGCTATGAGTAAGCAGATGATGCCTGTATATGATAAACCAATGATTTATTACCCATTATCAACTTTAATGATGTGTGGGATTAATGAAATATTAATTATCTCAACTCCTCATGATTTGCCAAATTTTAAAAAATTACTGGGAGATGGAACAAGTTTAGGTTGTAAATTTGATTACGCTGAACAAGCAATTCCAAATGGTTTAGCTCAGGCTTTTGTTATTGGTGAAGAATTTATTGGAAATGATGATGTTGCTTTGATTTTAGGAGATAATATATTTTTTGGATCTAATATGCAGCAATTACTTAAATCTAATACGCAACCAAACGGAGGAGTTGTTTTTGCTTATCACGTTTCAGATCCAGAACGTTATGGAGTTGTTGAATTTGATGAAAAATTTAATGTCATTAGCATTGAAGAAAAACCAGAAAATCCAAAATCAAACTTCGCAGTTCCAGGTTTATATTTTTACGATAACTCTGTAGTAGAAATTGCAAAAAATATAAAACCAAGTTCTCGTGGTGAATATGAAATTACCGATGTAAATAAAGTGTTTTTGGAAAGAAATTCTCTGAAAGTAGGAATATTAAGCCGCGGTACAGCCTGGCTTGATACAGGAACTTTTAATAGTTTGATGCAAGCTGGTCAATTTGTTCAGGTTCTTGAAGAAAGACAAGGTCTAAAAGTGGGTTGTATTGAAGAAATAGCATGGAGACAAGGATTTATTAACGATAAGCAATTAGAGAATTTAGCTCTGCCATTAGTAAAATCGGGTTATGGATCATATTTAATAGAATTTTTAAAACAAAAGAAAAAAGGTTCTAAAGTTTAATTTTAATTAATAAGTAAAATTTTAAATCTTTAATTTGTATTTTTGTAAGCCATACAAAGTTTGCAGAATTAAACTAAACCAAATTGGATACAGATAAACCAACAAAAATAGCATCCTTATTGTATAATTCTTTCTCACCAAGGAATTTAAGAGCAAACATTAACAATCTCAGTTATTTGCCGAGATGGATTATTGTTGCTATAGATGTAATGGTGCTTCTTTTTTCATTTACATTTACTTACATGCTGTTTGAAGGTACAGCATTAGGATATATTATCATTTCTCATGATTTCTATTTTGTCTCAAGTTTAATAATAGTAAATATTTTTTTCTTTTGGCTTTTTAGAACTTATTCTGGTATCATAAGGCATTCGTCATATATTGATGCTATAAAGCTTCTGTTTTCTCAGATGTCAGTTTTAGTATTCTTTTTGTTTATTAACTTAGTATATGAATTATACACAGGACAAAAAGCTTTTTTAAATACGGCATTATTTATAAATTTAGTTCTGTCTTTTTGCGGTTTGTTTTTGTATCGTGTAGTGGTAAAACAGACTTTCGAATTATATTTTTCAGAAAAAACAAATTCAAAACTGATAAGAACTGTAATTTATGGAACTGATGCAAATGCAATTTCAGTAGCAAATGCGTTAAAATTTGAAACTCCATCGCGATTTAAAATTGTTGGTTTTGTAGATAAAAATAATCAAAATGCATCTAAGAGGATGCTGGATTTACCAATTTTGATTTTAAGAAAAAAACTTCCGGCTTTAATGCGATCTGTAGCAGCCGAAGGAGTTATTATCGCAGATAAAAGTTTATCAAAAGATGAACAATTGATCATTGTTGATCAATGTCTTGAATTCAATTATAGAGTTTATACAGTCCCTCTAATTTCCGATTGGGAAAACCAAAAAGAGATTTCTCAAAAAGTAAAAAATATTCAAATTGAAGATTTATTAGAAAGAAAACCTATAGTTTTAGACAGTAAGTCGATTTCTAAACAATTGAAAGATAAAACAATCCTAATTACGGGAGCTGCCGGGTCTATTGGTAGTGAAATAGTAAGACAGGTTCTTGGATTTAATCCAAAAACAGTTATTATTTTAGATCATGCTGAAACTCCGTTACACAATTTATGTTTAGAAACACTAAGCATGGATACAACTGCAAAAATTGTAGCAGTTATTACAGATGTTAAAAGTAAAAAAGCATTAGAGAAGGTATTTAAAAATTATAATCCGCATGTAGTTTTTCATGCTGCTGCATATAAGCATGTTCCTTTAATGGAAGAAAACCCATCGCAAGCTATTTTGACTAATATAAAAGGAACCAAAAATTTAGCAGACCTAGCATGTAAATATCATGTCAAAAAATTTGTAATGGTTTCTACTGATAAAGCTGTGAATCCGAGTAATGTTATGGGGGCCAGCAAACGAATTGCAGAAAAATACGTTCAGTCTTTGTATTTGAAGAACCAAAAAGAGAATATACCTGGAGTTACAAAGTTTATTACTACACGTTTTGGGAATGTTTTAGGTTCTAACGGTTCCGTTGTTCCTCTATTTACTAAACAAATTGCTGAAGGAGGCCCGGTAACAATAACGCATCAAGATATTATTCGATATTTTATGACCATTCCAGAAGCTTGCCAGCTGGTTTTAGAAGCCGGAGCAATGGGTAATGGAGGTGAAATTTATATTTTCGATATGGGTAAACCAGTAAGAATTATCGATTTAGCTAAAAAAATGATTAAACTTGCTGGATTTATTCCTGATAAGGAAATTAAAATAAAAATTGTTGGATTGCGACCAGGTGAGAAATTATATGAAGAATTATTAAATGATACTTCTAAAACGTTACCAACATATCATAATAAAATTATGATAGCGCAGGAAATACAGGACGAATATGAAAATCTACATACTGATATTGATGAACTAATTGGTATTGCTGATTTTTATGATAATGAAGATATAGTTGCAAAAATGAAAAAAATTGTTCCTGAATTTAAAAGTATGAATTCTGCTTTTGAAGTTCTTGATAAATAATTCTGATAAAATTCAATAGATATATTAAAAAGGTGTTTTTTTAAAACGCCTTTTTCCTTTTTAATTAAATAATAAAAGGCTAAAAATCTTGTTAAATCAAGGGTTTGAGAACTCTTATATAGAATATAAAATGAATAATAATTCTAATGACTGGTTGTTCGAAATAACACCAAAAAACAAATTCTTTTCACTAAACTTTAAAGAAGTATGGCAATACAGAGATTTATTATTTCTTTTTGTTAAACGAGATGTAATTACTGTATATAAACAAACTGTATTAGGGCCACTCTGGTATTTAATTCAACCACTATTTACTTCAATAACATTTACCATAATATTTAATAATGTTGCTGGTATTAATACAGGTTCTGTTCCTCCATTCTTGTTTAATTTGGCAGGTATTACTGTTTGGAATTATTTTACAGCTTGTTTAAATGGAACTTCGGATACATTTAAAGCCAACGCAGGTATATTTGGAAAAGTTTATTTTCCAAGAATAATCACGCCTCTTTCTGTTGTAATTTCAAATTTAATTAAGTTAGGAATTCAACTTGTAATTTTTATTGCCTTTTATATTTTTTACTATTTTAAGGGATCGGATTTAAGCTTAAACAGTTCATTATTGCTTTTCCCTTTATTGATTGCTATTATGGGAATTTTAGGGCTTGGATTAGGAATGTTGATTTCTTCTATGGTAACTAAATATCGCGATTTTAGTTATTTGGTAGCGTTTGGAATACAATTACTTATGTATTTATCTGCAGTAATGTATCCAATGGAACTTATTAAAGCAAAATTACCTTCTTACGGATGGATCGTAGAATATAATCCACTTGCGTATATCATTGAATCGTCACGTTACATGTTATTAAACGTTGGAGAAATTTCAGTAATAGGATTAGGATATACCGTAACCATTACAATTATCATATTTTTTCTTGGCCTTTTAATTTTTAACAAGACAGAAAAAAGTTTTATTGATACAGTTTAGGATTAAAAATCTATAAGATTTTATTTTAGGTAATTAACGATTAAAGATTATAATTGGAAAAAGATATTATTTTAAAAGCCGAAAATATTTCTAAGCAATATCGTTTAGGAGAAGTAGGAACAGGTACATTAAATCACGATTTAAATAAATGGTGGCACCAAATTCGTGGTAAAGAAAATCCATACTTAAAAATAGGCGATACTAATGATCGTTCTACAAAAGGAACTTCAGAATACGTATGGGCATTGCATGATATTAATTTCGAGGTTGAACGAGGTGAGGTTTTAGGAATTATAGGTAAAAATGGAGCAGGAAAATCTACTTTATTAAAAATACTTTCAAAAGTGACGGCACCTTCTACAGGAAGTATTAAATCACGAGGAAGAATCGCCTCTTTATTAGAGGTTGGTACAGGCTTTCATGGAGAAATGACCGGTCGTGAGAATATCTTTTTAAACGGTGCAATTCTGGGAATGACAAAAAAAGAGATAGCATCTAAACTGGATGAAATTATCGAATTCTCTGGCTGCGAGCGTTATATTGATACTCCTGTTAAAAGATATAGTAGTGGTATGACTGTTCGTCTTGCATTTGCAGTAGCTGCTTTTCTGGAACCGGAAATTTTGGTTATCGATGAAGTTTTAGCAGTTGGAGATGCAGAGTTTCAGAAAAAAGCAATTGGTAAAATGCAAGATATTTCTAGAGGTGAGGGACGAACGGTTTTGTTTGTGAGTCATAATATGGCTGCAGTTAAAAGTTTGTGTACAAAGGGTTTGGTGCTTATTAATGGAAAAGTAGCAATGGTTGGCAGTACAGAACAAGCTGTGAATTATTATCTAAGTCAGGATTCAGAGTCAATGAACATGAGAAACTTTTCTTCAGAATACGATAAACCAGAATTTACACTTCACGAAATAAGTTTAAATGCATTTGGCAAATCATCTGAGGACCCATTAGATGAATATCAAAAAATAGAGCTAAATACGATGCTTACTTTAAAAGATAGTTCAAAAAACTTGCATTTAACTTTAGTGTTAAATAATGATGCTGGTGAACCCCTTTTTACTTTTTCACATATAAATAATGATTTAAAATTAAGAAATGGTTTAAATAAAATTAAATGTGTTTTTCCCGAAGGATTTTTAAATATAGGTACTTATTACCTATCTCTTTTTATAATAGAAAATGGAAAAAGTGCTTTATTTATTGAAAAGGACATTATGTCATTTATTATTCAGGAAGGAGAAAGACCAATTGGTGCTTGGATGGGAAGAGAACCGGGATTTATAAAACCAAGATTTGAATGGTCAATAGATAATTAATGTAAAATGAAAATTAAAAAGAAAATTAAATTATTATTTAAAAAATTTGGTTACAATTTAACCAAGATAAGCTCAATCGCTCAATCACCTATTGAATCTGTTCATATTGATGATAAAAGTTCTTTATTGTCGAATTTTTATAATACTTTAAAAAAGATCAATTTTCAACCAAAACATATTGTTGATATTGGAGCAAATCATGGAACTTGGACACGTGATGCTTTGCAATATTTTCCAGATGCATATTATACTCTTGTAGAGCCTCAAAATTGGTTAAAAGAATCATTTCAAGATATTTTAGATAGCAATTCTAAAATTCGATTTTATCCCTTTGGTGCAGGTAAAGAAAAAGGATCTTTTCTTTTTACAATTGTAGATCGTGACGATAGTTGTTCATTCAGATATACAAAAGAAGAAGCAGAAACAGCTGGATTACAACAAATAGAAATTCCTGTTATAACTCTAAATGAATTGCTTATCGAAGGGAATTTTCCTACTCCTGATATTATTAAAATTGATGCCGAAGGATTAGATATTGAAGTTTTGCAAGGAGCAAGTGATTATTTTGGAAAAACAGAAATATTTATGGTAGAAGCTGGAGTTGTTAATAAATCATTTGATAATAGTTTCTTGAAGTTGATAAATTTCATGGATGAAAATGGATATAGATTATTTGAAATTACAGATTTAAACAGGCCTTTTGACTTAAAAGTTTTGTGGCTGGTTGAATTAGTATTTGTTAAGAAAAATGGATTTATTGATTCTCAAATAGTTGCTCAATAGTAAATTAAATGAATAATTTAAAAATTCTAAGAGGTTAAATGAACGGTAATTATATGCAAAAGACAGTTTCGGTTAATATGATTACTTATAGGCATGAATCCTATATTGAGCAGGCTATAAAAGGAATTTTAATGCAGCAAACGGATTTTGATTATGAATTAATTATCGCCGATGACTGTTCTCCTGACAGAACAGAGGAAATAGTTAATGATTTAATAAAAACACATTCGCAAGGAAGTAAAATCAAATATTTCAGGCATAAAAAAAATATTGGAATGCAAGCTAATGGTATTTTTGCTTTTAATCAATGTTCAGGAAAATATGTTGCACTTTGTGAAGGAGATGATTATTGGACAGATCCATTAAAACTGCAAAAACAAGTAGATTTCTTAGAAGCAAATTTAGATTATAGCATTTGTTATCATAAAGTCCAAGTATTAAGGAATGGCGTTTTAGAAGAAGATGATATAACCAGTGAAGTATCAGAAACAACAACAATAAAAGATCTTGCTAAAGGAAATTACATTCACACTTGTAGTGTAGTTTTTAGAAATAGATTATTTAGGAAGCTGCCTAAATATTTTCATAAAGCACCTGTTGGAGATTATTTTCTGCACATGCTTAATGCCAAGTATGGAAAAATTAAATTCTTAAATGAATTTATGAGTGTATACAGACTTCATGATAATTCTATATGGTCTTCTCAGACTCAATTAAAAAGAGAAGAAATTTGGATAAATTTTTTAAAAAATATTAGAAAAAATTTTGATTCTGAAGTTCAGGAAATACTTAATGATCAGATAAAAAAATATGGAGGATCAGTTGAAAAAGAAAAAGTATTCGATTTTAATCAATTCAAAAAAATATTCAAAAAGCTTTTAAAAAAAATTAGAAGTGATAAATAACTTACCATTAATTTCTATAATTGTCCCAAATTTTAATCATGAAAAATATTTGGTCGAACGGCTAGATAGTATTTTTGCTCAAAGCTATTCTAACTTTGAAGTAATCTTACTAGATGATTGCAGCACAGATAACAGCCGGGAAATTTTGTCTATCTATGCAAAGAATGAGAAAGTTTCTCATTGTATTTTTAATCAAAGTAATTCAGGAAATACTTTTAAACAGTGGTCAAAAGGAATATCATTAGCAAAAGGTGATTTAATTTGGATTGCTGAAACAGATGATTTTTGCGAAAATAATTTTCTAGAAAAATTAGTAGAACCCTTTCAAAATGATTTAGATGTTGTTTTAGCCTATTGCCAGTCAAATAGAGTTAATGAATTTGGAGAAGTAACAGGAAATTGGATTACTCATACTAATGACATTGACGAAAACTTATTTTTGAATCCTTTTACAATGGATGCAAATAAATTTATTGAGAAATTTTTAATATTTAAAAATGTAATTCCAAATGCTAGTGCAGTAATATTTAAAAAAGATGCGGTTAATGTTGAAGACCATTTTGATATCGCAGATGAGTTTAGATATTGTGGAGATTGGATGTTTTACTTTAAATTAATCGTAAATAAAAAAATAGCATTTATACCAGAGTCATTAAATAATTTTAGGTATCATTCTACCAGCGTTATAGCAAAAGCCATTCAATCAGAAAAGAGAATCGCAATTATTGATATTGATTATAAAATGCGAAAAGTTTTAATGAATTATTTATGCACCATTAATATTAATAATATTGATAAAATTAAAGCGGAAAATAGATTTATAAAACGAAATTTTTTAACCTACGAAAAGGCTTTTTTACTTATTAGAGGAGGGAAAAAACTGTACGGTTATCTACTGTTATTAACTATAATGGATGTTTTTTATAAAAAATATAAAATACGTAAAAACCTTAGTATTAAAATAAAAAGATTCTTTAAAACAGCTTGACACTTTCAATAATAATATGCTCCAGAACAGTAGAAATCAACCCAATACTTTCAAGTAATATTGATGAAACAATTGGTGTTGATTACGAATTGATTGTAATTGATAATTCTGAAAATAAACATTCTATTTTTGAAGCCTATAATCTTGGAATTAGTAAAAGTAAAGGAAATTTCTGCTGTTTTATTCACGATGATATTTTTTTTCATAACAGAAATTGGGGAAAAATAGTCCAGAATATATTTGAACAGAATTCTAAAATAGGGTTGATAGGTGTGGCAGGTACAAAAGTGAAAACCAGAATGCCTTCAGCCTGGTGGGATTGTCCCGAAAATGTTAAGAGTATTAATATAATTCAACATCTTAAATCTGGTCATTTAGAACATTGGGAGAAAGGCTGGGAGAAAAAGATTGAAGAAGTAGTAGCTATAGATGGAGTTTTTATGGCTGCCAGACGCCCTGATAAAATTCATTTTTCTAATACATTAACAGGGTTTCATAATTACGATTTGAACTTGTCTTTTGAATATTTAAAACATAATTACAAAATTGTGGTGGCAAAAGAAATTTTGATCGAGCATTTTTCTGTTGGAACAATCAATCCTTCATGGTATCGCTCTGTAATTAAAATACATGATATGTATGCTGATATATTACCATTGGAGTTAAATAAACAATCAGATTTTAATTTAAAAAAATTAGAGTTTGATAATGGTTCAAAATTTCTTCTGGAATCGTTTAAGCACATAAAGAAAACACATTCAATAAAAATCTGGTTTAGACTTCTTTTGTTAAAACCAAAATCAAAACTTCATTTTAAGTTTTTAAAATTGTTCTTACGATAATGATCGCAATTGTAATTCCTTATTATAAGATAACTTTTTTTGAAAAGACGTTAGAATCATTAGCTAATCAAACAGATAAAAGATTCAAGGTTTACATAGGTGATGATGCCAGCCCTGAAAGCCCGTCATTGATTCTGGAAAAATATAAATCAAAATTTGCTTTTGAATATCATCGTTTTGAAACCAATTTAGGTGGTACATCCTTAACTAAACAGTGGGAAAGATGTATTTCACTTTCCGAAAAAGAAGATTGGATAATGATTTTGGGTGATGATGATTTTTTAGATCACTCAGTAATTGAATCCTGGCACCGAAATTTTGAAAAATTTAAAGACAAATCCAATGTAATTAGATTTGCAACAAAAATTGTTTTAGAAGATTCTAATACAATTTCAGACGCATATATTCATCCTGTTTGGGAATCAGCATCAGATTCTTTTGTGAGAATTTTTAAAGGAATTACAAGAAGCTCCTTATCTGAATATGTTTTTTCAAAAGCTAGTTATAAAAAATATGGTTTTAATAATTATCCTTTAGCCTGGTGTAGTGATTATAAAGCATTTTTAGATTTTCCGGATGGTAAATTAATATACACCATAAATGAATCTATTGTATTCTTTAGAATTTCTAATATTAATATATCTGGCCAGCAAGAAAATGCAATCTTAAAAAAAGAGGTGAGCATTCGTTTTTTTAGGGATGTAATAATAAATTATTTACACACATTTAAAAAAGATCAAAGACTGGAATTGCTGATGACTTATGAAGTTGCAATAAAAAAAGACAGAAAACCGACGTTAAAAGAATGGTTTTTTATAATGAAACTTTACTTTTTAAACTTTAAGCTAATGCCATTTGTAAAATTGATTAGAAGATTTTTTATAAGTATTCTTAAAAAATAACCATGTTTGAAACTCCTATATTATTCCTTATTTTCAATAGACCCGATACTACAAAAGTAGTTTTTGATGAGATAAAGAAACAAAAACCTAAATATTTATTCATTGCTGCGGACGGAGCGCGATCAAATGTTATTCAGGATGCTAAAAAATGTAAAATAACCAGAGATTTAGTTCTTGAAGGCATAGATTGGGATTGTGAAGTGAAAACATTATTTCGAGATGAAAATTTAGGCTGCGGTCTCGCAGTTTCTCAAGCTATAACTTGGTTTTTTGATAATGTAGAACAAGGAATAATTTTAGAAGATGATTGTTTGCCACATCCTTCTTTTTTTAATTATTGCCACGAGTTATTAGAAAAATATAAAGAAAATCAGAATATTTTTGCAATAAATGGAAGCAATTTACTTCAAGGGAAAAAAGTTGGAGATGCCTCTTATTTCTTTTCGGATTATGTTTTTGTATGGGGCTGGGCAAGTTGGCGTAGAGCATGGCAGCATTATGATTTTGATTTTAAACATCTGGAAAATTTTAAAGTAAATAACTTAATAAAAAGAATAGACGACAGAACTGTATTTAAAAAATATTGGATTCCTATATTCGAAAAAGTTTTAAATAAAGAGATTGACACTTGGGATTATCAATGGAGCTTTTCTATTTGGAACAATCAAGGAATAGTAATTGCACCAAATACAAATCTTATATCGAATATGGGTTTTGGAGTTAATGCCACTCATACTACAGGTCAAAGTCCTTTTGAAAATCTGTCAACACAAGATATTGGAAAAATCATTCATCCTAAGAACATAAAGGTTGATAAAACGGCAGACAGATATATATCAGATAATTGTTTTAAAATTATTAAAAACAAAAAAAGAATTCAACATTCATTACAAGCATTTGGTAAAAAAATATTTAAATACTTAAATAAATAATTTTAAATCAAACATCAATAAGATACAGCCATTGATTATGCTAAAAAAAATAAAGAAGAAAATAAAGAAAATATTATTTGCTCAAAAGCGTACTGACTTAAATTCTGATAAATCAAAGTATGTTTTATCATCTTCCTCTTCAAACATTTCATCATTAAATATAGTTGTTAGAAAACCTATTGAAGGTAAAAAATATTTAGAAATAGGAAATGATTCTGTTGTAAATGGAGATTTTATTTTTGAAGTTCAAGATGGAAAAATTAGTATTGGAGACAGAACTATTATTGGAGGTGGACTTTTTATTTGTATAGATGAAATAGAAATAGGAAATGATGTTTTGATTTCCTGGGGATGTACAATGATTGATAACAATTCTCACTCAGTAATTTGGGCAGAACGAAAAGATGATGTTTTACACTGGAAAAAAGGGCTGGATGAAAATAAAATAGGAGTATATAAAGATTGGCAAAATGTTAAAAGAAGAAAGATAAAAATAAACAATAAAGCCTGGATTGGATTTAATAGCATTATTTTAAAAGGGGTATCGATTGGTGAAGGAGCAATAATTGGAGCAGGAAGCGTTGTAACAAAAGATGTTCCGGACTGGACAATTGTTGGCGGAAATCCAGCTGTAGTTATAAGAACCATCCCTGAAAACGAAAGATAAAATCACAAAAACAAACAAAGAATTCATGAATTGTAAAATTTGTAAATCTAATTCAGAGAAAATATTTTCTGGCAAAATATTAAACAAATACGAAATAGATTATTTTAAGTGCCAGAACTGTGGTTTTATCCAAACAGAAGAACCTTTTTGGCTGCAAGAATCTTATTCTTCAGTTATTGCAATGACTGATATTGGATTGGTTGCCAGAAATTTAAGTTTTCAAAATATTACAACTTGGATTATAAAAAATTACTTTGATTATAAAGCTAAATTTATTGATTTTGCTGGCGGTTATGGTTTGTTCGTAAGATTAATGCGAGATAGAGGATTAGATTTTTACAGACAGGATTTTTATTGTGAAAATTATTTTGCACAATATTTTGATGTAACAGACCTAAACAATACAGATAAATATGAACTACTAACTGCCTTTGAAGTTTTTGAACATTTGGTTCATCCTTTTGAAGAAATTGAAAAAATGTTTGATTATTCTGATTCTATATTTTTTTCGACAGAATTACAGCCGCAAATAGAAATAAAATCAATACAAGACTGGAGATATTTTGCAAAAGAAACGGGGCAGCACGTTGCATTTTATAATATAAAATCATTGGAAATAATAGCCGAAAAATTGAATTGTCATTTTTATTCAAATGGAAATAACCTTCACATTTTGACAAAAAAGAAATTGGTTTCAAACCCTTTTCAAAAATGGCAGAATAAAAATAAAAAATCCTTTGTTGTTAGAGAGCTTTATAAAATTATTAGAAAATTAGAACACTCTAAGAACCAGAAAATAAATCAAATTCATTTAGAAAGTCTATTGGAAAAAGATTATCATATGATAATAAATAAAATTAATAACAATAACTAACGTATTTAATTTTATAAAGCCAAAATGAAAATTTTAGTACATCCGCAAACATTCAATTTGCAAAAATATGGAGGTATCTCTAGATATTACACAGAAATATTTTCAAGACTTTCTAAAAATAATAAGGTCAAAATTCCTCTATATGGTACTTCTAATATTTACTATAACGAAAGTAATCTTGTAACCTTTAATCAAAAAATATACTCTGTATATATAAAATTACTTGAAAAATTTAAAATTCGTCGTTTTGAAAAAACACGAAAACGAAATGATAAATTTTTTGAACGAACAATTCTAAAAAAAGATTTTGATGTTTTTGTTCCGACATATTATGATGTGAGCTTTTTAAAATTGATAGACTCAAAGCCTTTTGTGTTGACAATTTATGACATGATCTATGAATTATTTCCACATTTTTTTGAAGATCAGCAAAAAATAATTTCATCAATTAGCGCTAACAAATTACTCTTAATGGAGAAGGCGACAAGAATTATAGCCGTTTCAGAAAACACAAAACGTGACATTATTAAAATATATCCGCATATTGATGAATCTAAAATTGATGTAGTTTATCATGGCTGTTCAATAAAAATTGTAGAATCACATACACATAACCTTCCCAAAAAATATATCTTGTTTGTAGGTACCAGAGCTAATTATAAAAACTTTATTTTTTTGGTAAATTCTATAAAAGAACTTTTAAAATTAAATAATGATTTAGTTTTACTGTGTGCAGGTGGAGGCGAATTTGATAATGAAGAAAAGGAATTTTTAAAAGAATTAAATCTGGAAAATCAAATTATTCAGAGAGAATTTAAAGATCACGAATTAGGGCTTTATTATAAAAATGCAATTTGTTTTGTTTTTCCTTCCTCATACGAAGGATTTGGAATTCCAGTTTTAGAATCAATGGCTTGCGGATGTCCGGTAGTTTTAGCAAAACATAGTTCTTTTCCAGAAGTGGCAGGCGAAGCAGGAGTTTATTATGAAGCAGAAAATCCAGAAGATTTAAAAAATAAAATTTATTCATTAGTTCAAAATCCTATTTTACGAAATGAATTTTCAATAAAAGGATTAGATCAAATTAAAAAATTTAGTTGGGAAAAAGCAGCAGCAGAATGTTTGGCTGTTTATAAAAAAGCTTATACGACATCAATTAAGCAATAAGAAAATTTATATGATAAGCGAAAATCGATCGGAAATGAAAGAAGTACGAATTAACTTTGTTGACTTTTGGCCATTAGATAAAACGAATAATTATTTCTATAATTTATTATCAGAACGTTATAATGTGATTATAGACGAAGTAAATCCAGATTTGATTTTTTACTCTTGTTTTGGTACAGAATATCTCAAATATAAATGCAAAAGAATTTATTTTACAGGAGAAAACACCAGACCAAATTTTTCTGCCTGTGATTTTGCTTTCACTTTTGATTTTAATAACAGAGAAGATCATTACAGATTGCCGCTTTATCTATTGTATATAGATGAAGACAATATGAATAATAAAATTTCTGAAATTAAATCCAGAAATGAATTAGCAGAAAGCTGGAGTCAAAAAAAGAAATTATGCTGTATGGTTGTTTCTAATCCAAACGCTTTAGACAGAATCAATTTTTTTCATAAACTGTCAAAATATATACAAGTTGACTCAGGGGGTAAAGTATTAAATAATGTTGGAGGACCAGTTCCCAATAAAAAAGAATTTATAAAAGAATATAAGTTTGTAATTTCTTTTGAAAATGAATGCCATGATGGCTATACAACAGAAAAAATTATCGAACCAATGTTTGTCGACAGTATTCCAATTTATTGGGGAAACAAACATGTAGATAAGGAGTTTAATACTAAGAGGTTTTTAAATTATCATGATTTCGAAACAGAAGAAGCACTTATAGAACGATTGCTTGAAATTGATAAAAACCCGGAAATTGCTATTGATATATTATCTCAGCCCGTATTTAATGAAAAAATTGATACACCGATTAAAATAAGAAAAGATGTTTTAGAAATAATTGATACTATTATAAATTCACCTAAAAAACCTAAAGCACAAACTTACAGGGAATTACTTCACTTGATGAATACAGAGTATAAGAAAAATATAAAAAAAGCAATTAAGAGAATATTGTTTATTAAATAGTATATCAGTTAGAAAATTAAATACAAAAATTTATCACTGGGATTTAACTATACCAAACTATGCAGCCATACTTGTCCATCATTACTATTAATTTTAATAATCGAGCAGGTCTAGAAACTACTATGCAATCTGTATTGTCACAAACATTCACAGATTTTGAATACATAGTGATTGATGGAGGAAGTAATGATGAAAGTAAACAATATATTGAGAGTCAGGAAAAATCTATTCAATTTTGGGTTAGTGAGCCAGATAATGGCATTTATAATGCAATGAATAAAGGGATTAAAGCAGCAAATGGTGAATATTTGTTGTTTTTAAATAGTGGCGATTTTTTAAATGGAAATACTTCTTTAAAAGATTTTATAAATCATTCTGATTTTAAAGGAGATATTATTTATGGAGATTACAAATTTGAAAACGGTTTCAAAATATTCCCGGACTATCTATCTCCACTATATTTTGTACGCACTTCATTACCACATCAAAGTACATTCTTTAAAAAAGAAGTTTTTGAAAAAATGGGACTTTATGATGAACAGTATAAAATAGTTTCTGATAGAGATTTTTTTATCAAATGTTTTTTAAGCAATAAGTTTATTTTTAAACATATTGAATATCCTCTTACGGTCTTTGATCTTAAAGGAGTAAGTAATGATAAATCTCATCAAGAAAAACATTTATTAGAATGTGATAAGATGCTTCAAAATCATTATGGTATTTACTATGATGACTATAAAAAAATGCTGCAATTACAGCAAGAATTAAATCAAACTCGTAAAAAAACATTTTTTGGTTTGATGAAAAGAGTTAAAAACAAGATAAAAAAAATATGTCGCATCCGCTAGTTAGTATAATTGTTCCAACTTACGATAGGACAGAATTTCTTAAATTGACTATTGAAAGTATCATTAATCAAACCTATAAAAATATAGAAATTATTGTTGTAGATGATGGTACACCGCATGATAGAAATTTACTTCTCTGTCAAACATTTGAAAAAGTAAAATATATTAAAATTGAAAATAGCGGAGGTCCGGCAAAACCAAGAAATACAGGAATTAATCTTGCAAAAGGTAAATACATTGCGTTTATAGATGATGATGATTTATGGCTTCCTAATAAAATTGAGACCCAGGTTAATATTTTAAAACAAAATCCAGAGTTTGGTTTAATTCATGGCTGCTGTCAGGTAATTAATGAAAATGGTATACTTCAAGCACAGATAGCTGGCAGACCAGGATCTATAGATGTAAAACATGGAAATGTTTCTATGAAAATGATGGGAAATTGGACTTTAATGACACCTTCGGTTCTTTTAAATAAAACGATTGTAGATAAAGCAGGATTATTTAATGAAAAAATGCCTTCTGCAGGGGAAGATGCTGAATACTGGATTAGATGTTCTTTTTTTACCAAATTTTATTACGTTGACGAACCATTAGTTCAATACAGAGTTCATAATAATAACATTTCTACAGAAGCAAAAGGATATGCTGATCTTTCATTGTTTTTAAAAAAGGTGCTCACTAAATTCAATTCTGAAAAAATCATAGATAATATCCAATATAAGATACTTTTAAATAATCTTTGCGCAATGCAGATTAAAATGATTAAGAAGTTTAGTTATAAATCTGTCCGTAATCTTTTTGAATTAAATCCATTTTGGATGTTCAAATGGAGAAATTTAAAATTACTTACTTTTATTTTAATAAAAAGATAACAAGATGCGAGTAGGCTATAATCCAAATAAAGATAAGGTACAGGAAGATAATGTCTTTTTTCATCAAGTTATAATACCCGTTTATATACCCAATCAGGAAGGCTATTTTAAAGACAGTTTTAAAATTCTTCAATATTGTTTAGAATCAGTGTTTAAAACCTGTCATAATAAAACATATTTTACAATCGTCAACAACGGAAGTAATAATGAAGTAGTAGAGTATTTAAATAACCTGTATCATGATAAAAAGATACATGAGTTAATTCACACTTCGAATATTGGTAAAATCAATGCTGTTTTAAAAGGAATAACAGGACAAAAATTTAAAATTATAACAATTTCAGATGCAGATGCATTGTTTTTAAATGAGTGGCAAAATGCAACTTATGAAGTTTTCAAAGCTTTTCCAAAAGCAGGTGCCGTTTGTCCAACGCCTTCTCCAAAATCGTTCAGCAATAAAACAGCAAATGTAATTTTTGAAAATCTTTTTTCTAATCTATTAAAATTTACTGCCGTAAAAAATCCCAAAGCCTTACAATATTTCGCAAATAGTATTGGAAATCCTGAATTTTATAAAAACACGCATTTAGAAAAATATCTTACTCTTTCTAATGGAAATCTAAAAGCAGTTATTGGCGCAGGACATTTTGTAGCAACTTACAGATCAGATGTATTCTCTAATCTTGGTGTTTTATTTTCAGATTATAGTTTAGGAGGAAATAGTGAAGACGAAATTCTCGATAAAACAGTGGTAAAAAATGGACTCTGGCGATTATCTACAGAAGATAATTTTGTATACCATATGGGCAATACTGAAGAAGAATGGATGCAGCAAAAATTGGAAAAATCTATAATTGCATCAGATGATATAGTAGAAGAAATTCAATTTGATAAGCAAAAAGAAAAAAAGATAATCTCATGGATAAAAAATGATCTGTTTTATAGATTTATCTTTCACAAAAGCATAAAAAAGAAGTTTTTAATATATAAAGGCTTAACAAAAGAAGAAGCAAAAAAATATTAAAAAAAGAAACTCTAATTTAAATGGCAAAAACAATTTTAATCTCTCAATTATCGTTGCCCTATTCAAAGATAGGGAGCTGGACAACTTTGTATAAAAATTACATCTGTTCTCCACTTAACCAAATAGATTATATTGTTTGTGAACAGCCAAATAATACTTTTAGCAAAGTCAAATACAGTTTTGTAAAAAACACTTTCCTAACAAAAGCTTTTAGAAAATTTACTAAAAAGAGATATTTATCATATATAAAAGCTTTAGACAAAATCATGAATAATGAAGAAAAATTTATTATTCAAATAGTAGATAACTTTTATTTAGTTGAACACGTTGTAGATTTTTTGAAGAAAAGAAAAATTCGCACTAACTGTTATATTCAATTTTTTTATCATAGTTATCCACCTTTTTTTGACAATCAAAAAGCCAATTATTTTTTTGAATCAATAGATGAACTGGTTCTTTTAACTTATAAATCATATCTGGCTCACAAAGAGTATTATACGGCTTTGCCAACTAAGGTTTCGATTTTACATAATGGAATTGATAATAAGAAATTCTTTAAAATTGAAAATTCAACAAAAGATCAGTTAAAAGAACAATTCGATGTAAAGGATAAAAAAATATTTGTTTGGTGTTCGCAAGACAGACCCAAAAAAGGCTTACACATTATACTCGAAGCTTGGAAAAACATCTCAATAAAATATAATAATGTTGAATTATGGATTATCGGATGTGAACCAAAACAAGAGCAGGAAGGAGTGAAGTTTTTAGGCAGAATTCCAAATGAAGATATTGCATTGTATCTGCAAAGTGCTGATTGTTATTTGTTCTCTTCACTATGTCAAGAAGGATTTCCATTGAGTTTAACCGAAGCATTGCATTCAGGCTGTTATTGCATTGCCTCAAATGTGGGCGGAGTATCTGAAGTTGTTCAAAATGGGCGATTCGGAAAATTAATTGAAGCCCCGCATTTTATAGCAAACTGGGAAGATGCTATAATTGAATTTATAGAACAGCCATTAAACTTTGATTCTCTGCCGGAAAATTTATATACCACAGATTCGTGGAATTTAGGTATGAATGAAATCATTGAAAAAGCTAAATCAAGATTAGATTGAAAAAAGAAACCAAATGAAAACAATAGCTATAATTCCAGCCCGCGGAGGATCAAAACGAATTCCTGAAAAAAATATTCAATTATTGGGAGAGTTACCTCTAATTGTTCATTCAATATTATATGCACAAGAAAATAGTGATATAATAGAGGATATTTACGTTTCAACTGATGATGCTGAAATAAAAAAAATAGCATTGCAATTTGGTGCGAAAGTTATTGATCGTCCCATTTCTCTTTCAGGAGATTTAGAACCAACAGTTTCGGCATTAAAACACGTCTTAGAATCAATTAATTCAGATGTAGAAAATATCGTTTTACTACAAGCTACAAATCCATTGCGCCCTCAAAATTTATTAAAAGAAGTTTTCGAAAAATATCAAAATGATAATTTAGACAGCATATTTACGGTTTCAAGAAATCATCAAAAATTCGGGAAAATTGCCAATAATAAATTCCAGCCGTTTAATTATACTATCGGGCAGAGGAGCCAGGATTTAGAACCGCTTTTTTTTGAAAATGGGATGCTTTATATTACAAAAGCTTCTTTAATTCTAGAAGATATTATTATTTCAGAAAATGCTTTTCCATTCGAAGTAAATCATATTTTTGCACAAGTTGATATTGATACTCCCGATGATTTAGATTATGCGAGATACCTTTATCAAAAACATTAAAACCCCAAATTTTAAAAAATAATGAATCCATACATAGAAATTGCAGGTCGTAAAATTGGACCAGATTTTCCACCTTTAGTTATTGCAGAAATCGGTATCAATCATGAAGGCTCTTTAGAAGTAGCAAAAGAAATGGTTGATGCAGCATACAGAGCAGGAGTTGAGGTTGTAAAACATCAAACCCATATTGTAGAAGACGAAATGTCTGGCGCAGCAAAAAAAGTAATTCCGGGAAATGCAGATGTTTCTATTTATGAAATTATGGAAAGATGCTCATTAAACGAATCTGAAGAGTTAGAATTAAAAAAATATGTGGAAAGTAAAGGCATGATTTTTATTTCAACGCCATTTTCAAGAGCAGCTGCCGAAAGATTAAAGAAATTTGATATTCCGGCATATAAAATTGGTTCGGGAGAATGCAACAATTATCCTTTGCTAGAACATATTGCCTCATTTGGTAAACCTGTAATTTTAAGTACAGGAATGAATACAATCGAAAGTATTCAAAAAGCCGTAGCAATTTTTGATAAACATACTATTCCAGTTGCATTATTACATACGACAAATTTATATCCAACACCAATTCATTTAGTTCGTTTTGGTGCAATGGTAGAACTTCACGAAGCTTTTCCAAATAAAGTATTTGGATTAAGTGATCATACTTTAAATAATAACGCTTGTCTAGGTGCAGTAGCTCTTGGAGCGAGTATTTTAGAGAGACACTTTACAGATCACATGCAGCGAACAGGTCCGGATATTGTTTGCAGTATGGATGAGAAAGCATGTGGAGAATTAATTGTTTCAAGTGCAGAAATTGCCTTAATGCGTGGCGGAACTAAAAAACCTGCTCTTGAAGAACAAGTTACCATTGATTTTGCTTTTGCTACTGTTTGTGCTATAAAACCAATTAAAAAAGGAGAAGTTTTATCTAAAGAAAATATCTGGGTTAAACGTCCGGGAACCGGTAAAATTTTAGCTGAACATTTTAATGATTTGTTAGGTAAAGCAGCTTCTAGAGATATTGAAAATGACGAGCAATTAGACTTTACTGATTTTGAGTAATTCTACAAAAAAAATATTATTTCTTACCGGCACCCGCGCTGATTTCGGAAAAATAAAATCACTAATTCAAACCCTTGAAGAACAACAGGATTTTGAAGTTTTTGTTTTTGTTACCGGCATGCATCTGCAGGAAATTTATGGATACACTCTGATAGAAATAGAGCGCTGTAACTTTACTAATGTTTATACCTTCGAAAATCATACGCACGAAACTACAATGGATTTGACATTGGCAAAAACCATTGAGGGATTGTCAAATTATTGCAAAACAATAAATCCTGATATGATTGTAGTACACGGTGATAGAGTAGAAACTCTTGCCGGTGCTATTGTAGGATCTTTAAATAATATTTTAGTTGCCCATATAGAAGGCGGTGAGGTTTCAGGAACTGTTGATGAATTAATTCGTCATAGTGTTAGTAAATTAAGTCACATACACTTTGTATCTAACAAGGAAGCAGCAAAGAGATTAATTCAAATGGGAGAAGTAAAAGAATCTATATTTACTATTGGTTCTCCAGATATTGATATTATGTTTTCTAGTAATTTGCCACCTCTTGAAACAGCTAAAGAATATTACGGAATTCCATTTAATGAGTTTGCTGTTGTAATGTTTCATCCTGTTACAACAGAATTTAACTCAATGAAAGATTATGCAGCTACTTTTGTTGATTGTTTACTGGAGGATAATCATAATTATATTGTTATTTTTCCGAATAATGATTTAGGAAGTCAATTTATAATCGATGAATTTAAAAGACTGGAAGAAAATAAACAATTTAGAATTTTTCCTTCTCTAAGATTTGAATATTTTCTAACATTATTAAAAAATAGTCAATTTATAATAGGCAACAGCAGCGCCGGAATTCGTGAAGCTCCTTATTATGGAATACCAATTATAAATATAGGAACCCGCCAGCAAAATAGAGCCATTCATGCAGATATTATGAATGTGGATTACTCAGAAAAAAACATAAAAGAAGCACTTTCAAAAATAGACTCTCATAAAGTTCAGGTTTCAGAAAATGATTTTGGACAAGGAAACAGCAATGAATTGTTTTTGCAATCAATAAAGAAAGACGATATTTGGCAGCTCAATCACCAAAAGCAATTTAGAGATATATAATGTCTTTTTATTAATACCACTTTAAATACCTATGTTTTTTAATTCTATAGCATTTGCTATCTTTTTACCAATCGTTTTTTTCTTGTATTGGTTTGTTTTTAATAAAAACAAAAGCACGCAAAATGCTTTATTAATTATTGCCAGCTATTATTTCTATTCTTGTTGGGATTGGAGATTTTTATTTTTGTTGGTTTTCTCAACATTTCTGGATTATTATACAGGAATTCAAATTGAAAAAGGAAAATCTGAAAAAAGCCGGAAATTTTGGTTTTGGTTAAGCATTCTGGTCAATCTGGGTTTTTTAGGAATATTTAAATATTATAACTTTTTTGCAGCATCATTTTCTGAATTATTAAATTCAGCTGGGCTAAAAGCAAGCCCATTATTATTAGAGGTCATCTTGCCTGTCGGAATTTCATTTTATACTTTTCACGGACTTTCTTATGTAATAGATATCTATTTTAAAAGGATAAAAGCCGAATATAATTTTGTAGACTATTCTTTATTTGTAAGTTACTTTCCATTACTCGTTGCAGGCCCAATTGAAAGAGCAACACATTTATTACCGGAGATAAAAGTTAAACGCGAATTTGATTTAGAAAATGCAAAACAAGGAGTTTATCAAATTATTTGGGGTTTAGTAAAAAAGGTAATTATTGCAGATACGTGCGCAACTTATGCCAATGCTATTTTTGATAATTATACTTCAATGAATTCCTTCTCACTTATTTTGGGAGCCATATATTTTGCTTTTCAAATTTATGGAGACTTTTCAGGATATTCAGATATTGCACTTGGTGTATCCAAATTGTTTGGTTTAGATTTATTACGAAACTTCAATTATCCATATTTTTCAAGAGATATAGCAGAGTTTTGGCGTCGTTGGCATATTTCGCTTTCTTCTTGGTTTCGCGATTATTTATATATTCCGTTAGGAGGAAGTAAAGGTGGACTTTGGATGAAAATTAGAAACACATTTATCATTTTTGTTGTCAGTGGTTTTTGGCATGGAGCAAATTGGACTTATATTGTCTGGGGATTTATCAATGCTGTTTATTTCTTACCGCTGCTTCTTTCAAACAGCAACAGAAATAATATAGACGCCTTTAAATTGAAGTTTAATTTCGATTCCTTTAAAGTGCTATTAAGTATACTTTACACATTTTTGTTAACCTGTGTTGCCTGGGTATTTTTTAGGGCTAGAACTATTACAGATGCTGTTTTGTATTTAAAACGAATTATTACCAATAAAGATTTTAGTTTTCAATATTTAGATAACGAACGTTATAGTTACGAATTGTTACTTATGATTGGGATATTTGTTTTAATCGAATGGAATAATCGTAGTAAGGTAGAACCACTTTCTGGAAAATGGAGCACATTAAAAGTCGCTCTGGCAATTTTAGCTATTATGGCTTTTGGAACTTTTTCAGATTATAAAGAATTTATATATTTCCAATTTTAATGAAAAAGTTTTTAATCTATATCACTAAAATTATTTTAGTAACTGTAATTATAGCATTTCTACTAGACGGACTGTATACGTATATTTTTATGCAGTCTGATAATAGAGGTAAAGTTGAAAAAGTTTTCAATTCAAAAGCTCAGAAATACGATGTTGTTATTTTGGGTTCTTCCAGAGCAAATAACCATTTTGTAGCTCAAATATTTGAAGATAAAGGGCTTAAAACATTTAATTACGGAATGAGCGGCGGACATTTATTTGAGGCTTCATTAATGTTAAAGCTAATGATCGAAAGAAAATATGAAATTAAAAATGTTATTCTGGAAGCCGATTTAAATCTTTCAAACGATCATCAGTCCGAAGGAATTTCGGCTAAATTTTTACCGTATATTCATAATTCAGAAACTATTAGAAATCATTTTGCAAATGAGGCAGATTTTAATGAATTATATTATGTCCCATTTTACAGATATATAAAATATGATGGTAAAATAGGATTTAGAGAAGCTTTCAAAATTTTAAAGCACGAGCAGACAAATGCATTGGATAATTTAGGATATTATCCGCTTGTAAAACATAAAAATGGCAATATGAAAAACAATATTGTCAATTTAAAACCATTAGCACATAATAGATATTATGAAGAAATTAAAAATATCTGCAAGACTCATAATATCAATTTTATTCCGGTAATGACACCAATGTGCGAAAATGTTGTTGGAATGAACTATTTTGAAAAGGTAAAAAAAGAATACCCTGAAATTCATAATTATGAAAACACAATAGTTGAAAATAAATATTTTTCATCTTGCGGACATATGACAGATACTGGAGCAAAAATGTTTACTGCCAGAATTTTAAAAGATTTTTTTAAAAAATAATTTTTCAATGGAGAAAAATAGAATTGCATTGCTGTTTCCAGATGGCGTTGGTATTAGAAATTACCTTTACTCTAATGTTTTTGATAATTTAGAAGAAGATATAGTTCTGTTCCATAATTTCGATCCGGAAACTATAACGGCAATAAAAGAAAGTACTCCAATTAATGAAGAAATTTTAATTCCCAATTATAAAGAATCTGTAAAAGAGAAGTTTTTAAGAGAACTAATCTGCCTTTCTAGATTATATTATAATAATTCTAAAGTCAATAATCCAAGTTTACTGACTAATTGGAATTGGAACCAAAAGGGATTGTCCAAAAAGATATTTTACAAAGCAATTGAAGTATCATCTGTCTTTTTAAAAAAATATTCGAGCATTTTGAAATTGGAAAAAAGGTATCAAAAAGCAATTCGTAAAAATCCATTTTACAATGAAGTAATAAATCTTTTAAAAGACAGACAAATTAATCATGTTTTTTGTTCGCATCAAAGAGCTTTAAGCGCAGCTCCTGTTTTTGCCGCCGCTGCCGATTTAGGAATTAAAACAAGCACCGTAATTTATTCCTGGGATAATTTACCAAAAGCAAGATTAGCACTAAGAGCAAACAATTACTTAGTGTGGTCTGATTATATGAAGGATGAATTAAAATTGTATTATCCCGAAATTCCATCAGAAGATATTCATGTTACGGGAACTCCGCAGTTTGAATTTTATAATAACCCAGATAATATAATAGATAAAAACACTTTCTACGAGAAATACAATTTAGATTTAAATAAAAAAATTATCTGTTTTTCTGGTGATGATACCAAAACCTCTCCAGATGATCCTGCATATCTAAAAGATATTGCCGATGAGATTATTAGAGCAAATTTACAGAACGAATATCAAATTCTATTAAGAAGATGTCCAGTTGATTTTTCAGGAAGATTTGATGTAATTATAAAGCAACATAAAGATTTAATCAAAGAAGCACCGCCTTTGTGGTATTTCAGTAAATCAAAAGAATGGAACACGGTTTATCCAACTTTTGAAGATGTTAAATTATTAGTAAGCACAGTATTTTATTCTGAGATAGTAGTAAATGTAGGATCAACGATGGCTTTTGATTTTGGGAAGTTTGATAAACCTTGCGTTTTTATTAATTATGACCAACAAAATCAAAATAATAAAAACTGGTCAGTAAAAACAATTTACCAATTTCAGCATTTTAAGAGCATGCCAGATACTAATGCAGTACTTTGGCTCAACAGTAAAGAAGAGATTATTGATAAAATTATCGATAAAAAAAATTGGAACTCAATAGCTCCTCTAAAAAACTGGTATGAAATTGTTGCTGGAAAAGAAAACAATATTATTTCTAAAATTTCAAATGTTATAAAAAACACTTAAAAAGAAAGCTCATGATTCTATATATTAGAAAACTGTTATGGCGCCTTTTGGGAATTAATTATTACAATTATTTAAAAGGTAAAAATAATATCTATTTAAAAGATACAAAGTGGGCAGTTGTTGGAAATAAAACTTACGATAACGGCGCTTTTGTCTGGAAATGGTATAATGATTCGAGCTTAAAAATTGGTAAATACTGTTCCATAGCAAATGATGTAAATTTCATTTGCGACTCTGGCTTTCACACAGAAAGTGAAGTTACTTCATTTCCTTTGTTTCATCAAATTTTGGAGAAAAATGATGAAGTAATAATCAATGAAATACCGTACAAAGTCAGCGACTTAAGTGAAAAAATAAAAGCGAAAAAAGCTGATATAATAGTAGGGAATGATGTTTGGATTGGAATGAACGCCACGATTTTGCCAGGTGTAAAAATTGGAAATGGAGTTACAATCATGTCTGGAGCTGTTGTTTCAAATGATATTCCGGATTATGCAATTGCAGCGGGAGTTCCGGCAAAAATAATTAAATACAAACACAATCAGGAAATTATTGAAGCTTTGAATAAAATTAGCTGGTGGGATTGGTCGGATGAAAAGGTGAAACAATCTGTAAATGATTTCTACCTTTCGATAGAAGATTTTATTAAAAAACATTCGTAAATGCATATCTGTTTCATAACTAACGAATTTCCAAAACAAGGATTTCCACATGGCGGAATTGGCAGTTTTGTTAAAACACTAGCAACAGCATTAGTGAAAAAGGATATTCAAGTATCTGTTATTGGTATTAATTATACTCCAAACGAAGAAACAGAAGTTTTAGAAGGAGTTAATGTTTATCGACTAAAGAAAAGCAACGTCAAAGGATTTTCATGGTATTTCAACTCAAAAGCAATAACTCAAAAAATTATTGAAATTCATAAACAGAACCCTATAAAAATTATAGAATCTTCTGAATTGGGTTTTGCTTTCATATCGAAAATAAAAGATATAAAATACATTATTCGTCTTCATGGAGGACACCATTTTTTTGCTGAAGGCGAAAACAGAAAAATTAATAAATGGAAAGGGTTTCAGGAAAAAAGATCTTTTAAGAAAGCCGATGCTTTTATTGCAGTTTCTCAATATGTAAAAAACCATACGGAGAAATATTTAAGTTATAATAATAAACCAATAGCATACATAAGCAACCCCATTGATACTGATTTCTTTAAACCAATTGGTAAAAATGAAATTCAAAACAAAATTGTCTTTGCAGGAACAGTTTGTGAGAAAAAGGGAATACGTCAATTAATCCAGGCTTTTCCTTTTGTAAAAAAAGAATTTCCTAATGCTATGCTGGAAATTTATGGAAGAGATTGGTTTTTTCCAGACGGCACATCATATATAAAAATGTTAAAAGAGAAGGAATTGCCAAAACTAAAAGAACAAGCAAAAGACATTCAGTTTCACGGAGCAGTTTCTTATTCTAATATTCCACAGGCATATTCTGAAGCATCAGTGTGTGTGTTTCCTTCTCATATGGAAACTCAGGGATTAGTTGCTCCAGAAGCTATGGCGATGGAAAAAGCAGTCGTTTTTACAAAATTAGGTCCAGGCCCGGAAGCTATTGAAGATTATAGAACAGGATTATTATGCGATCCACATAGTCCTGAAGATATTGCTGAAAAAATTATTTGGTTTCTTTCGAATGAACAAGAAGCCAAAACAATTGGAAAAAAGGCAAGGGAATTTGTACTTCAAAAATATGCGTTAGAACATATTTTTAAGCAAAATGTTGATTTTTTCAAATCTATAATCAAATCTCAATACATTAATAAATTAGGTTTATGAAAACCATTTTAATAGCTCATAATTACAATGAAAATTCATTTGCAGTAATTAGTTTTTCGTTAGCTAATTACTTGGCAGATCTTGGTAATAGAGTTATTTTTATTTCTTACAGACCTTATTTTTCTGAAACAGAAATAATCAAAAAAGAAAAAGGAGAAATAATAATATGTTCATGGCCATCTGAAAATCGGCCAACTTCGTTAAAAGATGCTATTTGGTTTTCCAGATTATATTTTAAGTACAAACCAAATGCGGTAATTGGTCACTTTGTTGGAGCCAATATTACTATTGGGATATCAAAATTATTAGCATTAAATAAAACCCGAACATTTGCTTATTATCATACTCTAATGGAACAAATTGAGTTAGATAATAAAAAAATGAAATTTAAAAAAGATATTTTATTTTTCAGAAAGAAAGTATTCTATAAACTGTTTTGTGATGTAGTAATTTGTCCTTCAGAATTGGCTAAAACGGATTTTGAAAAAAGCTATCATTCTAAAAAAGGATTAGTTGTTTTAAATCCCATGAAGGATAGGTTTTTGAACTCAAAAACTATTGATGGAAATGCGATTATTGTTTCTTTTTTAGGAAGGCTCGCTCACTCAAAGGGAATAATAGAATTAATTGAAGCATTTAAAATTTATAAGAAAGAGAATCAGTCTTCGAAGATTATTTTGAATATTGCCGGAAACGGGGGATTAGAATCAGAAATTAAGGAATTAATCAAAGACGAAAATTCAATCACATATTTTGGCGCATTAAAATATACTGATATTGATCAATATCTTCAAAATAGTCACTTCGCAATAATACCATCAAAAATTGATAACCTGCCTACAGTTGGATTAGAATCTATGATGAATAATACGCCTTTGTTAATATCAAATACAACCGGCTTAACTTATTACCTGGAAGACGGGAAGGAATGTTTCAAATTTGATGCAACTGTTGAATCCATAAAATTATTATTTAAAAGAGTCGAAGATGGTTTTATTAACCAGCCCAAAATGGCTGTTGATGCTAGAAAAACTTACTTAGATAAATTTAGTATAGAAAAATATTGTTCTAATTTTTCTAAAGAAATATTGAAATGAAATTTGCAATTATTACCAATGTTAATCATGTTGAAAATAGCGGGCAATTTTTTGGTTACGCACCTTATGTGCGTGAAATGAATATTTGGTTTAAATATGTAGATAAAGTAATAATAGTTGCCCCATTAATTAGAGCCAATCCAACAGACATCGACATTGCTTATGTTCATAACCAAATTGAATTTAGAAAAGTATCAGATTTTAGCTTTACCAGTTTTAAGAATATATTATTCTCAATAGTTAAAATTCCAGTAATTCTTTGGAGCATATTTTGGGCAATGAAAAACGCAGATCATATTCACTTAAGATGCCCTGGAAATATGGGGTTATTAGGCTGTTTTGTTCAGATATTATTTCCCGGAAAAATAAAAACTGCAAAATATGCTGGAAATTGGGATCCCAAAAGTAAACAGCCTTGGACTTATAAATTGCAAAAACGTATTTTAAATAATACTTTTTTAACCAAAAACATGACGGTTTTAGTTTATGGTGACTGGGATAAACAATCTAAAAATATTAAATCTTTTTTTACAGCAACTTATTCTGAATTGGAGAAAATTCAACCAGAAAAGCCGTCATTAGATCCCAATATAAAATTTATTTTTGTCGGAAGTTTAGTCTCAGGAAAAAATCCAATGTATGCAGTAAACATAGTTGAAGGATTAGTTAAAAAAGGAAAAAGCGTTATTTTAAATTTATATGGAGATGGTGTTGAAAGAAATGTTTTGCAGCAATACATAACTAATAATAAACTTGACAGGATCATTTTTCTAAAAGGCAATCAAACAAAAGAAATAGTAAAAACCGCATATCAGGAAAGCCATTTTGTGATCCTGCCTTCTAAAAGTGAAGGATGGCCAAAAGCACTTGCAGAAGGAATGTTTTGGGGCTGCGTTCCCGCAGCTACAAAAGTTTCATGCATTCCATATATGCTTGATCATGGAAAAAGAGGTCTTATGCTGGAAATGGATTTAGAGAAAGATATAAGTCAAATTAATGATGTTTTAAACGAAAATAATTTCTTAGCACTTAGTGAAAATGCTGCTGATTGGTCTCAATATTACACAACAGAAATTTTTGAACTTGAAATTAAAAAGCTGTTAGAAAAATGAGAATACTACAATTAATAGATTCTTTAGAATCTGGCGGGGCAGAACGAATGGCTGTTAATTATGCAAATGCACTTTCAAAAGAAATAACTTTTTCCGGCTTAGTTGCCACAAGAAAAGAAGGAGAGTTAATCCATCAAATAAGTGAAAATGTTTCCTATTTGTTTTTAAATAAAAAGAGAAAAATAGATCTTAAAGCGATTTTTAAATTAAGAAGGTATATACTTGAAAATAAAGTTACTATTATTCACGCTCATAGTTCTTCTTTTTTTACTGCTGTTTTAGTCAAATTAACCTTTGTTAAAATTAAAATTGTATGGCACGATCATTACGGAAGTCGTGTTAATGAATCATGGAAACAAAATAAAGTTTTAATTTTTTTATCTGTTTTTTTTTCATCCATTTTTGTAGTCAATTATCAATTAAGAAACTGGAGTCAGAAAACAATGCTATGTAAAAAAGTAGTTTTTATACCTAATTTTACTATAGAAGAAAACAATGATAATCAAATTACAAATTTGAAAGGCACAGAAGGAAAACGAATTGTTGTTTTGGCAAATTTGAAAAACCCTAAAAATCATATTTTAATTTTAAAAGCTTTTCAAGATTTAAAATTACAAAACTCAGATTGGACACTGCATTTAATAGGAAGAGACTACTTTGATGAATATTCAAATTCGTTAAAAATTTTTATAAAGAATAATGAATTAGAAAAGCATATACATTTGTATGGAGAAAGAAAAGATGTTAAACATATATTATGTCAAGCAGCTATAGGAGTTTTAGCTTCTACAGAAGAAGGATTCCCTGTTGCATTATTAGAGTATGCTATGAGCAATTTAGGAGTTGTTTCAACAAATGTTGGTTTTTGCGCGGAGATTATTCAACATGAAGTTACAGGGTTAGTATTTAGCCCTTTTAATGATTTTGAGTTGAAAGCACAACTAGGAAAAATGATAAAAGAAGAACAGTTTAGGAAGACAGCGGCAGATAATTTTAGAACATCAGTTATGAAGAATTATTCAGAAAAAGTTGTAATTGAAAAATTAATGTCTGAATATAAAAAATTAAATCAATGAAAAAACTTTCCTTGTCTTACAGTTTTTTAATTTTAATTCATGCTGTAATTGCATTGGCAGTTTTTGCCATTCCTTTTTTGTCAAAAATTTATGCACTTTTAATTCCTGTTGTGGGGCTTTATATTGTTAGCCGTAATAAAAACAGAAATAACGAAGTGCTTTTTGTAGCAGCATATTTGGTTGGATCGGAGGTTTTTTTGCGAATGACAGGTGGTAACTTAAATAATGAATACATAAAGCTCTGCGTAATTATTTTTATGTTTTTGGGCATGATTTATAGCAACTTTTCTATAAATGCCCTAATTTATGTTCTCTTTATTATTTTTTTAATACCGGGTATTTTTATAGCACTTGCTGAAGCTGATGTTGATACAGATATTAAAAAAGCCTTGGTTTTTAATTTGTCCGGGCCGTTTTGTCTGGCAATTTCTTCTATATATATGTATAAAAGAAGAATTCTGTTTACAGATTTACAGAATATTTTGACTACCATGGGAATGCCAATAATTACAACTGTAATTTATCTTTTCTTATATAACCCCAGCGTAAAAGATGTAGTAACCGGAACAAGTTCCAATTTTGAAACTTCAGGGGGATTTGGTCCTAATCAGGTTTCTACTATATTAGGTTTAGGAATGTTTATCTTTTTTACACAATTGATATTATTTTCAAAATCCAAAAGAATCGTTTTATTGAATATTCTAATATTAATTTTCATTAGTTATAGAGGAATAGTAACTTTTTCCAGAGGAGGAGTTATTACCGGTGCGGCGATGATTGTTCTCTCACTTCTTTTTTTGTATTACTTTTCAAATGCAAGAGCAAAAAAGAAGTTTATTTTGATCTTTGTTTTAATCGGATCTATGGGGGTTGGAACCTGGGTATATAGTTCATTGCAGACAAGAGGACTTATCGAAAAACGTTATGCGAATCAGGATGCGAAAGGACGTGTAAAAAAAGATAGATTAGGAGGAAGAGAAGCTATTATGGATGCTGATTTAAAACTTTTTTTAGATAATCCAATTTTAGGTGTTGGTGCAGGAATTGGTAAAAAAATGCGTGAAGAATCTTTAGGACAGGCTGTTGCTTCACATAATGAAATTTCCCGTATGTTAAGCGAACATGGTCTTTTTGGAATAATTGGGCTTTTAATACTATTGATAGTTCCTTTTGTTCTTTATATTAATAATCGACAGCATCTCTATTTTTTATCCTTTTTTGCTTTTTGGCTGTTAACAATAAATCATGCTGCTATGCGAACTGCAGCACCTGCATTTGTTTATGCGCTTACACTTCTTTCGGTTCAAATTAAATTACCAATAAAAACACAAAGTTAACTGCGTAGTTTGGTTTTTTATAATACATTTGCCCTAAGTTTAAGCCCCTAAACCTACCATAATATGCGTTCAACTAATAAAATGCATTTTGAAATTTCAGAACGAAAAGTTTTGCTTTTTGCTTTTGATGCTGTTTTCGTTTTGTCTGCATTGTGTTTTTTAAGTTTCTTTTTTAACTATCATTATTTTGCTTTAGAAATAGGAACTATTTACAGACCCATTATACTTGTTGGGTATTTATATATTTTTGGAACAATTTTCGAAATGTATAATCTGCAGGTTGCAAGTAACCAGTTTCAAATACTTAAAAGTGTTGTTCTTTCAGTATCTTCCACAGTTTTAGTATATCTTCTTACGCCGGTTTTATCTCCTGAGTTGCCAAAGCAGAGGTTAGTAATATTGATCTTTTACCTCACATTAGTTTTTACAGTTCTATTATGGCGTTCCTTTTATGCATTATTTCTGGCATCACATCGTTTTTCTCAAAATGTTGTTTTAATATGCGATCAGGATCAGGTAGAAGAATTAGTATTAGGATTAGAAAATGTTGATCCGCATTATAAAATTATTGGATTTGTCAATTCTGATTCTCTTTCTACGGCAAATTCTGATTTTCATTATGTAAAAGAAATTGATAAAAGTGAATTAGAAGATTTTGTAATTGAAAACAACGTTTCAGAAATTGTAATTGCTTCCCAAAAAACAGATGGAATCACTGCCGATTTATATCAGCAACTACTTCATTTATTAGAATCCGGAAATGTTATTAGGGAATATACACAAGTTTACGAAAGTAAAACACAACGTATTCCGGTGCATTATATAGCCCGCGATTTTTATCGTTTTTTTCCTTTCAGCCGCAGCAATAACAATAAACTGTACTTGTTTTTAATACGTTTTATAGAACTCTTGTTTTCTTTTGCCGGTTTAATAATCTGCACGGTTTTCATTCCCTTTATTTTTATCGCCAATCTTATTGGAAACAAAGGCCGTCTTTTTTATACACAAGATCGTGTTGGAAAAAATGGCAATGTTTTTAAGATTTATAAATTCAGAACCATGATTGAGGCTTCTGAAACAAACGGTGCCGTTTTTGCCGTTTTTAATGATAAAAGAATTACACCCTTTGGCAAATTCATGCGTAAATCCAGAATAGATGAATTACCGCAGTTTTATAATGTTTTAAAAGGAGATATGGCCGTAATTGGTCCAAGACCTGAAAGACCATTTTTTGTGGAGGAAATAGCCAGAGTAATGCCTTTTTACGAAACTCGCCATGTAATAAAACCCGGACTTACCGGTTGGGCACAAGTAAATTACTCATATGGAGAATCGATTGATGAGAGTTTGATAAAACTACAATACGATTTATACTACATCAAACATAGAAGTGTTTTCCTTGATTTAAGTATTACTTTTAAAACAATTACGACTGTTTTATTTTACAGAGGCCAGTAAATTATTAGATTATTATTGGTATACGTTTTACGTTTCGTATCACAACTCTTACCAAGACAAAACCACTTGTAATGATCATTGGCAATACAATTAAAAAATGTGCCTTATTGATCATAAATAAGCTGTAAACTACTAGAAAAATTAAATGTAAAACAGCAAACCTATAAGTCCATCTTTTGTTTTTTGCAATCGAAAATAAAATCAAAAGCAGCAAAAGCGGACTAAACAATAACACATTATAATTCATCGCCAGTTCTTGGTGAAAAGAATAAAATCCAACCGAAACAAAAAAGATTCCCATTAAAGATAAAATCAAAAGATAGATTTTGTCTACAACTTTATTGTGTACAACAACCACAAACCCTAAAATAAACAAATAAGTATAAATGTTATTCCACCAAGAAGTTGGAGTTTCTTTTTCAAAGCTTAAAAGTGTTTTACTTTTTCCTGCTAAAAGATGACCTTGAAAAGTCGTTTCGTCTAAACTATTTTTTAAATCAAAAGGAAGAAAAATTCTGGTGGCTAATTGATCAACTTTAGTTCCAAAAATAATACTGGTTCCTAATTGATCATAAAAATGCCCTTTAAAATAAGGAAACAAAACAGAGCGATAAGTTTTATCAGTATCATTCTTTTTTACAATTACATTCCCGCCTAAAGTTGAATTGATAACATCAACAACCATCGATGTACAATTTTTATCAATAAACTTATAAGTGTAGTAACGTTCTTCAGATAATAAAACAGTATTTAATTTATCAAAAAGCTTTTGTTTTAATTCAGGAGAAAGAAGCAATTCCTGCTCAAAAACACTTCTTTTTTCATAAGTATAGTCATTTATAAAATCTGCAAATGAATGAGCAACTACAAAATACTGCAAGTCTCCTTTTGTAAATTTGGCAACAAAATTTGGCGTTCTAAAATCAAAAGCACCGTAATTGTAAACAACGTCAAGATTGTTTATTGGGTCTGCAACACGAATGGCTGTATGTCCAAAATAAGAATACGTTTCATTTCCTAATCCGCAGGTAATTACACTTATTTTAGCATATTTTGATAATGGGATGTTTTGAGCAAAGCCAATGGTAAAACTTAGTAATAATAGTAAACTAAAAAGTGTTTTTTGTAAAAGGACTTTTTTCATAATTTAAAATTTTAAGAAGTTTATTATCTAAAAATACCAAGATCAACTTTTATAGAGAAAATATTAGAATACAAAGCCGCACTTTGATTTCCTAAATCAGTTAAAGCATAATCAATTTGAATGCCTTTGTATTTAAAACCAAGACCAATATTAGGCTGAAAACTTAATTTTTCAGTATTATCCAACTGCATCACATTTTGAAAATTTCCCGCTCCGGCTCTTAAAAAAACAATATCTGTATAGCCAAATTCAAAACCAAGTGCAGGATCAATACTCACAACTTTAGACGAAATAATATCGTTTGTCTGCTCAAAACGCATGTTTAAATTTCCCGCAGCCAAAAGACTGTAATCATCATGGAATTCAAATTTTTTAGAAACTCCTAATTGTGCTTTTGGTAAAGTGATTTCGGTACTTTCTGGTAATTCATTGTTTTCTCCCGGAATTGCATTGGCAATTTTTGCATATTCTTCCTCATCAATATTCCAAACATTATAAGTTGTTGTAATATCGCGAAGCATTAATCCGAATTTCCAATCGTTATGTTCAAACTGAAGTCCGACATCAAAACCAAAACCCCATGAATTGGCAAATTTTCCAATCACTCTTCTAATGATTTTTGCATTTACTCCATATTGAAACCCTTCAACAGGAAGTTTTCTGGCGTATGAAAAAGTAAAACCATAATCGGCAGTAGAAAATAAACGAATTCTGTTATAATCAATATTTCCCTGACTGTCGATTAATTGAGTAGTATCCATAATGTCATCGACACCAAAACGAATCATCGAAATTCCCCACGCGCTTCGATCATCAATTGGACTTGCATATCCAATAAAATCGTATTGCGCAATATTGGCAAAATAACTGGCGTGCATTAACGAAACTTGATGATCTTCCAGATGCGTTAAACCAGCCGGATTCCAGTAAACTGCATTCACATCATTTGTAGATGCTGTTACGGCGCTCGACATTCCTAACGCTGCCGCATCGACACCAATATTCATAAACTCATTCGAATATTTTCGAACGGTTTGTGCATATTGCGAAGTAAAACTCCAAAATAATAAAAACGCAGAAAGTTTTTTCAAAAGCTGTTTTTTTGCAGACTAATGCCTGTTTTTAATTTTCATCAAAAATATAATATTTTACCCATCTAATTTCTTCCTTTTTAGAAATATTGCGAAAGTTAGAATTTCAAATAAAAAACAATTGCGAAAACACGTTTTTCATGTGCATATTATGCTAAATTTGTTCTCCAAGATTATCAAAATTTATAAAACATGAATATCAAAAAACACATTCCGAATTTAATTACATTAATTAATCTTTTTTGTGGCTGCATTGCAATAGTTTTTATTTCTGAAGCCAATTACGAAATGGCTTTTTACATGGTTTGTTTAGGGATCTTTTTTGATTTTTTTGATGGTTTTTTTGCCAGATTATTTAAAGTTTCAAGTCCGCTTGGTTTGCAGTTAGATTCTTTGGCAGATATGGTAACCAGCGGAGTTGCTCCCGGTTATGTTATGTACAGTTTGTTTACAAACAGCGCACACGAATTAGGAACAAATGCTTTTATCCCGTTTTTAGGATTTATCGTGACTTTAGGTTCTTGTTATCGTTTAGCTAATTTCAATATTGATACGCGTCAAACAGATTCATTTATAGGATTGCCAACTCCGGCAAATTCTCTTTTTATTTTAAGTCTTCCGTTAGTTTTAAAGTTTTCAGATTCTTTATTATTGCTTGAAATCCTGACAAATCAATACGTTTTATTAGCGATCACTTTATGCAGTGCCTATATTTTGAATGCCGAAATTCCGTTGTTCTCTTTAAAAGTGAAGAAGTTTAATTTAAAAGATAATGCTTTGCAGATCGTATTTCTTTTGATTTCTTTCGTTTTACTTTTATTATTCCATTTCGGAGCCGTTCCGTTAATCATCATTTTTTACGTTTTACTATCGATCGTAAATAATTTGTTTTTGAAAAAAAAGTAGTTTTATTCGAATGGCAAGAAAAACGACTTATCGTAAAACATATTCCAGAAAACCCGCAGGAAGATCATTGCTAAGCAGGCTTTTTCGATCTCTTTTATTAATTTTCTTTACGCTTCTTTTTATTGGAATTGTTTATCATTATCGAAAAGGACTAGCTTATTATTTAGGTTTTAAATCAGAAAAAGTTTTAGATGAAGATGAGGTAGACAAACATCTTTCTGATGTGAGAAATATTCGTGTTCTCGAAAATCACAAAGGAAAAGTGGTTGGAATTGATGTGTCTGAATTTCAAGGAAAAGTCGATTGGGATGAAGTTGAAATTCTGGACGAAAAATATCCTGTACAATTTGTATTCATTCGTGCAACTGCCGGAAACGATCGTGTTGATGGTCAGTTTAAACGTAATTGGGAAGGTGCTAAAGAAAATAAAATCATGCGCGGTGCATATCATTATTATCGTCCAAATGAAAACTCAATAGAACAGGCCAATCTTTTTATTAAAACCGTAAAGTTGCAAAAGGGAGATTTACCTCCGGTTTTAGATATAGAGAAATTACCAAAAAATCAGCCTTTGGACAGTTTAAAAAAAGGCTTAAAGCGTTGGTTAACTAAAGTAGAAAAACATTATCAGGTACGCCCGATAATTTATTCAGGAGAAAGATATTATTCTGATTTCTTAAAAGAAGAATTTGGAGAATATTTGTTTTGGATTGCCAATTACAATTTCTACAGAGAAAAAATCGAAGATGACTGGCTCTTTTGGCAGTTTACAGAAAAAGCTTCTCTGCCCGGAATTAAACATCGAGTTGATGTTAATATTTACAATGGCGATTTAGAACAATTGCAGTTTATTACTGTGGAGTAGTTTTCAGTCACAGTCGCAGTTTTCAGTTTACCGAGAATGAAAATTGAGATTGAATACTGTTTAATGGTTATTTTGAAAATAAAAGCGCTAGCGGAATTAAGGCAATGAAAGCTAGAAAAATTAAAACTGAATAAGGATTGGCAAAATTAACTGTATATCCCATCCATTGAATTCTTTTTGGCGGAAGCAATCGTTTGTCTTTCGGATTATAATAAAAACATCCCAAATACCAATTGTTTGGATCTTTGTGCCAATTGTCGTTATCTTCCTGAGTTGGTTTTTCTGAATTCATATCTTTAAAAGTTTTCAGTCACAGTTTTCAGTCGCAGTCAAAAACTGAAAACTGCGACTGAAAACTGAATACTTCTTAAAACTCCAGTTTCTTTTTACGAAGTTCGAAGTTTTGTCCAAGATAAACACGGCGAACCATTTCATCTTCTACCAATTCTTCCGGAACTCCCGCTTTCAAGATTCCTCCCTCAAACATTAAGTATGTTTTATCTGTAATCGCTAAAGTTTCCTGAACGTTGTGATCCGTAATCAGGATTCCGATATTTTTATTTTTTAACTGCGCTACAATTCTCTGGATGTCCTCAACCGCAACCGGGTCAACTCCGGCGAAAGGCTCATCTAATAAGATGAATTTTGGATCTGTTGCTAAGGCACGGGCAATTTCCGTACGACGACGTTCTCCTCCAGAAAGTAAATCTCCGCGGTTCGTACGAATATGTTCTAAACTAAATTCTTCAATCAAACTTTCCATTTTAGCAATCTGCTCTTCTTTAGAAAGTTTAGTTAATTGTAAAACACTTAAAATGTTATCTTCAATACTTAATTTTCTAAAAACAGAAGCTTCCTGTGCCAAATAACCAATTCCTTGCTGTGCACGTTTGTACATAGGATAATCGGTAATATTTAAATCATCAAGATAAATGTTTCCTGAATTTGGTTTTACCAATCCTACGATCATATAAAAAGAAGTTGTTTTTCCGGCACCATTTGGCCCCAAAAGTCCAACGATTTCTCCCTGATTTACTTCAACAGAAATTCCTTTTACAACACTTCGGCCTTTGTAAGTTTTTATTAAATTATCGGCTCTTAGCTTCATTTGTTTTAATTAGATAATGTGTCAATTTGATAATGAGATAATTGTATCTCCAATGGGCAAAATAAAGGAAAATAAATCAATAGAATAAATGAATTAACATATTGTCAAGAAATTATCTAATTGACTAATTATCTTATTTGCCTTGTTCTTCTAAAGCTTCCCAGAATTCGTAAGCTCTTCTTAAATGCGGAATTACAATTGTTCCTCCAACAAGAGTTGCGATTCCCATTGCTTCCATCATTTCTTCTTTAGAAACACCTTCCTTATAACTCGTTTCTAAATGGTATTTTACACAGTCGTCACAACGCAAAACAGTCGATGCAACTAAGCCTAAAAGTTCTTTTGTTTTAACATCAAGAGCTCCTTCTGCATAAGCATTAGTGTCAAGATTAAAAATTCGCTTTACAATTTTATTATTGTCAGCTAATAATTTTTCGTTCATTTTAGAACGATAGTCGTTAAATTCTTGAATTAATTCAGACATTATTTTCTTTTAATTTATTTCTATAAACAATCCTTGAAATCAGAATACTTACTTCGTAAATAAGTAACATTGGTATCGCTACAATAGTTTGGCTCACCACATCTGGCGGAGTCACAATTGCAGCAATAATTAAGATAATTACAACAGCATACTTCCAATATTTTCTTAAAAAATCAGGAGTTACTAATCCTAATTTAGTTAAGAAATAAATGATAATAGGCAGTTCAAAAAACAAACCACTTGCCAAAATACTCGTTTTTACCATTCCCATATAAGAGTCTAAAGTAAATTGGTTGATTACCATTTCACTGATTGAGAAAGTGGCAACGAAATTTACAGACATTGGTATTACGACATAATAACCAAATATTACTCCTAAAAAGAAAAGAAGTGAAGAAGTGAATATAAACACTTTAGCATTTTTTCTTTCTTTCTCATAAAGTGCAGGGCTGATAAATTTCCAAAGTTCCCATAAAATATAAGGGAAACTTAAAATAAATCCAGCCAAAAGACACATCCAGACAAATATATTTACCTGTCCTTCCATTTCAGTATTTTGAATAATGAAATTAAGTTTGGTAATGCAGATACTATCTGCAAAACCTAATTGATGTGATAAATCACAAAACCAGACATAAGTAAAAAAACTAGGTCTTGTAGGACCTAAAATAATTTGATCAAATAAATAATCACTGATAAAATAAGTAACAAATGCCATAACGCATATTGCAATTGTACTTCTAACTAATAACCATCTTAGTTCTTCAAGATGGTCTAAAAATGACATCTCGCCAAGGTTTTTCTTTGCCATTATACGATTCCTTCTTTTAAAATGTCATGTAAATGTAATACTCCTTTGTACTCGCCGTTGTCAGCCACGATAAGCTGTGTAATAGAAAAATCTTCTAATATATTTAAGGCATCAACTGCCATAGTTTCTGAAGACACTAATTTAGGATTTTTAGACATAATATCTCTTGCAGTTAAATCCGCAATAGTATCTACGTCATTTAGCATTCTTCGGATGTCTCCATCCGTAATAATTCCAACAATTTTATTGTCTTCAATAACCGCAGTCACACCAAGCCTTTTTTCAGAAATTTCGAAAATTGCTTTTTTGATTGAAGTATCTGGAGAAACAGCTGGTTTTAACGAATGCTCGATCATATCTTTTACACGAAGCAAAAGTTTTTTCCCTAAAGCACCACCCGGATGATAAACTGCAAAATCCTCTGGTTTAAAATCGCGCATTTCCATTAAACAAACTGCCAGAGCGTCGCCCATTACAAGTTGTGCTGTTGTGCTGTTTGTTGGTGCTAAATTTATAGGGCAGGCTTCTGTGTCAACCGTAGTGTTTAAAACATAATCAGAACCTTTAGCCAGGAATGAAGTTACATTTCCGGTAATAGCAATTAAGGTATTCCCAAAACGTTTTAATAACGGAACCAAAACTTTGATCTCCGGACTGTTACCGCTTTTTGAAATACAGATAATGATATCGTCATTTTGTATCATCCCTAAATCACCGTGAATTGCTTCTGCAGCATGCAAAAACATTGAAGGTGTTCCGGTAGAGTTAAAAGTAGCCACCATTTTTTGAGCAATTATGGCGCTTTTTCCTATACCGGTAACGATCAATCGGCCTTTAGTTTCGTAAATACGTTGTGTTGCTTCGAAGAAATTTTCGTCCAGAAAATCAATTAATTTTATAATTGCTTCACTTTCAGAGAGTATGGTTTTTTTGGCGATTGCCAGTATATTTTCTTTTGAGATCAAAACAGAATATTTAAAATTTGTATGTATAAAAGAAAGTTGTATCTTTATGTGTTGCAAATTTATACAAAAATATCCATTTAAATAAAGAATGAATTCAAACGAAATTGAAATACACAAGGAATTAAAGAAGTATTTCGGCTTTAGCCAATTTAAAGGCTTGCAGGAGCAAGTCATTACGAGTATTTTAGGTAAAACGAATACTTTCGTAATTATGCCTACGGGCGGCGGTAAGTCTCTTTGTTATCAATTACCCGCTTTAATTCAGGACGGAACAGCTATTGTTGTTTCTCCTTTAATTGCTTTGATGAAAAATCAGGTAGATGCGATTCGAAGCCTTTCTTCAGAAACCGGAATTGCGCATGTGCTGAATTCCTCTCTTACCAAAACAGAAATTGCACAAGTAAAAAAAGACATTAGTTCTGGTTTAACCAAACTCTTGTATGTTGCTCCCGAATCTTTAACGAAAGAAGAATATGTAGCCTTTTTGCAAAGTGTGCCTATTTCTTTTGTTGCGATTGATGAAGCACACTGTATTTCAGAATGGGGACATGATTTTAGGCCGGAATACAGAAATCTCAGAAGTATTATTAAACAATTAGGTAAAGTGCCAATTATTGGTCTTACCGCTACTGCAACCCCAAAAGTTCAGGAAGATATTCTTAAAAATCTGGACATGTCTGATGCAAATACTTTTAAAGCATCATTTAACAGACCAAATTTATATTACGAAGTACGTACCAAAACCAAAAATATCGAATCAGATATTATTCGGTTTATCAAACAACATAAAGGCAAATCTGGAATTATTTACTGCTTAAGCCGTAAAAAAGTAGAATCGATTGCCGAAGTTTTACAAGTAAACGGAATCAGCGCGGTTCCTTATCACGCAGGTTTAGATGCCAAAACGAGAGCAAAACATCAGGATATGTTCCTTATGGAAGATGTTGATGTCGTTGTGGCAACAATCGCTTTCGGGATGGGAATCGATAAACCAGACGTTCGTTTTGTAATTCATCACGATATTCCAAAATCATTAGAAAGTTACTATCAGGAAACGGGTCGTGCCGGCCGTGACGGAGGAGAAGGACATTGCTTAGCTTATTACTCTTATAAAGATGTAGAAAAACTGGAGAAATTCATGTCTGGAAAACCAGTTGCAGAACAGGAAATTGGTTTTGCACTTTTGCAGGAAGTGGTGGCTTACGCCGAAACCTCAATGTCACGTAGAAAATTCCTTCTGCATTATTTTGGAGAAGAATTCGACAGCGAAACCGGAGAAGGTGCAGATATGGACGATAACGTTCGTAATCCAAAAAATAAAATTGAGGCCAAAGAACAAGTGGTCAAATTACTTGAAATTGTTCGCGACACCAAACATATCTATAAGTCAAAAGAAATTGTGTTTACTTTAATTGGCCGAATCAATGCGGTCATTAAAGCACACAAAACAGATATTCAGCCTTATTTTGGTTCAGGTTCAGACCACGACGAAAAATATTGGATGGCATTATTGAGACAAGTTCTCGTAACCGGATATTTATCAAAAGATATCGAAACATACGGTGTGATCAAAATTACACAAGAAGGGTTAGATTTTATCAAAAAACCAGTTTCATTTATGATGTCTGAAGATCACGAATACAGTGAAGCCGATGACGAAGCAATAGTGGCATCAGCAAAATCAACTGGAACTGCAGATGAAGTTTTAATGGGAATGCTTCGTGAACTTCGTAAAAAAGTAGCCAAAAAATTAGGCGTTCCTCCATTTGTTGTTTTTCAGGACCCTTCTCTTGAAGATATGGCTTTAAAATACCCTATAACATTACAAGAATTATATAACATTCATGGTGTTGGTGAAGGAAAAGCTAAAAAATATGGCGGTGAATTCGTCACGCTTATCAGCAGATATGTTGAAGACAACGATATCATTCGTCCAGACGATTTAGTTGTAAAATCTACCGGAGTAAACTCTGCCAATAAATTATACATCATTCAAAATATCGATAGAAAACTTCCATTAAGTGATATCGCTTCCGCTAAAGGATTAACGATGGACGCTTTAATCAAAGAAATGGAGCAAATCGTATATTCTGGAACAAAATTAAATATCAAATACTGGATTGATGATATGCTCGACGACGATCAGCAGGAAGAAATCCACGATTATTTCATGGAATCAGAATCAGATAAAATCGAAGACGCTTTAAAAGAATTTGACGGTGATTATGATATTGACGAATTGCGATTAATGCGTATTAAGTTTATTAGTGAGGTCGCTAATTAAATTCCAATTTTTGAAATTCCAAATTCCAAAAATAATAGAATATTAAAAAATATAAATTCCAAATTCCAAGCAGTCGAAGCAATTGGAATTTGGAATTTTTTTATTGGAATTTCTTCAAGTTTGGAATTTTACTCAGTATAAACTTCCCCACGATGCGGTTTCAAAGCATCTCTTACCTGAATCATATTTTCATCAGTTACAACCATAAAAGCGATTGCCTGCATTTCGTTTATGATTGTAAAACCCGTAATATTTAAAGGTAATTTTTCGATTGCGATATATTCTTTCAGATGAATTTCATGATGTTCTGCAGTTTTTGCAGCAACCGGACCACGGAAATCCCAAATCAGTTTTATTTTTCTAGACATTTTTTTATAGGTGCAAAGGTTCAAAGGAGCAAAGGTACAAAGGTTAGTTTGAAAAAAAGGTTCGATACTAAGGTTCTGAGTTTTTTTTCTGTAGAGACGCACTGCAGTGCGTCTAATCGCTGTTGATAAAAATCTTTTTAATCCAAATAATCTGTGGCTAAAAAAGAACAAAGATCACAAAAATGTTAAGTATAAAATCTGTTTATATCTGCGTAAATCTGTGGGCAAATTTTACAATTGATAAAATCTCATTTCAAAATAGTACTTTTGCATCTTCTTTTCATAGAAAGAAAAGCTAATAGAATAAAAAAGATACAATGCCAAGAGAACTTTTACTTCAGGTAACGCCGGAAATTGCAGCAAACGAATCGCTGCTTAAAGATTATTTGTCCAAACAAATAAAAGTGTCTCCGCAGGAAATTCAGCATACAACCATTTTAAAGCGTTCGATTGATGCGCGCCAAAAAGCGATTAAAATCAATTTGAAAGTTATTATATATTTAAAAGGAGAAGCTTTTCAGGAAACTAAAATCGAACTTCCTGTTTATAAAGATGTTTCTTCTGCGCAGGAAGTTATTGTTGTTGGCGCAGGTCCGGCCGGACTTTTTGCTGCTTTACAATTAATTGAATTAGGCTTAAAGCCTATTGTAATTGAACGCGGAAAAGATGTTCGCGGACGCCGACGTGATTTAAAAGCAATTAATCGTGAACATATTGTAAACGAAGATTCTAATTATTGTTTTGGAGAAGGCGGAGCCGGGACGTATTCTGACGGAAAATTATATACTCGTTCTAAAAAACGCGGCGATGTAACCCGAATTTTAGAACTTTTAGTAGCTTTTGGAGCTTCAGAAGATATTTTGGTTGAAGCACATCCACATATTGGAACTAATAAACTTCCAAAAATTATTGAAGATATTCGAAATAAAATTATTGAGTTTGGTGGTCAGGTTTTGTTTGATACAAGAGTTACTGATATTTTGGTGAAGAATAATGAAGTTGAAGGAATCGTAACTCAAAACGGAGATAAGATTCTGGCTAATAAATTGATTTTAGCTACTGGACATTCGGCTCGTGATATTTTTGAATTACTGGATAAAAAGAAAATTTTAATCGAAGCCAAACCTTTTGCATTGGGAGTCCGTGCAGAACATTCGCAGGAATTAATCGACAGTATTCAATACAGTTGTGATTATCGTGGCGAACATTTGCCGCCAGCACCCTATTCAATTGTAAAACAAGTAAACGGACGCGGAATGTATTCATTCTGTATGTGTCCGGGAGGTGTAATTGCGCCTTGCGCGACAAGTCCGGGTGAAGTGGTTACAAACGGCTGGTCGCCATCTAAACGTGATCAGGCAACGGCAAATTCCGGAATTGTGATTGAGTTGAAATTAGAGGATTTTAAACCTTTTGCAAAATTTGGTGCTTTGGCGGGAGTTGAATTCCAAAAAAGTATCGAACAAAAAGCTTGGCATTTGGCTGGACAAACTCAAAAAGTTCCCGCACAAAGAATGATCGATTTTACCCAAAATAAAGTTTCGGCAGATATTCCAAAAACGTCTTATGTTCCGGGAACAACTTCGGTTGAAATGGGGCAGGTTTTTCCAGGATTTTTATCGCAGATTTTACGTGAAGGTTTCAAGGAATTTGGTAAATCAATGCGTGGATATTTAACCAACGAAGCCATTTTACATGCGCCAGAAAGCAGAACTTCGTCACCGGTTAGAATTCCGAGAGATGCTTATACTTTAGAGCATTTGCAGATAAAAGGATTATATCCGTGTGGAGAAGGAGCGGGTTATGCGGGAGGAATTATTTCTGCAGCAATTGATGGTGAAAAATGTGCTTTGATGATTGCTGAATCTTTGAAGTAACATGTCATTTGGCTTTCTAATTATTAAAATTTGTAATATATTTAGTTTTAATAATTATATGCCCAATGAAAAACTTTTTCTCCAATCTATTTAATAGAAATAACGATCCAAAATCGATTATTTCTTTTGATGTTATAGATCCAATTTATTCTTATTTATATAATGAAAAATCCAATCTTGAATTTAAAGTAAAAGGAATTCAGGATAATGTCTCCGTTAATCTATTTTATTTTCCCGGTTCATTAGATCATGAAGAGGCCCAATTGGAAATTAAAAAAGCAGGTTTCAATAATTCTTATGAGGTTTTAAATGAACTTTATAAAAAAATGAATATTGGTGTTCTTTCTGAAGAAATGATTCAGGAAGGATTAGAGTATGATTTTATACACATTCAGTTTTATTCTGAGCCTACTTCTGATGAAAAAAAGTTCTTTAAACGTTCCATAAAAAATTTCATTATCTTTTTTTGCGGTACGAATAGTTTAGAAATCAATGATTTTAAAATTCTGTATTCAGGAACCCATTTCTTCGATTATACAAAAGGTTTGCTGGAAAGTGAGCTTTTAGATTTTAATAATCCAAAGAATGAAAGTCAGGAAATTGGAGTTAAAAATTTAAAAATAGTATTGCAGGGAATCTGCCAGTATTTAAATATAGAAATTCCGCAAAGTATTGAACTTCCTTCATCAGAAAATTTAATAGAGAATGAAGAAGTTACAATAAAAACGTTTGAAGAGTTTGTCAAATTAGTTTCAAGAGAAAATATCGAAGATAAAGAACTTAAAAAGTTATCAAAAAAACTTTTCAAAAATTACCAAAAAGATTCTAGTGAATATCACACCATTGTTGAAGGACATTTTGATTTCTTCGAAAACATAAATGCCTGGAACAGCGACTGGAAATTTGATCCCGAAGATGCTGAGTATTTCATTTCTGAAATGATTGGTGAAGATTTGAATTTTGAATATCCAGAAGAGACTTATAGCCATGATTTGTTTCCATACATTCAATCGGCATTAGAAAAGCGTGGTTTTGAATTGATGAGTTATAATACAAATGGTGATAATTATTTGTTCTTTGTTGCTAATAAAGAAGATGTTGGCAGGATTTTAGAATTATCTGAATTGACGAAAATTGAGATTGATAAGTTGTAGAACTTGATTAATTATTCGGTGATGTGATTTGTGTAGTCCCTACGGGACAAATGTGCAGTGTGTTTTCTTTTTTGTTACCGATATGAAATCTCTACGAGATATTATCCTGATAATTTATTCTTTTTAATCACAACTCCGCTAGGAGTTAAATATCGGTAGAAAAAGATATTTCAAAGGATTTCAAATGTCCCGTAGGGACTATACATTTTGTTATATACAAAACAGGTTTTCGCGTGAGGGATAGGAGCAGGCTACCGAAGTAGCGCGGATAGCCCGACAGCAATATAAAAAGGGGCGACTAAGCGATTGCATAGTCAGCCCCTTTTTATATTGATGGCACGCCCAGATTATTATTTACGGAATCAAAATAATTTTCCCGGTACTTTTTCTACTTTCCAGGAAATCATGTGCCAGTTTTCCTTCTGATAATTTAAAAGAAGTTGGTTCAGAAAGTTTAATTTTTCCTTCAGTAATCCAATTGAATAATTGAGATGCACGTTTAATTCTTTCTTCTTTAGAATTTAAATAACTCCATAAATCACCGCCGGTTAAAGTTTTAGAACCATCCATTAACATTCTTGGATCTACAGGTTCAGGATCGCCGCCCGCCATTCCGAAGAAAACAACTTGGCCGCATTCTTTTGTGACTTCAAAACTTTCCTTTAAAGTGCTTCCAATACTGTCGTAAACAGCATCAACACCATTTGAAGCAACTTTAAAAACCTGTGATTTCCAATCGTCATTATAAAGAAAAACATGATCTGCGCCCTGATTAAAACCAACTTTTGCTTTTTCGGCAGATGAGGTTAAACCAATAACCGTTGCTCCAAGAAGTTTACTGATTTGGGTTAGAATTTGCCCAACGCCGCCGGCAACTGCGTGAATTAAAACCGTTTCGCCTTTTGTAGTTTTATGACTGTCTGTAGCTAAATAATGTGCTGTTAAACCTTGTAATAAAACAGAAGCCGCGGTTTCAAACGAAATATTTTCAGGTAAAGGCAGCACGTGATTTATATTTACGGCAACCAATTCTGCATTGGCAAAAGGAGCATCGGCAAAAGCCACACGATCACCCACTTTATATTCAGGATGATTATTAGCATCTACAACAATTCCTGCGCCTTCGTAACCGGCGATAAAAGGCGGATTTCCTTTTAAATGATAATTTCCTTTTCGTCTGTAAACGTCAGCAAAATTTAATCCGATGGCTTTCATCTCGACTAAAATTTCATCGTTTTTTAATTGCGGATTAGGGATTTCGATATATTCTAAAACATTTGAATCTCCAAAAGTGGAGAAGGTAAGTGCTTTCATTTTTTAAATTTTTAGGACTACAAAAGTACGCCAAAATTCAAATTAAAAGCCTCATTTAATTTTTTAAATGAGGCTTTGGAAATGTTTTTTTAGCCACAGATTAAAAAGATTTTCACAGATTATATTTTTAAGTTTTAAACTTTCAAAAAATCCTTATAATCCTTTTAATCTGTGGCAAAAACCAAATTTATATCTTAGGAAATTTCATTTCATTAAAAGTGCTTTTTTGTTTGGCTAAAGCTTCAACATCTTGCCATTTTCTTGGAGATTCTGCAGAAAGATTTTCGTAGGAATCTTTTTTGATTAAAATATCATCTTCGATGCGAACACCAATATTCCACCATTTTTTATCACATTTGCTGTTTGCCGGAATATAAATTCCAGGTTCAACAGTTAAAATCATATTTTCTTTCAGCGTTCCGCTGTAATTTCCTTTGTCATGAACGTCTAAACCAAGAAAGTGAGAACAACCGTGCGGATAATAAATTCTGGCATCTTTAGGATCTGTAATAATGCCTAACTTAATTAATCCAGCTGCTACGACTTCTCTGGATCTTTTAGTTAAATCCTGAATTGGAGTTCCTTCTTTACAAAGTTTAAAAACTTCTTCCTGAGCATCGTAAACGATTTGATAAATTGCTTTTTGCTCTTCGGTAAATTTTCCGTTTGCGGGAATTGTTCTGGTAACATCGGCAGAATAACCGTGATATTCAGAGCCAACATCCATTAATAATAATTGATTGTCGATTTTTACTGCATTATTTTCTCCGTAATGTAAAATACATCCGTTTGCTCCGGCACCAACAATTGGCGGATAACCTTCGTCTTCAGCACCATATTTTCTGTGAATGTAAGCGTGAATTCCGTCGGCTTCGTTTTCGCTCATATCCGGACCAACTGCTTTCATAACTTCGTTATGCGCAACACATGAAAGTTTTACTGTTTTGCGCATTAATACTATTTCTTCGGGAGTTTTTATTTCGCGAAGTGAATTGGTAATGTTAGTAAACAATGTTACAGAAGCTTCATTTTCTTTTTCAATTCCGGCTTTAGTTTTGAAAGATTGTAATAGGGAATATAAGTTGTCGATATTTTTACTGCTTTCAACATCTGTTGGAATATTGTCGTAAATGATTTTGTCGAATTTTTTAAAATCAATAGCAAAATCGTTGAAATCTTTTCCGTTGTAAACGGTTGTAAAACCTAATTTAGATTTTGCACCTTCAACTCCTAAACGTCTTCCTGTCCACATTTCTCTGTTGGCATTTCGTTCTCTCACAAACAGTACTTCATTGTATTTTTCAGTTCCCTGTTCTTCTTTAAAAATCAATAAAACGGCATCTGGTTCTTTATAGCCTGCCAGATAATACATATCTGGATTTGCGTGGTAATTGTAATTAACGTCTTTTGAAAAAACTCTTTCCGGATAAGAAAAAACTACAGCTACTGAATTAGCCGGCATTAGGTTTCTAAAAGCTTCGCGGCGGCCTTTGTGAAATTCTTTCGAAAGATAATCTGTTGGAAGGTTTTCTTGTGCCTGAATTTGGAATGCACTAATTAAAAAGGCAAAGAATAAAAGAAATCGCTTCATTTTTTTGATTTTTTATTGATGATTTTTGGTTTTTTGAATGATGCAAATTACGAAAAAAATAGAATCACCTATTATAATTTAAGAGTTTGGTTAATAATGTTTTAAATAAAATGGCGTAAATTAGAGATCAGAATATTACAATTTGGCGGATAGTAAAATAAATTTTTTTTAGCCAAAGTTTCTAACAAGGCATGAATATTGAGAAAGTGATATTGCAGGATAATTTTAATCTTCAAAAAACAAAATATATTAATTTTTAAAAAGTAAATTTTATGAAAAAGTATACTATTGCAATCGTATCGGTTTTAACCTTATTAATAACTTCGTGTATGGCATCAAAAGATACAAAAGGCACTGCCAATATTTATGATACAACTTGGGAATTAGAATATATTTCGGGGCCAAGAATTGCTTTTGAGGGATTGTATCCAAATAAAAAACCGCAGCTTACTTTTGATGAAAAAGAAAAAAGGGTTTATGGAAATAACGGATGTAACGGTTACAGCGCACCATATACTTTAAACGGAAAATCTTTAACTTTTGGAGAAGCGGGACCGACTACAATGATGTTTTGTGAAGGCGGCGGAGAACAGCAATTTTTAAAACAAATTAAAAATGTTACAAGCTATTCTATTGATAAAGATGGAAAACTAAATTTAATTCAGGACAAAATTCCGGTAATGCGATTTAAAAAAGTGGCTAAACAATAGTTTTAAAATCTATAATATAAGAAAAGGGGAAATGATTCATTTCCCCTTTTTTATTAGCTGTTGTTTTGTTTCTTTTTCAGTTTGTCTTTAAAAATTTTTTCAAATTTTTCTATTTTCGGCTGAATCACCATTCTGCAATACGGCTGATTTTTATTGTTTGCATAATAATTTTGATGATAATCTTCGGCTTTATAAAAAGCTTTAAAAGGTTCGATTTTTGTCACAACCGGATTACTGTACACTTTTGCTTTGTTTAATTCGGCAATAATGCTTTCGGCAGCTTTTTTCTGTTCGGCATTTTTGTAGAAAATTACAGAACGGTACTGCGTTCCAACATCAGCGCCCTGACGGTTTAATGTTGTTGGGTCGTGAACAGTAAAAAAGACTTTAAAGATTTCATTAAGATCTGTTACGTTTTTGTCATACGTAATTTGTACAACTTCGGCGTGACCGGTTTCTCCCGTACAGACTTCCTCGTAAGATGGATTTACAGTTTTTCCTCCAGAAAATCCCGAAACAACAGATTTTACTCCGTCCAGATTTTCGTAAACAGCTTCAACGCACCAATAGCATCCTCCGCCAAGTGTAATAGTTTCGTAATCTGGTTTTTTATTTTGTGAAAAACCGCTTATTGATAAAGCAAAAAGGCAGATTAAAAGTATATTTTTCATTTGTATATTATTTATTATCAGGAATAAAATCAAGAGCAATCGAATTCATGCAGTAACGTTTTCCGGTTGGTTCCGGGCCGTCATCAAACAAGTGGCCTAAATGTCCGCCGCAGCGTCCGCAAAGCGCTTCGATTCTTTCCATTCCAAGTGAATTATCATTTTTATAAACGACGCTTTTTTTGTTGTCTTGTTCAAAAAAACTAGGCCATCCGCAGCTGCTCGAAAATTTAGCAGTCGATCTAAAAAGTAAGTTTCCGCAAGAAGCGCAGTAGTAAGTTCCTTTTTCATCCGTGTTCCAGTATTTTCCGGTAAAAGGCCTTTCGGTATCAGCCTCACGCATTACGGCATACACATCTTCGGGCAAAACCTTTTTCCATTCGGCGTTGCTTACATTTAGTTTTGTCGTATCGGTGTTTGAATAATAAGGATTTCCGGGTTTACTTATTTTGTTTTCCATAGTAACCATTTTTGCAGGTTCTTTTTTTGTGTTTTGTCCGCATGCCTGTAAAATAAAGAGCGGAATTAAAAAGCAAAGGCTAAAAATTAAGTTTTTCGATTTCATAAATTTTTGGATCATTTATCTGAATTTCAAAGATACGATGAGATTTTGCTTAGAAATGTCGCCTAAATTACAATTCAGATATATTTAAGTATGTTTTAACTTTTTATTATTTACGTAAAACAAACAGCTGTAGTTTTTATATCTTATTTTTAGTGGATTTTTGTTCTGAAATAAAGCATAGATTGTTGTAAATCAAAATATTATAAAAAGTAATCAGTAGTTAAACTTTTCACAATGTTTTCCAGGATTTTATAGCCATTTCTTTTTTCGTATTTTTGTTTTATCAATACGCCTTATGACAGAAGAAAACGTAATATTAGTTAATCAAAACGATGAACAAATTGGCTTAATGCCAAAATTAGAAGCACATGAAAAAGCAGTTTTGCACCGTGCCTTTTCGGTTTTTATTTTAAACAACAAAAATGAAATTATGCTGCAGCAGCGTGCTCATCATAAATACCATTCTCCTTTACTGTGGACAAATACTTGCTGCAGTCATCAACGCGAAGGTGAAACGAACATTGAGGCAGGAAGCCGAAGATTGTTTGAAGAAATGGGTTTTAAAGCAGAGTTAAAAGAGCTGTTTCATTTTATTTATAAAGCTCCTTTTGATAATGGTTTAACAGAGCATGAATTAGATCACGTTATGATTGGCTATTATAATGAAGAACCTAATATAAATCCGGATGAAGTAGAAGACTGGAAATGGATGAGCATTGAAGATGTTAAAGCAGATATTGAAAAACAGCCCGAAATTTATACCGTATGGTTTAAGATAATTTTTGATGAATTTGATCATTATCTCGAAGACCATAAATTATAACCAAACCAACCAAAGACCTAAATGAGAGTAACCATATCAAGAAAAGCGCATTTTAATGCTGCACATCGATTGCATAGGAAAGATTGGTCATTAGAAAAAAACAATGCCGTTTTTGGAAAATGCAATAATCCCAATTTTCATGGTCATAATTATGGTTTAACAGTAAGTGTTACAGGAAAAATTGACCCGGAAACTGGTTTTGTTTTAGATGTGAAAGTATTAGCGGATATTATACTGGAAGAAGTAGAAATTCCGTTTGATCACAAAAACCTGAATCTGGACGTTCCGGAATTTCAGGATTTGAATCCAACTGCAGAAAATATTGCGGTTGTGATATGGAATAAAATTAGAAAAAGAATTCAGCCCGATTTTGATTTAGAAATCGTGCTTTATGAAACAGACCGCAATTTTGTAACTTATAAAGGAGAATAATAAATGTCATTAAAAATAGGAGATATAGTTCCGAATTTTACTGCAAAAGATAGTCACGGAGAAGTTTTTGAGAGCAAAAGTGTTTTAGGACGAAAACCTTTAGTGATTTATTTTTACCCAAAAGATAATACACCAGGCTGTACAACAGAAGCTTGCAGCTTTAGAGATCAATACGAAGATTTTTCAGCATTAGGTGCAGAAGTAATTGGTATAAGTGCCGATAGTGTAAAATCGCATCATAAATTTGCTAATAAACATAATCTGCCATTCATTTTGCTTTCTGATCAGGATAAAAGATTGAGACAGCTTTTTGGTGTGAAAAATAATCTGTTCGGACTTTTGCCGGGAAGAGTAACTTTTATTATTGACAGAAACGGAGTGGTTATTTATATTTTTGACAGTATGAATGCCGCAAAACATATTCCGAAAGCGCTGGAAATAATAAAAGAATTAGTATTGTAGATTTAGAAAATAGTATTACATCATTGTTTAATTAATAATAATATTAGCCGAAAAACTTAAAAAATTATGAAACCAGAAAAATTATATCCGCTTCAATTTGAACCAATCCTTAAAGAAAGAATCTGGGGTGGAGAGAAATTAAAAACATTATTAAACAAACCAATCACTTCTAAAATTACCGGTGAAAGCTGGGAATTATCTACAGTCGAAGGCGATGTAAGTACTGTTGCTAACGGAGACTTAAAAGGAAAATCGTTAATGGAGCTTATTGATGAAACTCCAAATGAAATTTTAGGAACAAGAGTTTACGAGCGTTTCGGAAAACAATTTCCATTACTTTTTAAATATTTAGATGCACGCGAAGATCTTTCGATTCAGGTTCATCCTAACGATAAATTAGCAAAAGAACGTCACAATTCATTTGGTAAAACCGAAATGTGGTACGTAATGCAGGCTGATACTGATTCCAGAATTATTGTTGGTTTTAAAGAAAACTCCAGTAAAGAGGAATATTTAAAACATTTACATGATAATACTTTAGTTTCTATTTTAGATGGTGTAAAGGCAAAAGCCGGAGACGTTTTCTTTTTAGAAACAGGAACTGTTCACGCTATTGGTGCCGGTTTAGTGGTTGCCGAAATTCAGCAGACATCTGATATTACGTATCGTTTATACGATTTTGATCGTGTAGATGCTCAGGGAAATAAAAGAGAACTTCATGTAGATTTGGCACTTGATGCAATTAACTACAATAAAGTTGATACACAAAAGAAATACGATACAAAAGCAAATACATCAAACGTAGTTGTTGATTGTCCTTATTTCACAACAAACCTTATTCCGTTAGAAGATAAAGTAGAAGTTTCAAAATCTGGCGAAACATTTACGGTTTATATGTGTATTGAAGGAAGTTTTGAAATCGAATACGACGGATTTAAACATACTTATATAAAAGGAGATACTGTTTTAGTTCCAGCTGCGATAAATGCATTTAATTTAAACGGAAAAGCTTCAATTTTAGAAATTTACATTTCATAGCACTTAATCTAAAGATTATGTGTATTTTTGCAGACGCAAATTAAAATTATAATAAAAATGGCAAACGTTAAGAATTTAAAGAAAGACATCAATTTTGTATTAGGAGATATTATTGAGGCAGTTTATTTGTTTGAGATGTCTACAACAGGAAATCCTACTCCGGAAACGAATGCTTTAATCGATGAAGCTATCGCTGCATTTGATACTTTGATTACAAAAGTTAACGCTAAAAACGTTGAAAATAAAAAAGCACACTTCAAACAAATCAATGTTGAATTAGAACAAACTGCTAATCAATTGATTGAAAAAATCAACGCATTGTAAGCAAAAAAAAGTGTAAAAAAGTGCAAATTTATTTTGGGAAAACGAAAAACCGCTTTATATTTGCACCCGTAATGAGGCCGATGTAGCTCAGCTGGCTAGAGCAGCTGATTTGTAATCAGCAGGTCGTGGGTTCGAGTCCCTCTATCGGCTCAACGGAAAACCATCACAGAAATGTGATGGTTTTTTTAATTATAGAGAGAGGTGTGAAATTATTTTTGGAAATATAAAAAACAATTTTATCTTTGCACCCGTAATAAAAAATAGGCCGATGTAGCTCAGCTGGCTAGAGCAGCTGATTTGTAATCAGCAGGTCGTGGGTTCGAGTCCCTCTATCGGCTCAAAAAAACCATCACAGATTGTGATGGTTTTTTTTATGCTCAAAAATTCCAATTTTTTAAATTCCAAATTCCAAACTGAGGTTTACACAGGTTATATTTTTATTCATTCAGAAATAAACGCAAAGTATTGTCATTTCGACCAAAGGGAGAAATCGCACTCGGGAATCTACAAAGAGAATCGCCAATCTTTGTCGAATTTCTAGTGCGATTTCTCCCTTCGGTCGAAATGACAAGATTGTTTCGAGTTTCAAACTCCAAATTTCAAAAATAAAATAAAGTCTTTACTTGTCCGAAAAATTGTATTTTTGTTTTATGTTTATTAATAAGCCTGTATTGCACATTTTAAATTTGTTTTTTACAGTTGAATGTTTGTAGACTTAATTATTATCTTTGAATTATGAGCACACTAACAAAACCAAATCATATAGGGCGAAAAATAAGCCGTATTCGTGAACTTCGCGATATGAAGCAGGAAGCTTTGGCACAAGCTTTGGGCACAAATCAACAAGCTATTTCGATTATTGAAAACAGCGAAACAATTGATGATGAAAAACTTCAGGCAATTGCCGAAATATTAGG